>NZ_JBNCAQ010000023.1:0-143938 GCF_049808595.1 Streptomyces aurantiaciflavus | reverse complement strand
CTCGGCGGGGGGCCCCCCCCCCCCGCGGGGCCCCCCCCCCCCCCCGCCCGGGGGGGGGGGCCCCCCCCCCCCCCACGCCTCGTTCACCCGCCCCACCGGAGCCGTTGATGATCCCGATCCGCGCCGAGTCCGATGCCGTCGCCGGGACGGAGACACAGCTCTCCGCACTGCCCCTGACCGTTTACCGATCGGCCGTCGCCCTCGACGAGCCCTTCCTCCCCACGGCGGCCCCAGCCACAGCCGCTCGGCTGGACGCCCATGTGCGCTCAGCACTGCACCTGCTCAGCGCCGATCCAGCCGTATCCCGGCTCGGGCTGCGGTCCGACTCACTGAGGCACCTCGCCGATGCCGACACCCCCACCGACGCCGACACGGCCCGTCAGGTGCTGCGGGCCCTGCTGACCGTACGTGATCCCGGACCGCTGCCGGAGGGAGCGGATACGGAGCTGGATGCACTCCTCGGCGCGGAGCGGCAGCTACGGCCCGCCGTCTCGACACCTGAACTGCCCACGATCAAAGAGGAGTTCCGCGGAACGACCTTCCGTGCCCCGGCCGAGGCCGTGCTGTGGCGGGGAGACATCACCACGCTGGCCGCCGACGCCGTGGTCAACGCCGCCAACAGTCAACTGCTCGGCTGCTTCCGCCCTCTGCACCCCTGCATCGACAACGCCCTGCACAACGCCGCCGGCCCTCACCTGCGCGACGACTGCCACACGATCATCACGACGCAAGGAGCACCCGAACCCACCGGCACGGCCAAGATCACCCGGGGCTACCACCTGCCGGCCCGGTACATCCTGCACACCGTCGGCCCTGTCGTCCAGGGCCGTCCGCACCCACATGACGCGCAGGTGCTCGCCTCCGCCTACCGGGCCTGCCTGGACCTCGCCGCCGAGGTGGAGAACATTCGCACCCTCGCCTTCTGCGCCATCAGCACCGGCGTCTTCGGCTACCCCAAGGAGGAAGCCGCACCGGTCGCACTGCACACCGTCGCCGACTGGATCACAGCGCATCCCGGCCGTTTCGACCGCGTGCTCTTCACCGTATTCGAAGACGACGACGAACGGGCCTACCGGAACGCCCTCGGCGTAGGCGCCCGCCCCTGACACGACGTCCCTCCCGCGCTTGGCTGCCGATGCGGCGGGCGCGAGTGGTGAAGCCTGGCAGGAGCAGGGTGAACGGACAAACTCGACACGCTTGCCGAGATCCTGCTCCCCAGAGACATCGACGTACGCGGATTCGCCTCGGACATCACCGATCAGGAATGTGGCCCTCGGAAGGCCGCGAATCAGCTGCAGCGGCTCTCCCGTGGCTCCACTGAACCCACCTGTTCCATGCGCCGGATCTCCCGCTCTGCCGCTTCCAAGTGCCCGAGGTCGAGGGCCATCGCAGCACGCCCGGCGACGTAGAAGATGTCCTGGCGGATCCGACAGTCCAACCCCGGTTGACGGCACTGCGGTGCCGCTGCCGAGGGTGGCGGACGGCCGGCTGTTGCCGGCCGCCGACATCACCTGCCGGCTACGCCCCGACGCCCACACCTCGCCACAGCGAATCCTGTGTCACACCTACGGACGCGGCAAGGACCAGCACATCCCCGTGCCCGGCTGGCCGTACTCGGTGATCTGCGCGCTGGAAGCAGGCCGCAGCTCCTGGACCGCTCCGCTTGACGCGCTGCGTCTGGTACCGGGTGACGACGCCGCCACCGTCACCGCCCAGCAGATGCGCGAGCTGACCGGGCGGCTGATGGACGCCGGGCAGTGGAAGAACGACGACCTGGCGCGTCCGCCGAACAAGCTCACCCCGGCCCGCGTCCGCCGCGACCTTCGGCACCTGCGCCCGCAGGCCGCCTGCCCCGCCAGAGCACCGAATCCCTCCCGGCCCGGCCCGGGACGACCACCCGGACGCAAGAACACCCGGCCCACCCCGCGCCACGACGTGCACACCGTCCGCAAACCAGACACCGGGAATCAGCGAGCGAAGCAGTCAACAACCCCACGACCTCGCCGCACAGGTTAAAGATCAAGCTTGGGGCTGTTGCGCAAGTCGCTGGTCACCGGCCTTGGAGTGTGTTTCCATGCGGCGGTGAAGAGCGAGAGTTCGTCTGGTGCGGACCTACGTCCGAGTATCCGAAAGCGGGCTGACTGCGATCTCAGTGACTGTGTGCGGGTGCTGGCAGAGGTCCATGAGTACGACGGCTATCCGGTGAACTGACCCGACAGACCGGGCACATGGCTCACGCCACCATCGCTCATCGGCTCGTGGGTGGCGGAACTGGATGGCCGCATCGTCGGGCATATCGGCTTGTCTCGGAGCGACGTGGGAGACGCGGCACCCGGCCTGTGGAGCACTCGTGCAGGGGTGAGCATCGACGCGACTGCTGTGGTCAACCGGCTGTTCGTCGCTCCGTCGACCCGCGGCCACGGGATCGGTGCGCTGCTGATGGCGCAGGCTGTCGCAGCAGCGCGGGATCGCGGGTTGCATCCGGTGCTCGACGTGGTGGCTTCTGACACTGCGGCGGCAGCCTTGTACGAGCGGCTCGGCTGGCAGTTGCTGGCCACGGTCGAACAGCAGTGGAGCCCGGAGCAGATGGTGGCCGTCCGGTGTTACGCAGCGGCGGCAATGTGACGGTGGTGCCCCGGGTCGCAGCCACTCATTGAGGGCTGCGATAGCACGGTCGCCTCACAGCGGACGGCGAGCTTGTCGTATCTCGTGGCCACGGCCCGGTGACGCTTGAGGCGATTGATGCCGCACTCAACCGCGTGGCGCTCGCGGTAGTCAGTCTTGTCGCACTTCGGTGGTCGACCGCCCTTTGTGGTCAGCCCGCCTCGGGACCGACCGAGCTCCAGCGTCAAGGGCGGTACCCCGCCGTACCTGGCTCCGTACTTCGCCGCCAAGGCCGCCATGGACTCACTCGCCGTCAGCTACGCCGCGGAGCCGTCCCGCTGGGGCGTGGAGACCTCCGGTCGTGGTACCCGGCTCGTTCACCAGCGGCACCAATCACTTCACCCACTCCGGCCACCCGGCGCATCCGCCGCGAGTTCCTCACCCGGGTCGATCTCGCCGACCTGCTCACCACCCATCCGACCAACACGCCTTCGTGAGCGCACGGCTCGGCGCCGGCTCTTGACCGCCTTGGCGAAGTCGGCGTTGAACCGCTCCTTCTCGGCGTTGAACCGCTCGATCGCGAAGCTGGGCGTCACCGTCTCGGGCACCCAGGTCCGCTCGAACGGCGCACAGCTCGCCGAAGTGGGACGCCTGCTCGACGCGGGCACGGTCCGCGTCGCGATCGACAGCACGTTCGCGCTCGCGGATGCCCAAGCGGCGCACGAACGCGCCGCCCAAGGACACATCCAGGGCAAGATCGTGCTCACCGTCGCTTAGGGACGATCAGAGAAGATCTCCCGCGCCAGGGGATCGGCGCGCCGCAGGTCGACATCCGCGGCCGAGCCGCTGAACTGCTTGGTCACCTTCAGGTTCCCCAGTCACTGAAAAGTGCGTTCTTCCTCGTCAGCGCACACTCTCCTACAGTTCCCCAGTAACTGGAAGAGACCACACGGGTCTGGTTTGACGAACGCGGGCTTACCCGAGCCCGCACAAGGAGGCGGACAACATGGCCATCACCCTGCAGAACCCCGACGGACTGCCGAAAATCGATGTCTACCGGCAGGTGGCGATCGCCTCCGGTTCGAAACTGGTCTTCATCGCCGGGCAGGTCGCCTGGGACGCGGAAGGACTCACAGTCGGAGAGGGCGACCTCGCTGCGCAGGCCGAGCAGGCCTACCTCAACATCGCCACCGCACTGGACGCGGCCGGCGGTTCCTTCGACGACGTAGCGAAACTGACGTTCTACGTCGTCGACTGGACCGCCGACAAGATGCCCGCGCTCCTGGACGGAATCTCCCGGGCGGCGGCGAAGCTGGGGGTCACTCCGGTGCCGCCGACCACGCTGATCGGCGTCGCGGCGCTGGACATCCCCGAGCATCTGGTCGAGATCGAAGCCACCGCGGTCCTCGACTGAACAGACGTGTCACTGAACACCGAAGCGGCCAGCCACGGCGCTCAACACCTTGACGGCTCAACGCCGTTGAGTACCGGCTCCTGATCCGGGGGCCAGGAACAGCCACCAGCAGCGGCTGGCGTTCGCGAGTGCGGTTGGCCATCCGCTCTCGCAGGCGGCGCCGGCGGATGTGGAACCGGCGCAGCTCGGCGTCCCGGATCGCGCAGGGAGCCACCCAGCGGCCCCAGCGTTCGGGGCCGGAAGCCGACCAGGTCTGAAGGTCGAGGCAGAAGGCCCGGACCACCAGGAACGAGCCGTCGATGTGCTGGCGGGGCTTGCCGTCCTGGCGGACGAGCAGTCGTTCCTTCCAGGCTTGGACGATCTCTTCACTCAGCCGCAGGTCGGCCTGGTCCGAGTTGATCTCCTCGACGATCTTCCAGAAGTACCGGACCAGATTGCGCACCAGGTTGTCCAGGCTCCCGTAGTCAACCTCGACGGCGCTGCGCCGGATGTAGTCGACCATCGGGTCGCGGATCTCGCGGTTGCGCAGCTGGTGCCGGTCGACCAGGTCGTCGACGGGCTGGCGCGGATCCTGGCGTCCTGCGGGGTCTGCGGAACCCAGGCCGGCAGGACGCCCGTGCCGCGCAGCAGCGGCCAGGCACCGGCAATCCCGCATCCAGGGCGGGCATCGGTGTAGTGCACGAGTGCCCCAGGCGTGAGGTCGGCCAGACCAATCCCATAGTCAGTCAGCGCCCGGCACTGATGCCGCATCGCGCTCTTGCGTCCGTCGGCGCTGACCGGGTGCCGCTGCAGCAATATGGCAGGCATCTTCCTCTGGTCCGCCCATTGAGCCCGAAGAAGCTGCCCGGTGGGAGCTGCAGGTGGATCGGTACGCCCAGTGTCAGAGGCTGATGACAGCATCACCGCTAAAGGGACCGGCGTCGCTGCCGCTGCTCAGCGACGACCTGTTCGCCGTGGCCAAGGGGCCGGTGACACATGGGTGGCCGGCTGCCTCACCGGCACCGGCCTCCGACGCCAGCCACCATGTCCACTGCCTCGCCCCGCCATGGTTATCACCGCCGTCGACAAGTTCGCCCAGCGAACTATTGAAGCTTCGAGGTCAGCCCCTACGACACCGCGCTTTCAGGCACAGCCGGCACTCCTCCGGCTCCTCGGATGCTCCTCGGCGGACAGGGCCCAGCGGGTCGTCGATCGGCAGGAAGACGGCCGCCCGGTCGTCGGGAATCGCGGCCGCTCGATCCTTGAGCTACCGCCGGACCTGTCGCTTCGCCCGCGGCGCACGTCCGTGGTGCGATGGAACTGGGGGCGGAAAGGAGAGCGATCATGCCCACAGCGAAGCGAACAGGTGTCGCCGCCTCGGTGTCGGTCCGCCCGCTGGTTGAGCCGGACCTGGATCGGGCCGACGAGATCTTCAGAGTCGCCTTCGGGACCTTCCTCGGGGCCCCTGAGCCGGAGACGTTCTTCGGGACCGCCGACTATGTCCGAACCCGCTGGGCGGCAGATCCACACGCGGCCTTCGCAGCGACCGTCGAGGGCGAGGTCGTCGGATCGAACTTCGCCGCCAACTGGGGCAGCGTCGGGTTCTTCGGCCCGCTGACCGTACGTCCGGATCTGTGGGACCAGGGCATCGGCAGGCGCCTCATGGAACCCGTCATGGCCTGCTTCGACACCTGGGAGAACCGCCACCGCGGCCTGTTCACCTTCTCGCACAGTCCCAAGCACCTCGAGCTCTACCGACGGTACGGTTTCTGGCCCCGATTCCTTACAGCCATCATGAAGAAACAGGTCGCCGTCAGTGCCGCAGTCCCCGGCCGAGTGCTGTACGGCGAGCTGACCGCCGCTGAGCGGCCCGACGCACTGAGCCTCAGTCGCGCACTGACGGGGGCTGTGTACGAGGGCCTGAGCTTGGAGCGCGAAATCATGGCCACACAGGCGCAAGGGATCGGTGACACCATCCTCCTCGAGGGCGCCGGGTCCGACCTCGACGGTCTGGCTGTCTGCCACTGCGGAGCGGGGTCGGAGGCCGGTGAGGACGTGTGCTTCGTCAAATTCGGCGCCGTACGCCCTGGCCCGGACGCAGCGGACCGGTTCGAACGACTGCTGAATGCGTGCGAGCAGCTGGCCACCGAGAAGGGACTGGGGCAACTGGACGCCGGAATGAGCCTGGCCCGCCAGGATGCCTACCGGCGCATGGTCGACCGTGGTTTCCGTACCTGGCTGCAAGGCGTGACCATGCACAAGCCCAACGAACCTGGCTACAGCCACCCAGACGCCTACGTGATCGACGACTGGCGCTGAGTGAGCCCCTTTCATCCTCCGCTGGAGGGTGAAACGGGCTGGCCGACGGGTGCGGTGAGGAGGCAGGGCCCTCGTCGTCGGCGTAGTGGTTCCACTCATCACACCGGCGCCTGGAGGAGCCCACTGCAGCCAATTTTGTGCGCGCAAAGAACACTCGGGCGGCGCTACCAGACAAGCATCGCTTGTACGGACCCGTAACTTCTACATGCAAGGGGCCTGCCTGTAACTACGGCCCCGCGCGCTGTCTCAAGGGAGTGAGTCATGAGTTCTCAGGTGAAGGTATTCGGGTTCGGCATGCCGTGGGAGCCGTTGTACGGGTACAGCCAGGCCACCCAGGTCGGTGACACGGTTTACGTGTCGGGGCAGCTGTCTCATGACCGTCACGGCAACTTCGTGGGTGCCGGCGACTTCGAACTGCAGGTCCGCACCACACTGGAGAATCTGGACTTGGTGCTGAGGCAGTTCGGAGCCGAGCGCAGCCAGATAGTGGAGACCACGGTTCTGGTGAGGAACCTGCGGGAGAACTTCGACACGACAGCACGCCTTCACGTCGAGTACTTCGGGGAGCACCGGCCCACCAGCACGGTCATGGGAGTCTCCGACTTGGCCCTGCCGGACCAACTTGTGGAGATCGGCGCGCTCGTGCGTCTCGACGTGAAGCCATAGGTGAGAAGGCTGGCCTGATTTCTTCGGCCTCTTTCATCCTGGATAGTTGCAGGTCAGCAGCGTGTGGACAGCTTGAACGATGGTGCTGATGCGACGGGTGGAGCATCTGGCTCGCCGGAGCAGCCGCCAGGCTTTCAGCTGGGCGAAGGCGCGTTCGCCGGGGGCTCTCAGCCGGGCATGGTCGCGGTTGAACTGCTGGTAATGCGGGGGCTGTTCGCGGTGGCGGTAGTACGGGGTTCGGAAGGTGGCGCCAGCACCCTGGTAGGCGCGGTCCGCGAGGACGAGGATCTGCCGGGTCAGGCAGGCCTGGACGATGCCATGGGCGCGGGCCGCGGTCAGGTCGTGGGTGCGCCCGGGTGTCGCGCGGGAGAACCACAGCGGTGTGCCGTCGGAACGGGCGATGACCTGCACGTTCATGCCGTGCTTGCGGTGTTTCTGCGAGTAATACGGCTCGTCGGCACGGACACGGTCGGTGGGGATCAGAGTGCCGTCAACGATGACGTGGTCGCCTCACCGAGGCCGGTGAGGGCTTCGTGGAGGCCGGGCGCCCAGGAGACCAGGACGTCCAAGGTCTCATCCACGTACCGCCAGGCAGTGGCCTGGGATATCCCGAAACCTGCTCCGAGCTGGGAGAACGTCTCGTTCTTGCGCAGGTGGACGAGGGTGAGCAACGCCTGTTCAAAGCAGCCGAGCTTGCGCCAGCGGGTGTTGCGGGTCCGGCGGTGTTCGTGCAGCAGCCAGGCGACATGCTCGACGAGCTCGTGCGGGACGTCGAGCATGGCAGGATACGGAACCAACAGGGCCCCTTCGGTCGCCGGTGTGCTGAGTGGAATCACCACGCCAACGACGAGGGGCCCTGCCTCGTCACCACACCCGCTGACCAGCCCATTTCACCCTCCAGCACAGGATGAAAGAGGCTCAGTAAGCATTCCTCTCGATTTTATGACTCGCTGAGATTACCGGCCCATTGCCTGAGATATCCGGCAATGGTCGGCTCTCCCCCCGCAATGTCATCTGCTGTACGCAACAACATCGCACGCAGTTCCGGCTCGTCCGACCGGGGAATCGCCTGTAGACATTCACCCATTACCTGCTGAACCTTCACGGCGTAACTCGGCTCCACCTCATCAGGTTCAGCGGCATCAAGCATTTCGATGCAACTGGCCATCGCCATAATGATCGGAGCGACATTCATTACGATGCCACCCTCACTCCAATAGTCGTCACGTCGGCGTCGCTCAGCCAACGCAGCGCCTGATTCATCACCGCAGCGCTCGGGACTTCCCACACAACCTGAAGACCATGATACGCAGCCGTCCCAGCCTGACGCCTGGCACCCACGCGCTCACTGCATTGAGCGTTCCAATGCATCCCGGTGATCGGAAACCCACTGATAGGCCGTCTGAACTTGCCTCACCACCCCTGCGTCACGGAGCCGGGCCATGGCGACGTCACCCGCATCGGCCTGGGTCTCGATGCCCCGCCAGCACCGGTCCTGCCACCACAAGACCGTTGCCACGAGACGTTGCCGGTCGGACAACTCGTAGCTGTCGACGATCAACCTCATGCGCCGGGCTACCTTCTCGACGTCGGTGACCGAAGGGCCCAGATCGAGGTACTGCCAGCAGACATGAGCGATGTCGTGGATCCGCGAGCCCGGCGCGGCAAGGTCCCAGTCGATGAATGCCGCTGGCCGAAGCTCGCCGCTGCACAGCTGATAGACCGTGTTCTTGGGTGACAGGTCGTTGTGACACACGACCTCTTGGTCCCCGGCCAGCGGGGTGCCGGCCGTCAGGTCGTGGAACTCACGCACGAGCCGGGCGACCGTCACCAGACTCTCGTCGGATGACACAGCAGCAGATTGTCGCGGCTCCCATGCCACCTGACCATTGAGGTAACTGAGGACTTCACGACCCTCGTCGTCCACACCGAGATACCGCGGAGCACCACTCCAGCCACTGGCTTCAAGCAACCTCAGCAGATCACCCACGAACTTCGTGCGAGCCGAGGCGGGACGGCGCACCGTGTCCCCGACACGAACGACCACATTGACGAAACCTCCAGGCAAGGACGACTCAGGCATCCACCCACCCTGCCCGAACGCGACCTCGAACTGCCATTGACTTGACGTCGGGCAGCAGTTGTTCATCGAAGTGATCCGCGGCATCCACGGCCTCTGCGGTTTCTGCCTGCAGCTCCCTCGGAGGGGCGCCGCCGCGTTGGCGGTGTCGCAGCACACTGTGCGGCGGTGGGCGGCGAAGAAACCCGGAGCCCGGCGGCCGGGCTTGATCGCGCGCGGGCGGCGGACCTGGCCCTCGGTGCCGTCGATCCGCAGGTCACGCCTGCCGCGCCGGCGAAGGCGAAGGCGAAGGCGAAGGCGTCGGCCAGGGTGCCGATGAGTGGGCAGCCGCACAGCTGGCCCGGTGCCAGTCCTAAAATCCGTTGCCGGGCGCGCCGTCCAGCCCCGACGATCAGGCGCATGTCTGCCGCCCTGGCACCTCTGCGCCACCGCCCGTTCCGTCACCTCTTCATCGGTACGACGGCCAACCTGCTCGGCAACGGCGTGGCGCCGATCGCCCTGGCCTTCGCGGTGCTCGACGCCACTGGCTCGGTCGGCTCACTCGGGTTGGTGGTCGGCGCCCACTCCCTCACCGGCATCCTCTTCCTGCTGTACGGCGGGGTGTTGGCGGACCGGCTGCCGCGGGGCCCGCTGCTGGTCGCAAGCAGCGTGGTCAGCGCTGCGAGCCAGGCGGTGGTCGCCGCCCTGGTCCTCACCCACAGCGCCGCCGTCCCCCTGCTCATGGTGCTCGCCGCGGTCAACGGGGCGTCAGGTTCCTGCTATCAGCCCGCCGCCCAGGCTTTGCTTCCCCAGACCGTGCCGGCCGAGTCCCGCCGCGCCGCCCTCGCGCTCTCCCGGATCGCGGGCAGCAGCGCGACGATCGTGGGCGCCTCGCTGGGCGGCGTACTGGTCGCCGCGGTCGGCCCCGGCTGGGGCCTGGCCGTCGACGCGCTCAGCTTCGCGCTCGCCGCCGCGTCCTTCGCGCTGGTCCGCGTCCAGGTCGCGCCGCCCGAGCCGAGCCCCGGCCTGATACATGAACTACGTGTCGGGTGGCGGGAGTTCACCTCCCGCAACTGGGTGTGGGTGATCGTGGTGGCCTTCTGCTTCCTCAACGCCGGCCTCACCGCCTCCTTCACCGTCCTCGGCCCGGCCGTCGCCGACACCACCGCAATCGGCCGCACCGGCTGGGGCCTGGCCGTCGCCGCGTCCTCGTTCGGCGCGGTCGCCGGCGGCGTACTGTCGCTGCACTGGCGGCCCCGGCGCGCGATCCTGGTCGGCTGCGCGCTGATGAGCCTGACGGCGCTGACGCCGCTGTTGCTCGCACTCGCCCCGTACACCTGGGCGCTGGTCGTCGCCAACTTCGTGGCGGGCGTGGGCGTCGAGCAGGCCGGAGTCGCCTGGTACTCGACCCTCAACGAGCAGATCCCCGAGGACCGCCTTGCCCGCGTCTACGCCTACGACGACCTCGGCTCCTACCTCGCGCTCCCGCTCGCCCAGTTCGCCGCCGGGCCCGCCGTACTCCTCCTCGGACTCCACACCACCCTCTACGCGGCCGCCGCGCTCATCCTCCTCGCCACCCTCACCATGGTCGCCACCCCCTCCATCCGCGCGCTGGTCCCGAGGACTGCAGAACCGCTGCCCGTCTCCGAAGATCCGGTGCCTGGCTGAGCTCGACTCCGACGAGCAAACAACCACAGGTGGGTGGTGTTTTTTTCGAGCCTGCCCGGCCGGTCCGTGCCCGCCGGTTTACGCGGACTGGCAGACCACCGCCCGGATGACAGTCGGGCATCTGCGCATGGAGGCGGCCGGCAACGCCGTCCCGTCGCAGCTGGACAGCCTGTTCAAGCCGCCGCCGGGGCGGGCGAGACGGTCACCCGCCACTTGAAGGCGGGCGGCGGTAAGGCCGTTCAGCCGGACCGCCCACGCCTACACCGCAGCAGCCATCGCCTGTTGGCCGATCGCGCGCCTGGCCTGGTGAGGACTCTGCGTCAAACCGCGCGATGTCGGTCACAGGCGAGGCCGGTTCAACAGCCGGGAGAGCACGATGGCGCTCTCGGTCCGTTCGACAGGAGCGGTGGCGCGCACGCGTTGGATGGCCTGTTCCAGGTGGGGGATGTCTCTGGCGAGCATGTGGACGACCGCGTCGGCGGCGCCGGAGACGGTACAGGCTTCGACGACCTCGGGGATGTCCTCCAGGGCCTGGCGCAGTTCGGCGGGGGTCGGATTGCCGCTGCAGTAGACCTCGACGAACGCCTCGGTGTGCCAGGCCAATGCCTGAGGATCGACGAGAGCAGTGAAACCTCGGATCGCGCCCATGGCCACCAGACGGTCGAGACGCCGCTTGGCGGCGGGCGCGGACAACCCTGCCGCCTTCCCGATCTCGGCGTACGTGGCACGCGCGTTGCGTAGCACGCATCGGATGATCGCCGCGTCGATGGCGTCCATGGCCTGACTCCAGACGTCGGAGGCTGTGGCGAGGCGCAACGATTCGCCATAGCCCCTACAACATTGCAAGAAAATGATAGGAGACGGCAGCAAATGGCGATTGTTTGCGTTGGCCCGCCGACCGTAGTCTCCGGCTTGTCCTGATGTCGCCTGCCGGAAGAGGTGTTGCCATGACGGCAAGCCTGAGCGATGTGGAAGCCTCGGCACTGGCCGCGGTGGACGAGGCGGCCATCGCCCAGACCCTGCTGGAACTCCTCGCCGTTCCGAGCGTGACGGGCAGCGCCGCGGAGTCCGAACTCCAGCACCTCCTGGCCCGGCATCTGGAGCGGATGGATCTCGAGGTCGACCTGTGGTCCATGAACCTGCCCGAGCTGCGTGCGCATCCCGGCTTTCCGGGCAGCGAGGCCCCGCGCACGGAGGCCTGGGGTCTGGTGGGCGGCACGCAGCACCTCGGCGACGGGCCGAGCCTGGTTCTCCAAGGTCACGTCGACGTCGTACCTCCCGGGGGCCTGGCGCAGTGGGAGGGGGACCCGTATCTTCCACGGGTCGCCGGGGACGTGGTGCACGCCCGAGGAGCATGCGACATGAAGGCCGGCGTGGTGGTGATACTCGCCGCCCTGGCCGCGATACGGGACGCCGGAGCGAGGCTGCGCGGCCAGGTGTCCGCGCACTTCGTCGTCAGCGAAGAGGACGGCGGGCTCGGCGCGTTCGGCACCCTCGAACGCGGCCACACCGGCGACGCCTGCATCATCACCGAACCGACCAGCGGCGCGCTCATGACCGCGAACGCCGGCGCCCTGACCTTCCGCATCGAAGTACCCGGCCGGGCCACCCATGGCAGCACCAGGTACGTCGGAGTGAGCGCCATCGACGCCTACCTGCCCATCCACCGGGCGCTCGCCCGCCTGGAAACCCGCCGCAACGCCGGCGCCGACCCGCTCATGTCCGCGTACCCCATCCCCTACCCACTGTCCGTCGGCACCGTCCAGGCCGGCGACTGGGCCAGCAGCGTGCCCGACCTGCTGGTGGCCGAGGGAAGACTGGGCGTACGGCTGGACGAGGACCCGGCCCAGGCACGCAGAGAACTGGAGGCGTGCGTGGCCGAGGCCTGCGCGGCCGACCCGTGGCTGCGCTCCCACTCCGCCAGGGTGACCTGGCCCGGCGGCCAGTTCGCCAGCGGACGCCTGCCGGCCGGACATCCCCTAGCAGCCCTGGTCGCCGACGCCCACGCCGACGTCATGGGCGGCCCACGCCCCGCCGAGCGTGGCGCCCCCTACGGCAGCGACCTGCGCCTGTACTCCGGAGCGGGCATCCCCACCCTTCAATACGGCCCCGGCGACGTACGTCACGCACACGGCCCGCAGGAACAGGTCCGCGTCAGCGAAATCGTCACCGCCACCCGGGCCCTGATACTCGCCACACTCCGCGCGGTCGGCACCAGGTGATACCCGCCAACCCCGCCACCGTGCAGACGACGAGGGCCTCTGCTCTGCGCCGGCCCGTGGTGCACGGCCGCCGCGACCACGGCCTCCGCGTGACCAGGACAGCATTGGGATGTCGGGCGGCGTGAGGGGGATGTCGATGGTCACCGTCGTACCCCACTGCGCTACCGCGTCCACCTCCAACCGCCCGCCGAGCGGCGTCAGCCGCTCTGTGATCCGACGTGCGTCCAGAGAACTCTCCGGGACAGGGTGCCGGGCCCGTCGTCCCGTACGGTGGCACGCAAGTCGCCGACTCCCACCTTCCAGCCGACGTGGATCCGGCTCACCCGATCTCCGTCCGGCCCGAGTCCTTGATCCTCCAGCGAGGCATGCACGGTGGCCCGGACCGCCGCGGACGCCGTGTCGACGACATCGCCGGGCAGCAGCCGGTCCGCGCCTTCCTCCGCGCCGGGTGTGCCGAGGTCCAGCCGTACGTCGCGGGCGCGCAGGATGCGGCGCAGCGAGGTGGCGAGCCGCTGGAAAGCGTCCCCGGCCCGCTCCTCCACCAGCGTCTGGTCGAGCTCTGCCTGCGCGCGCAGGTCTGCCAGAGCGGTCACGGCGAGGTCGATGGCGCGGGTCCGGGCATCGGTGTCGTCCAGGTCTCGGTCGCGCAGGACGCCGAGCAGTGCGGTCAACGCGGCGGCGTGGGCGTCACCGAGTTCGGAGAGGGCGACGGCGCGTGCGGCTGCAGCGGCGCGCGAGGCGGCCAGCGCGCCGGGCATCGGCTCGGCGGCGGGCAACAAGACCGCCACGACCCCCGGCACCGCAGCCCGTGCCGCCTCCCCACCAGCGAGCCGCCGCCATACGTGCTGTCCTGTGACAACGAACCTTGAGCGTGTGTCATCGAAGGGCTGACCAGGTCCCGTAAAGAACGTAGGGAAGACCAAGCGCCGGGAGACTACGGCCCGGATACCCGGGGCATGGAATTCGTCTTCTTCATGACCCTTCCCGGGCTTGTCATTGTGCTGACCTTGCTGGCCTTTGTTGACCAGCTGCTGTTGCGCGCGGGACGGGCTGGGGTGCTGCCATGGCGGAACAGCGCACGTCAGGGCCAGATATCAGCGACCGGGTTCGAGCAGCTGCACGCGAGCCTTTCGCCGGGCAAGCAGAACGAGTTGAAGGAGTGGCAGTCAGCACTGGTCATGCCGGACAACGAGGATGACGGGGCTCCGCCGAACAGGACAACGGTCGATCTGGACGGAGGGACCGCGGTCGTCCGAATGCGTCCCTCCAGCCAGTAGACGGCTTACTCAACCTCCATGGACAGAACAGCTAGATCGGCGACGCTCCGCGCTCCCGATGTCGTGGATCAACTGGCTTCCGCTGTGCCGTGGGGGCATGTGCGCCAGGTAGGGTGCCTGGCTGCTGGAGCGGTGCCGTGGACTACACCCGGCAACTGCAGTCCGGCGGGCGGCTGATCGCCACACGGCAGGCGCTGCAGCACATGTTGGCGAACATAGAGGCCGACATCTACCAGGCCCGGACGACCTCGCTGGTGGCACAGGCCTAGCTGGACGCCATGGGCGGCCCGTACGCCACGCCGATGCGCCCCGAGGCTCCCCGGTTGATCAGCCTGGTCAAGGTGACCAACGACGAGGCGTTCCTCCACGTCGCGGACACCGCGATCCACGTGCGCGGAGCCGTCGGACTCACCTGGGCTCGCCCGAGGAGAAGCTGTTCCGGATCCGTTGCCGCGACCGCACTCCCCCGCCCTCGCTCCACCATGCAGGACTTCTCACCCCTGGATGGGCGGCAAGGGTGGCAGGCGAGCCGCAGGCCGGAGCGCCCACCGAGCTCTCCGGGGCGAACGGAAGTTCTTACGAGAAGCTGACGCGGGACCGAAACATCTTCAACCCACCAGCCCCACAGGCAACTCTGGCTCTGCACGTCACCGACCGGCGGTGGCAGCGAGGTACGAGGAGACAGGTGTGAGCAGGCATACCAGGCGCAGGTCGAAGTCGCAGGTCCGGATGACCATCGCCGGGGCCGGTATCCTCGCATCGGCGGCGGTCGCGACCACGGTGGCAATCGCCTCGGCGGGGGAAGTCCCCCGCGCACATGAAGGCGCGACAACGAAGAGCGCCAAGGCGGGAGCCGACCACGCCGTCTTCGTACAGGGCAACGAGCTCGCCGGAAACACCATTCACGTCTTCAAGCGCGGCGAGGACGGAAAGCTCACCGCCGCAGGCACCTACGCAACCGGCGGCAAGGGCGGCGACCAGGTCGACGCACCCACCGACTCCCTCGCCTCCCAGGGCTCACTCGTCTACGACCGCGGCTCGCATCTGCTGCTGGCGGTCAACGCGGGCAGCGGCACCGTGACCTCGTTCCGGGTCGAGGGACAGAAACTGACGGACCGGCGGGTGGTGCGCTCAGGCGGGGACTTCCCCTCATCCATCGCGGTGTCCGGAAACCTCGCCTACATCATGAACGCGGGAGGCGCGGGCAGCGTCCAGGGCTTCAAGATCACGGCCAACGGACTCAAGCCGCTGAGCGGTTCATATCGCTCCCTGGGGCTGAAGAACGACAAGGTGCCGTTGTTCAGCAGCTCGCCCGGCCAGGTCGCGTTCACACCGGGTGGCCGTGAGCTGGTCGTCACCACGAAGTCGGCCAACACCATCGAGGTGTTCCCGATGCGGCACGACGGACGCCCGGCGCATCGGGCGAAGATCAACGACTCGGCCGGCGGCGTGCCGTTTGCGATCACCTTCGACAAGGCAGGCCGGATGCTGGTCGCCGAAGCCGAGAAATCGACGGTCAGTACGTACAAGGTGCTCGCCGACGGCAGCCTCAAGGTCGTCCAGAAGCCCCTGGCCAACGGTCAGAACACGCTGTGCTGGCTGGAGCGCGCCGGCGACTTCTTCTACGGCGGCAACACCGGCAACTCAACCGTCACCGGCTACCGCACCGACCGGCACGGCAGGCTCGCGCTCACCAACGAGATCGGCATCGCCACACCCCCGTCAGCCATGTCCCAGGGCGTCATCGACCTGGCGGTGACGCAGGACGAGAAGTTTCTGTACGTGCAGAACGGGACCTCCGGCACCGTCGACGGCTTCCGCATCGGCAGGAACGGCTCCCTCACCAAGGTCACCACGGCCACCGGACTGCCCCCCTTCGTCGAGTCCGGCATGGAGGGCATAGCCGCGGTGTAAAGGAGCTGCCACCGCAGCCCGGCGCCCTGGAGACTCCTCTCCGGAGGCGCCGAACCCGTTCCGACGTAGCAGGAGTGCTCGACGTCGGTCACCGCTCCTCAGCCGATTACCCGTCGTTCGTTGAATCCGGCGGTAGAGATCCATGCCGTGTCCGGTGGCGACCGCGTCAATCAGGGCCTGGAGCTCGGCGAGTAGGTCCTCGTCCGTCCAGGCTCGCCACCACTGGCTGAGAGTGGTGGCGGGGGGGAGCCAGGAGCGGATGACGCGTAAGGCCCTGGGCCAGCAAGGCTGTTGGGGCTGGTGGAGGTTTGGTTGGTCCCCCTCTCTGGCCCCTGGTGTTGGGTGTACGGGTCCGGCGCGGTGGCATCCAGTGGTCCAGGTGGGGCAGTCGTCGCTGACGGAGTAGGCGCAGTCCGCGACCACTGCCCGGCAGCCGAAGCCCACCTTCTTCCCGCTGGCCGCGAGGGCAGCGGCCAGCTGCGGTTTTCGTGCGGAAGGCCGGGGCGGACCGGCCGCGGGCGAAGGCCCGCTCCCATGCCGCCGACAACCCATGCCTGACGCGCCCCTGACAAATACGCGCTCTCGTGGCACGCTGCCTCACGCAAGCCGATCCGCACCGTTCTCATCCCCCACCTGCCCCGGCAGAAGGAGACATGCGTGAGACGCCAACGCACAGCCACGGCCATCCTGTTGACAGTGGGTGCCCTGCTCACTGGCGGCCTGTCCACCGCGAGCGCGGCCACCGCGGCCGCTCCCGGGTCCGCCGCAGCCCCCGCCGCCCGTGCCGTATCCGCCGCGGAGCAGCACCAGGCCAGTGGTTTCTGGACCGCAGAACGGATGCGCGGCGCCACCCCGCTCGACCTGATGCTCAGTCCCAGCGCGCTCAAGAGCCTCAAGACACCGAAGCTGGGCGGCAGGACGACGACCGTCGCGCCCACCGCGTTCCCGCAGGCAGGCGGCGCGTGGACCGGCGGCGGCGCGGTTGTGACGACCTCGGGCCGGGTGTTCTTCAGCTTCCAGGGGCGTACGGCCTCCTGCTCGGGCAACGCGGTCACCAGCCAGAACGCCAGCACGGTGATCACGGCCGGGCACTGCGTGAAGTACCAGGGCAGCTGGCACACCAACTGGGTCTTCGTCCCCGCCTACAACAACGGCAGCGCGCCGTACGGCCAGTGGGCCGCGTCCAAGACACTGACCACACCCCAGTGGGAGGCGAGCGAGGACATCAACTACGACATCGGCGCGGCTGTGGTCGCCCCGCTGAACGGCCAGAAGCTCACCTCGGTCACCGGAGCGCAGGGAATCCAGTTCAACGGCGGCTACAACAAGCCGATGTACGCCTTCGGCTTCCCAGCCGCCTCGCCGTACGACGGGACCAAGCTCGTCTTCTGCAGCGGGAACTCCTCCAAGGACTTCCTGTTCTCGCAGGACCACAGCCTCGGCTGCAACATGACCGGCGGCTCCAGCGGTGGCCCCTGGTTCACCGGCTTCAGCGAGTCGGCCGGCACGGGCCTGCAGGTCTCGGTGAACAGCTTCGGCTACAGCTTCCTGCCGAACCGGATGTTCGGCCCGTACTTCGGCAATGACGCCAAGGCCCTCTACGACAAGGCCCAGACGTCCTGACAGACCGTGACGGGGGCCGGCGGGCGACGCCGGCCCCCGCTTCTCCCGGGGACACGCTTCGCACTGACCGAGAGCGGATGCCGAAGCTGTACGCGGGCGCTGGCCGGGTTCTGCACCCCGGCCGCCCGCGGCGGCGGCAGCGCGTCCTGAGCAGCCATTCGCTGCCCAGGCTGCCCGTCGACGAGGTCGTGCTCAACCTCTGCCAGGGCGGCATCGCCCTCGTCCTGGGGTCGTGACGTCCGACGTCCACAGGAGGCCGACCTCACCGAGGACCAAAGGGGCTCACTGACAACAGGGCAGAGTCCGTACACAGCCCGGTTCGAAGACCGGCCACGCGTGCGAGCGCTCACCCGCCAACGTCCGACTCTTGTCCAGCCCGCCCTCGTCAGCCGCAACGTCGACCAGCCCCGGTTCACGCGGCCGCACCTTGCTCTTCCTCTCTGCGGCTTGCGCGCGGCCGTCCGGCACCCTCAGCGCCCTCGTCGACCGCCCCGTACCGTCACCCCCTGCGCCGGGAGGGCGCCGACGCTCCCGGCTACGAGGGGAAGGTGACATGGCGTGTGTCGGGCGCCAGCAGAAGTCGCGCTGCCTGCTTGGCTTGGCGGGCCGGTTCGGGTGTGCCCGAGATGGCGGCGGTGGTCATGGCTCCCTCCGCCAGCAGAGCGATCTGGGTGCCGGTATCTGCTGCCGCTCCCGCAGCTGTTGCCAGTTCCCGCAGGTAGGCGTGGAAGGTCTCCTTGTGATGCCGGGCCAAGGCAGCGACCTGGGGCGATGTGCCGCCCAGCTCGCCGAAGGAGTTGATGAAGGCGCACCCGTGGAAGTCGGGCTGGGTGAACCAGTCCTCCAGCCAGTCAAAGACGGCGAGCAGCCGCGCCTGCGGAGTTTCTGCGGCCGTGTCGACGTGGGTGGCAAGGCTTTGGAGCCAGCGGGTATCCCTGCGGGCCAGGCACGCCTCGACGAGTTCGCCCTTGGAGGGGAACAGCTGATAGAGGCGCCGCAGCGTGACGCCCGAGGCGTCGCGGATCACGTCCATGCCGACGGCTTGGACGCCTCGGGCGTAGAAGAGGTCTTCAGCGGCGTCAAGGATGCGCTCGCGTGCCGGATCGGTGTCCAAGATTCCTCTCCCCTTGCATGAGAACCATCGTTCTCCTAGCGTAGAGGACACCGCGAGAACGAGCGTTCTCACCGCCCGTAGGGCTTCCCAGAGGAGTGCGTCATGTCCGAGCAGCGTCCCCCGCTCCCCCCGTTCACCCGGCAAACGGCGATCACGAAGGTCCGCCAGGCCGAAGACGGCTGGAACACCCGCGAACCCGAGAAGGTCGCCCTCGCCTACACGCCCGACTCGCGCTGGCGCAACCGCGCGGAATTCGTCACCGGCCGCGACGAGATCGTGAAGTTCCTGACCCGCAAGTGGAACCGGGAACTGGACTACCGCCTCATCAAGGAGCTGTGGGCCTTCGACGGGAACCGCATCGCGGTGCGGTTCGCCTACGAGTACCACGACGACTCCGGCCAGTGGTTCCGCGCCTACGGCAACGAGAACTGGGAGTTCGACGACAACGGCCTCATGCGCGTACGCCACGCGAGCATCAACGACCTGCCCATCACCGAGGAGGAGCGCAAGTACCACTGGCCGCTGGGCCGCCGCCCCGACGACCACCCGAGCCTCTCCGACCTCGGCCTGTAAAGACGCTTCCGGCCAGGAGCGCGACCGCATCCGGGCCCAGTGCCCGGCGCCCTCCCACCCAACGCGAGCGGACAACCGCACGGGAACAACCAGCACCCGATCCGACTGCGAGCCACCGCCGATCACCCCCTGCCGGCCCTGCGGCGATCAGGCCCCACGGTGCGACCTCCCCCTGATGCGCGGGCACCCAACTGCGCGCATCCACCACGTCCGCACTCTGCTCCAGGGAACCGGGAACCGTGACGTGCCCCCACAGGCAGCCGGGCGCGACAGGCCGGTGTCAGCCCCTGCGGCGTCCCCGTGTCCGCCGGGTCTGGCCTGTGGAAACGCCCGAATCGCACCGGCTGGGCGCGGAGGGGCCGATGAAGGGGGCTGCGGAGCGGGTCTTGCGGGCGTGTACGGGGGTCCGTTCGGGCTCGCCGGCGGAGCTCGCCACAGGATGGTCCTCGTGCCCGCTCTCGCTTACGAGACCAAGCAACTGAAGAACGAGTCGGCCATGGTTCGCCTGCAGCTGGGACGGGCCTGCGGCAGTTCCTCAGGAGGCTGGCGGCTGGGTAGGGGGCTTGCGGCGCACTCGGCGCCATGCCCAGGTCACAGCAGCGACGACAAGGGCGGCGGCCAGAGCCCCGACGAATTCCGGTACAGCGGCCATCAGGATCTGCTCCATGATCTGCCGAGGCTCGGGCGGAGGCAGAGCGCTGGCGGGCACAGCAGGTGGGTCAGTGGGGCTGGCTGGGTGCATGGATGGTCTCCTTCACTGGATAGGCGGGTTTCGGCTGCGGCCGGGTGGAACGTGAAGGGACAATGGGCCACGTGTTGCTGGTCCCCAACCGGCCCTGGGCCGTGCAGGGACGTCCAGGGACATGGAGGGCCGGCAGCAGGTCTCGGGACAGGCTGGGCCAGGCCAATACACGTGGAGCCCAGTTCGTCCCCAGGGCCGGAATGGGCGGTGGTGGGGCGGCATCAATGGGGGCAGTCGGTGAACAACTGGCATGAGGAGACTGATCCGCGGGGGGTGTTCGCCGATTTTCTCCGGACGCAAGCCGCAGAAGCAGGGATGGGAGCCGACAAGATCGCGAAAGCCTTCGTAGCGGCAGCCCGACAGCAGCACGAACATCTGGAGGCCCAACGCGAGGCGGGGCAGGAGGTCGAGCCTCCTGCACATCCCATCTCCAAGATGGCCGCTTCCAAGTCCCACATCGACCGGCTCTTCAAAGGCCAGGCCCACCCGAAGCCGCCTCTGCCGTTCACCCTGCAGTTCCTGCGGATCACCAACCGTGCCGCCGGCCTCTCAGCGGAAGAGCACCGAAGCCGGTGCGAGAGGGCGCGTTCCTTGCTACAGGCGATCATGGACACTCCCGAACCGCCACCACCTGCGCGCCTTCCGGCGACCGGCAACGACACCGTCGAGCACCGGGAGGACGCCGTCGCGGTCCTGCGCCTCGAAGTCGACCTTGAGCGCGCCCGCCATGCCGAGACCCGTCTGCGCTACGCCCTGCGGGATCACGATGTTCTGCTGTCGACCCTCCTGCAGATCATCAGCACTCTGCGCGAGATCATCGCCGGCAACGACATCCGCGAACTCCAGGTCCGCCAGGCCCCGGCAGAACTCGCGCGGGTACGCGACGAAACCCGCCAGGCATTGGACCACAAGGCCACAGCCCAGCAAGAAGCCGACCGCGCCGCTGCCCGGATGAGCATCCTCGAGGACCTCTGGAACCGAGCACGCGCCGAGGCCCAGCGCCTGGCCTCCCACCCCGATGCGGCCGGCTTGGCGCTGTCCCATCTCGACCCGCAACTGGCCCCGCAACCGTTCCTTGCGAGCGAACTGCTCACCCGACCAGCACTGGACGACATCGGCGCCGCTCTCGCCAAAGCCCATGAGGTCAATCTCCGCGAAGAGAAAGCCGTACAGGAGCTGCGGAGCGCCATCACACCTCAAGCCGGCCCCCTCGAACCCGACGAGGAACTCACTGTCCTCATCACCGCAACGCGCTTGACCGACCCAGCAGCGCGCCGTACCGCGCTCACGACCCTGGTCAGCAGCTGGGCGCACGACTCCGTCGCCAGAGAGGCAGTGCTTCGCCTCGCCGATGACCCCAACGAGGGAGTCCGTATTGCGGCAATCGAAGCGCTGGCCGAAGGCTGGCCGGGCGATCCCGACATCCGGGAGGCTGTGCTGCGCTACATCGATGATCTGGACGAAAAGGTGCAATGGGCCGCAGTCAAGGCGATGGCCGAAGGCTGGCCAGGTGATCATGTCGGTTGGAAGGCTGTCCTACGGCTCACCTGGGACCGGGACAAGAACGCCCGTCGGGTTGCCGTCGAGGCCCTCGCAAAAGGCTGGCGGGACGAACCTGCGGCCTTGGAGCGTGTATTGGCTCTCACCCGCAGCAGGGACGCGAACGTGCAAGAGGTGGCTTTCGCGGCTCTCGCGAGAGGTTGGCCGGGTAACCCCGCCGCCCGAAACGCTGTTCTCAGCCGTGCCACCTCTCGGGACTGGCCCACTCGACGTGCAGCAATCCAGGCCCTGGCGGAAGGGTGGGCCGACGGCGTCGCTCTCAGGACTGTGACACGGCTGTCCAAAGACCAGCACACGGACACCCGTCGGGTGGCTGTCGAGGCCCTCGCGAAAGGCTGGCCAGGTGACCCCGTCGTCCTGAGGACTCTGCTGCATCTCACCAAGCATCCGGACTGGACCACTCGGCGCACGGCTGTCTATGCGCTGGCGGATGGCTGGCCGAAGGACTCCGACGCCCGACGAGCGGTGATCGGCCTTACCGCAGACATGGACGAGAACGTACGCGAGGCGGCCAGCGAAGTACTCGGCAGCATCTTCTAGACAAGGGAGGGAGCAGGACGCGGCGGAGCGCAGCGTACGTGCAAGAGGTGGCTTTCGCGGCTCTCGCGAGAGTGCGCTCACCAGACCCACAGTGGCCGATCGGGCACACGCTGTGGGGCTCCTGGCGCGCGGCCGACCCGCCCCCAAGGCAGACCCTGAGTGTTCATGAGTTTGACCGCACCGTGTGTCGGAAGGGCTTCGGTGCGTTGAGCTGTGGCATGTGGCGCGCCGTGGATGCGATGGTCGGTCAGATGCCCTGGCCGTAGCCGGGGTTGGCAGCTTGGCGGGGAGTCCACCACTCCAGAAGCCCCCATACTCCAAGGGCGAGCGCGGTCACGGCGGCGAGTACCGCAAGCCAGAGTCGGCCCACCCAGCGGATGGTCAGTGCCCAAGTCAGAAGTGGAACCAAGGCACCGCCGAGCAGGACGAGCGGAAGATCGACCACGAGCACGCTCAGATCGCGGGCATGACCCTCAAACCCGCCGTCGATGCTGATCGCGGCCCGCGGTGCCCACGCAAGCGCCGCAGTCGCCGCGCCGAAACCGGCAAGGAGGCATCCGGCGACGCCGGTGTTGGTGTGTGAAGGGGTCATGTCCTGTCCAGTGGACTGTCTGCTCCTGTCGGCGGCAGACGCTAGTGGCGGGGTGCGTGGTTCCAACGGGGCAGTCAGGCGCCTACTTCGGCTCGTGCGCGCCACGCTCCTGCTCGCGGCGAAGTATCCGCAACGAGTGAGTCGACTCGTCCTGGAGGACGTTGCGGTTCCGCGCCCCCGGGAGCCAGCCACCCCCACCGGGCCGGACGGAGCCCTGACCTTCGACTGGGAGATGGTGCTGGCCATCAGGAGGCAGATTGACGTGCCTGACCCCGGGTGGCTGGAGGGTCTCAGCGAGATCACCGCCGAGACCCTCGTGGTAGCCGGCGGTCCACGCAGCCATGTGCCTCAGGAAGGCATCGCCGAGCTGGCCCGCCGTATCCCTGGTGGGCAAGTGATCACCATCCCGGTCGGGCAGCTGATCCACACCGCAGCGCCACAGGCATTCACGGAGGCGGTTTCGGCGTTCTTGTCGCCGGAGGAGGAGTTCCGCCCTGCCCGCCAGCCTTGAGCGCGCAGTCACAGGCCGTGGCATGAGGACCGCCGCGCGGGTTCTTCGAGTGTGACCAAGAAGTGGGCCTGCAGCGAGGCGATCAGCCAGGTCAGGCCCCTGCCCGCCGGTGCGGCTTCGCCGTCCCCGGCCGGCGCGGGCTGCGGCTGCGTACCCTGGCGGATGGCTTCGCCTACGCCGAGGCCGAAGGCGTCGAACTGCGCATCGACGGCATGGAGACCCAGGTCCGACGTCCCCGTGCGCACCGGCCCGGACGCCGCGCATTCGTCTCCGGCAAGAAGAAGCAGAACACCATCAAGACCACCACCATCAGCGACCGCCAGGGCCGCACCCTGTGGAACGGGACCGACCGGCCAGGACGGATGCATGACCAGACCGCGACGCGCACCGAGGTCATCGCAGAGCAGCTGCGCTTGCAACCAACGGTGAAGGCGGAGGTCGACGAGGGCTACCGCGGACTGGCCAACGAGTTCCCTGACCAGATCACCGCCCCGCCGAAGAAGAACGAAGGACGACCCGCCGGACGGTGAGAAGCGAGTCTGGCGCGAGATGCGGCGGCGTCAGTCCTCCCGCCGCATCGTGTCGAGCATGCCAACGCCGAGATGCGCCAGTGGCGGCCGCTACAGCGTTACACCGGGCGCCGCCAGGGACTACGCTACGGCTTCCGGGCGAGTCCCCCGTGCTCGGCGATGACCTCCGGGGTGGGCGCACCAGGCTCCGGACGCCACTGCGTGACCGAGACGACGCCGGGCTCAATGAGGTCCAAGCCGTCGAAGAACCTGGTGATCTCGTCGACGGTGCGCAGGTTGTACGGGACGGCGCCGCTGTTGTTGTAGGCGTCCTGGGCCTGCTCGAAAACCGGGTCGATGCCACGCGAACCATCGTTGATGGAGAGGTAACTGCCCGACGGCAGGGCGTCCATCAGCCGTTTGACGATGGAGCGGGCCTGATCGTAGTCGGCGACGTGGCCCAGGATGTTGCTGAGGATGAGCGCGGTGGGCCGGCTGAAGTCCAGCGTTTCGGCGGCGTCCGCGAGGATGCGGTCCGGGTCCGTCACATCGGCGTCGATGTAGGCGGTCGCGCCCTCGTGGGAGGAGTAGAGCAGGGTGCGGGCGTGGGTCAGGACCATCGGGTCGTTGTCGACGTAGACGATCCGTGCCTCGGGGGCGAGCCGCTGGGCCACCTCATGGGTGTTCTCAGCGGTCGGCAGGCCCGTGCCGACGTCCAGGAACTGCCGGATACCCGCGTCGGCGACCAAATAGGTGATGTTGCGACGCAGGAAGGCACGGCTGCTGCGGGCGATGGTGACGATGCCGGGGAAGACGGCGGTGTACGCGTCGCCGGCCTCCTCGTCGACCGGGTAGTTGTCCTTTCCGCCGAGCCAGTAGTTCCAGATGCGGGCGGAGTGCGGCACCGACGTGTCGATCTTCTGATGCTTTGCTGGTTCGGGCGTCGTCACAGGGTCGGTCATGAGTCGTGTCCTTCAGCCGAGGCGTGGATCATCCATGGCACAACCTATGTCCGAACACCCCTCGCTCACCCATCAGTTCGAGTTTTCCGACGGTGAACTGCTCGAGCCGACGAGGCGAGCTTGCCGCCGGCTCCGCAGTTGTGCGGTCGCATGCGCTGTCGGACCCGTCTGCAACACTGCGGCCCATGTCACTCGCTGATCTCACTCTCGCTCAATGGCGGTCCTTCGACCTGCCCACCGCACGCCGCGTCGCGCAGAAGGCCGCCGGCCTGGTCAGCGGCCGGGTGACCCTCGTCGAGACCACGGTTCACCTCGGCGCCCCGCTGCACCGCGTCCGGATCGAGCGGCACGGACAGGAATTCGCCCTGATACCCGGAGGCCCCGTGTCTCTAGGCTTTGACCTGGACAATTGGCAGCCGACGCTGGAGCAGACCGCCGACTACGCCGAGAGCATGGAACAGGGCTTCGGATACGGACCCGATGTGCGGGCCCACCTCGCGCAGGTTCTCAGCCCTCGCCGCAGCGTCAACCTGGCCACTGTGCTCATGGCCGTGGAGGACGAGAACCTGACCGAGCGGCCTGCTGACATGCCAGCTGTTCTCGCCGCTCGTGGCCTGCGGATGCCGAGCTCGGACGAGTGGGAACACGCCTGTGGCGCCGGGGCGGACACCCTGTTCCGATGGGGAAACGACTGCCCCCTCGACCGCATCCCGTACGGGGACGGCACCGGCCCGCACAACCAGCTGAACGCCTTCGGCCTGCACATCGCCTATGACACTTACCGTACGGAGCTGACGAGCGACACCACTGCGGTCCACGGCGGAGACGGTGGTGAGTCGGTGTGCGGCGGCTACGGCCACATGCTGGGGTGGCTGCCCCTGGCCACCGCCAACCGGAACCCTTCCATGGTCGAGTTCGTGTACGGCCCGGACGGTGAGGACCTCTGCGAGGACTTCTCCACCCGTCCGGTGCTCATGCTCTGACAAGCTGCGCGCGCCGGCCTCGGTACTGCTTCCCCACACCGAGCGTTCGAGTTGGCCAAGGTCACCATGTGCAGCGCTCCATCCGGCTGCCGCATTCAGGCGGCCTGCGTCACGGCCCGTCCGGTCGGCCGTAGCGTCAGGCCGCCAGGGCGAAGCCGCCCACGATCGCTCCGTAGCCGATGTGGGCGAGGACGGTGATCACGGGGGTGCCTGGTCCGTAGTTGCGCATCAGAAAGCCGGGCGGTTCCAGCAGCGCGGTCTGTGGGGCGCTGGTCTGGGGGCTGCCCATACGCGGATGGACGAGGGGCAGAAGGATGTTGACCAGTGCGGTGCCGGCGAAAAGGCCGTGGGCGAGTCCGAACAGGGCGCCGAGCCACCAGCCCGCCTGGTCGATGGCGGCGAAAACGGCGAAATAGACGAACGCGAAGATCTGACCGTTGAGGAAGTGCATCAGGTAGCCGATGGCCTTTGCGCGAGTGCGGTCGACGGTCACCGCCGTGCCGAGGAGGAACGGCAGGTCCATGCGGGTCAGTCTCAGCTCGCTCCCGGCGCGCAGCACGGTGGTCAGGGCGAGTGTGCCGACGAAGGCGCCTGCTACGGTTCCCCACGCGTTCACCGTGCGGCGTCCTTGTTCGCGGTGGTGATGGCGCAGGCAGCGCTGATCAGGGCCAGGTGGCTGAGGCCCTGGGGCAGGTTTCCCAGGAAGTCGCCGGTGGCGGGGTCGATCTCTTCGCTGTAGAGGCCGACGTCGTTGGCCAGGGCGATCAGCTCGTCCATGAGCTTGACGGCCTGCGGGAGGCGGCCGGTGCGGGCGAGGGATTCGGCGAGCCAGAAGGAGCAGGCGAGGAAGGCGCCTTCGTCGCCGACGAGGCCGTCTTCCCCCGAGTACCGGTCGACGTAGGGCCCGTGCCGCAGATGGCGGTCAAGGGTGCTGGTCGTGGCACGCATACGGTGATCGTTGCCGCCGTATCCGTACAGGTGGCCCAGCAGGACGGCGGCGTCCAGGTCGTCGCTGCCGACGGAACGCACGTAGCTGTTGCGTCGGGGTGAGAAGCAGCGGGTCTCGATGAACGCGGCGATCTCGTCGCGTGCGCTGTGCCATCGATCAAGGTGCCGCTTGGGGATCAGTGCGCGTTCGGCAAGGTCGGCGGCGCGGTCGAGTGCCACCCAGCACATCATTTTTGACTGGGTGAAGTGCCGGGGCGGGCTGCGGACCTCCCAGATGCCCGAGTCGGGCTCCTGCCAGGCTGTGCAGACGAGGTCGGCCAGCTCGGCGAGACGGCGTGCGACGTCGGCGTCGAGATGGCCGGTTGCCCGGGCGTACTGCCAGGCCGTCTGCATCAGCTCGCCGTAGGTGTCCAGCTGGATCTGCGCGACTGCGGCGTTGCCGATGCGGACCGGTCCCGAGCCGCGGTAGCCCTCCCACGGCAGTGTCTTCTCCGGGGTGCGGTGCCCGCCGTCCAACCGGTACAGCACGTTCAGCTGCGGGTGGGTGAGCTGGGAAGCGTGCATCAGCCACCAGAAGTAGGCGTGCGCCTCCGCCGGGCAGCCCAGCCGCAGGAACGCCGCGAGGGTGAAGGCGGAGTCGCGCACCCAGGAGAAGCGGTAGTCCCAGTTGCGCTCGCCGCCGATCTCCTCCGGCAGCGAAGTCGTCACGGCCGCCGCGACCGCACCGGAAGGGGCGTAGACCAGCAGCTTCAGGGCCAGCAGGCTGCGCATCACCGACTGATGCCACCGCCCGGTGTACAGGCGGTCGTGTGCCCAGCTCCGCCAGGCCGCACACGTCGCGTCCAGGCGTGCCTCGCATTCGGAGCGGGCCGGCAGGACGAGAGGCTCCTGATGGGCGAACGGCATCGCGATCAGCGCGCGTCGGCCCTGGCCGAGTTCGAAGCAACCGCTGATCGTCGCGCTGCCGCATGCGGGTTCGCCGGCGTCCCAGGCGCAGACCGCGAGCGCATCCCGTCCGGCTGTCGCCACCGGGACACCTGCGCGCCGGGCAAGCCTCGTGGGAACCGTGCCGTAGCCGAAGCGGGGCTCGACGCTCCAACGCAGCGGCACGGACCCCCCGGACAGGCCGTCGATACGCCTCACCAGCTCGCGCATCGGTGTCAGGGCCGTGTCGTCATGCAAGGTGAGCGCGTCGGTCACCCGCACCGCGCCACGGCCGGTGACGAAGGTCGTCTCCAGGACGTTGGTGCCGGACAGGTAGCGGCGCTCTGCCCGGTAGGGCACGGACGGTGCGAGCGTGAACCGGCCACCGCGGGCGGCGTCCAGCACAGCACCGAACACCGCGGGCGAGTCCAGGTCGGGCAGACCCAGCCAGTCCACCGACCCGTCCCGGGCGACCAGAGCGGCAGTACGGCCGTCACCGATCACCGCGTAGTCCCGCAGCGGAGCGTAGCCACCGAGGCGCACGTCCCCGGCCGACGGGTCCGGAGCAGTGTCGCTTGCCGGAGAACCGCTGGTGGTTCCCATGAGACCACCTTCCCATTCGCCCCGGCGTGCCGCCCGCGAGCCGGGCGTCGTGCCCTCTGCGCGCCATGGGGCGCTTCATCGCGCACGTGTGAGGCGGGTCCCCCCTGGCGCTCACCCGCCTCTGTCAGTGTGGTTGCCGCGTGCCGTGGTAGCGCTGGGCGAGCCGGGCGAGGGCCACCGCGGCGAGCAGGAGGCCGAAGTCGCGCAGCGCGATGTCGTAGTACCCGGGGATGGTCAGCAGGTTGACGATGATGCCGGCCAGCCATCCGGCCACCAGCCAGCCGCCGAAGCGCGGGACCAGGGCGACGACGAGGCCCGCCGCGATCTCGATGACGCCCACGGCGTACATGGCGGCCTGAGCGCTGCCGGGAACGACGTCGTTGATCCACGGCGCCAGGTAGGTGGGCCAGTCCACGAGCAGGTTGGTGAATTTGTCCAGCCCGAACAGGATCGGCGCCACGGTGAACCCCGTACGCAGGATGACGAACGCCTGGTAGCCGGGGTCGGCGAGCACACGGTGCCGGGAGCCGGCGGACGTGGTGGTTGAGGTTGCGGACGACATGACGCCCTTCTTTCTATTGACAACTCTCACTAACCATAGAAGCCCCCAAACCTTCTTTAGTCAATGGCTGTGGCTTTTACACTGATGCTCGTGGACCACCCGAAAGAAGCACCCCACTCCGACATCTCCGCCGTCGCCGCTCTCGACGAGCCGACCCGCAGGAGGCTGTACGACCACGTCGTGCGCCGGCCTGGACCGGTCAGCCGCGACGAAGCCGCCGCCGCACTCGGCCTCGCGCGCCAGACCGCGGCCTTCCACCTGGACCGCCTGGCAGACGAATCACTGCTGGACGTCGTCTACGAGCGGCGCAGCGGGCGCACCGGGCCGGGAGCCGGCAGACCGGCCAAGCTCTACAAGCGCTCCACCAAACAGGTCTCCGTCAGCCTGCCCGAGCGGCACTACGACCTGGCCGGACGGCTCCTGGCCCAGGCGCTGGAGGAATCCGAGGCCACCGGCGAACCGGTGCGGACCGCCCTGCACCGAAAGGCCCACGAGCTGGGCAGACAGCTCGGACATGAGCAGGCAGGTGTCTTTGCCCTGCTGGAAAGCAACGGGTTCGAACCCCGCTACGACGATGACGCCATCGTCCTGGGCAACTGCCCCTTCCACGCGCTCGCCCGCGAACACACCCGGACGGTGTGCGGCATGAACCTCCACCTGCTCAGCGGCCTACTGGAAGGGCTCCACGAAACCACGCTCCAGGCGTGCCCAGCGCCCACTCCCGGTCACTGCTGCGTCCGCCTGGAGCCGGCTTCCTCCCCGCCGACGACCGCGGATTCCTGACGCAACACTCGCCGCCCTGCAGCCCCATTCCCATCACACGGGGAGAACGTCACGTACGTCGCCGCATCACTCACCGACCATGCGTCGCAGAGCGCTGACCTGCACGCAATCCGGACGGTGGCGGAGACGACCGGCCCCACTGCGACGTTCCCGAAGTGGCCCGCGCGGGATGAGCAAGAGGTGGCCCTCGCCGCAGCCGCGGCGGCCACATCTGTCGCCTCGGGGCAGCGTCGGGTACCCGGGGCTGGACAGCTGGTCCACCCCGACGGACCTCGCCGTCCACACCCTTCCGCCGGGCGTCCGAGCCTGATGCCGAGCTTCGAGACGTGGTTCCGCCTGCTCGACGAGCAGTTCGGCGAGAGGTCGGCGTACCCCCTCGCGACCCTGGTGGACCTCGTCGTCGCCTACTCCCGGCTCGCAGGGACGAGGACGTGGTGAACGCGTTCCAGAAGGTGACCGGCTGCCGGCGTAACGAGTTGCTTCGGGGAGCGGCCCCTTCAGCGGCCATCGGCTGCAATCGCTCCTTCCTCGGTGCGCCGGCCGCCGCCGGGCCGTCCCCCTACGAGGGCGGCGAATGCAAGACGTGCTTCGCCAACTTCCAGTCCCGCTACCGCGGCCCCAGGGATGCCGCGGCCCTGGAGGGCGCGCTGTACCAGTGCCAGGACGCCAGCTTCGTCAACACCGGCGCCGGGCTCGGCTACAACACCTACGCCAACCCGTTCGTGTGCAAGCCCGCCGCCCGGCAGTCCGTACGGGAGAGGTACACCGGCAGGGAGTTCATCGTCCCCAACGCCTCGTTCGCCGCTCTCCCGGCGTGACGCATCTCTTCTCCGGCCGGCTCCGCGAACGTCGCTGCGATTGGCTCCTGCGCGAGGCCGTGACCGCCCGACCCTCGGTTTTTGCTGGGGCCTCCCCCATGCCCAGCAGAACCTCACTACGATCACCAGTCATGGACTGGCTCGAGCGCGCCGCGAAGCTCCGACAGTGGGCCAGGAGCGGAACGCGCGCCCCGCACAAGCCGCTGCTGTTCCTGTACGCGCTCAGCCGGTTCCAGCAGGACGCCGACAGCGAGCTGCGATACAGCGCGGTGGAGGAGGAACTGCAGCGGCTGCTGACCGAGTACGGGCCGCCGAACAAGACGACGCCTGCCTACCCGTTCCACCATCTCGTCAGTGACGGTGTGTGGGAGGTGCGTACCGACCGCGGGCACGGGAGTCCAGGAAGCGGAGTACGAGATCTCCGGGCGACGGGTGCCACCGGCCGGCTCGCACCAGAGCTGAGAGTTTCTCTGCGACGCGAACCCCAACTGCTGGGCCGTATAGCGCGGTTACTGCTCGATCTTCACTTTCCGCCCTCGCTCCACGGCGAGTTGTGTGAAGCCGTGGGCTTGGACCTGGAGCCGATGGAGAACGAGCGGCTGACGACTGTGCGGAGGCAGCGGGACCGGCGCATGCGCGAGCTGGTGCTGACCGCTTACGAGTACCAGTGTGCGTTCTGCGGCTACGACGGCAGAATCGGCGCCGTTCCGGTCGGTCTGGAGGCCGCGCATGTGCGCTGGTGGGCGTTCGGCGGCCCGGACGACGTCGACAACGGGCTGTGCCTGTGCCCACTGCACCACAAGCTCTTCGACAAGGGCGTCCTCGGCGTCGACGACGGCCACCGCATCCTGGTCTCCCAGCGCTTCGTCGGTCACAGCCCCGCCGCCCGCGAGCACGTCATAGCACTCGCGGGCCGCCCGCTGGTCGGCCCGCAACCGGGCGCACGCCGTGTCGCGGCGGACCACCTCGCCTGGCATATCAGCCAGGTCTTCCACGGCACTCCACGCCCCGCCACCGCGGCCTGATGGATCTGCCGTTGTCAGGCTTGTTTCCGCTCAGAAGCAATTGCAGGACCAGGCGTAGGCGATGAGTAGCGCTGCTACGGCAAACGTAGCGGCCGCTACGCCAGCCAGTCGGCCGCTCCGTCCTGGCTTGGGGGAACGAAGCAGCTCCCAGCCGCCATAGCCAAGGAAGGCCAGCAGGGCACCACCAACACCCCCCGTGACGAGCGAACTGCGCTCCCATCCCCAGACAAACGCCAGAGCCAGACCCGCCACGGCAAGGCAGGCGACCACCGTCAGCGCTGCTTCTCCGAGAAGCTCGCCCAGGAGCTCTTTCAAGAACGAACCAACGCCGCGGATCACGCGCAGGACCCGACTCCGCACCGCATGAACAGCCACACTCCCCCCAGAGTCAGTCTCGAATGTTCGGACCCTACGAAATCGCGTTGCGTCGGGGAAGAGTGATCAAGGCCATCTGTCCAGCAGCGCAACAGCGCGACCAGCGGTGGTCGGCGACAGCTGTTCCCGCTCCATACCACCACCGCACTGAGGGTCTTGCTGTCCAGCAGGCAGACGCAGCAAGCGCCCCAGCCGGTAGCGCCCTCCCCGGCCGTGCATCGCCATCAGCTTGCAGGCGAAGCCGGTTCGTCACTACAACCGGTTCTGCTGACAAGCAATCACCTCGGTCCAGAACGAACCAACCTGAACTGGCAAGGCACCGCCATGACCAAGCAGAACGCCGCCTGGTCCGGGCTCTCGGCGTGAAGCCACTGATCTCCCGCCGCGGTAGCTTGCACGGCTCCGGCCTGGGCACCCGCCTGGGTCGTGGAGTGCCCGCTGGCGCACCTGCACTGGTTCCGCCGTCTGCGGATCCGATGGGAGATGCGCCCGACGACGTCCACGAAGCCTTCCTCATCCTGGGATGTGCACTGATCTGCTGGAGGCGGTTGAACAGCGTGTCCCGTCGTCAGGTGGAGCGGCTACCGGTCCGTTCCCTTGCGTCGTAGGCCCGGCGGGCTTGTTCGACGTTGTCCAGGTTGGGCGACCACTCGGCGAGGGCCGCGAACAACGGCGCCAGACTGCGGCCAAGTTCGCTGATCTCGTATTCCACCCGTGGCGGGACCTCGGGGTGATAGGCGCGCAGGACGAGTCCATCGCGCTCCAACTGCCGCAGTCGCTGGGTCAGCACCTTGGGCGTGATGGTGGCGATCCGGCGTTCCAGCTCCACGAATCGCTGTCGTCCGTACTCGTTGAGCGTCCACAGGATCGGCGTGGTCCAGCGGCTGAAGACGATGTCGACCACCGGAGCGATCGGGCAGGCATTGTTCGGCGAGACCTCAATCCGGCCGTCTTGAGCTGTGCTCTCCGTCACATCGACCCCTTTCGCCCATTACTTTCCTCTAGGTACCTACTGGCCTCGCGATAGTAGCTTCGCCGTGCACCAGAAACTCGGAAGGGAGAGAACATGATCGTGGTGACCGGCGCAGGGGGTAATGTCGGGCGGCCGCTGGTGCGGGCGCTCCTCGCAGCGGGTGAGCAGGTGACGGCAGTCTCCCGGCGGATCTCGATGACACAACCGTCGGCGGGGGTACGACATCATCAGGCCGACCTGACCGAACCCAAGAGCCTGAAGCCCGTCCTCGACGGAGCTGAGACGCTGTTCCTGCTGACATCCGGCGACTTCATGGCCGCCGGCGGCAACCTCAACGACGTCGTCGAGGTCATCGGCACCGCCGGCGTCCAACGCATCGTCCTGCTGTCCTCGCAGGGTGTCAGCGCCGGAGTGCACACCTCCGCGTTGGAGGACGCCGTCACGCAGTCGGGCCTGGATTGGACCATCCTGCGGCCGGGGAGCTTCCATTCCAACACGCTGCAGTGGGCGGATACGGTGCGCGGGCAACGGACGGTGATGGCTCCGTTCGGTGATGTCGCGCTGCCGACCATCGACCCAGCCGATATCGCCCAGGTCGCCGCCGCGGCGCTGCGGGATGCCGCCCATGCCGGCAACGTCTACGAGCTGACCGGGCCGGTTGCGATCTCACCCCGGGAGCAGGCCGCCGCGATCGGAGACGCGCTGGGCGAGCCGGTGCGGTTCGTCGAGCAGACCCGGTCCGAGGCCAAGGCAGCGATGGTGCGGTTCATGCCCGAGCCGGTCGTGGAACACACGCTCGACATCCTCGGTGCACCGCCAGCCGGTCTGCGGCGGGTCAGCCCGGACGTCGAACTGCTCCTGGGCCGCCCGCCCCGCACCTTCGCCCAGTGGGCGACACTCAACATCGCAGCCTTCCAGTGACCCGCAGCCGACGAACGTGACCCGTCATCGGACCCGACCCAGTAGCGCCACCTGCCTCCGAAGCCCGTCAACGATTTCTGTTGTCGGTACAAGAGGTCGTCCTTGGCTGTACCAGGCGCAGGGCCGGGCGGCTTCGAGGGTTCGCCCGCCGTGCTGGTGACGGCTGCGACGTCTTCATTTGTTGTCGCGCAGGAAGGCAGGGATCTCGTCGCGGGTCGGGTAGTTGGGCAAGGGCGCCGGCTTGTCCTGAAGGAACGCCGTGATGACCGCGGCGGCTCGGTCGTTGTTGTCGTCCAAGCCGTTCCACATGTGGTGTCCGACGCCGGGCATGTACTGCGTGCGCTGGACGGCGGGTCCATTGGCAAGGATGGCGGTCGCCCATTGGCGGACCTGGGAGGAGCACTCGGCGATCATCAGCATCGCGGGGATCCGGGACTGCCTCAACTGCGGTGCGATGGAGGGCGAGTCCTTGACCGTCTGCTGGACGCGGAGGCTGGCGGCGGGGCTGAAGGAGAAGTTCTCTGCGGTGTCCTCGGCGGGGATGCGGTGTGCGTCGCGCGCGCAGTAGGCGGATGCGGTGTCGCTGCCGAGGTCTGCGGCGGTGAAGGCGTTGTCGCCTTCGGCCTGTCCGATCAGCCCGGTCTCGGAGGTGAGGAGTCCCAGTCGCATGAGGCCGAATGCCACGGCGTACCGGGGGACGTGCGTCGATCGCGGTCCGGTCATGGCCGGCGCGAGGCCCCGTGCGGATTTTCGGCCCTTGTGCCCGGTGATGCTCGCCGTGGGCCCGTCCATGGGGCCGGGCTCGGCGATGATCGCCCTGTGCAAGCGCGCAGCGACGCTCGGGTCGGCCAGGGCTCGTGTGAGCACCACCCCGCCTGAGGAGAATCCGACGATGTCGACCTTGCCCTTGTCCAGGCGGTCGACGAAGGCGGCGAGGTCACGGACCGACCTGGAGATCGTGTACTGGCCCATGGGAAGCAGGTCGCTGCGCCCGCCGCCGGCCTGTTCGTAGGCGTAGACGTCGTAGCCCTGGCGTGCCAGGAGTTGCAGGAAGCGGTGGTCGAGCACAGAGATGCCACGGACTGGCCCGCCGTTGAGGTACACGAGCGGGATGGGATGCCGGGTGCCGGGGTTTGCGGGCGGGTAGTGATACACCGCGACCCGGCTGCCTGTGGCCAGGCTCCAGTACTGCGTGGCCACGAACGGCAGGGCCGGGGGGTACCGCCGGGCCGTCGGCACGGTCGGGATGCAGACCGTCGCCGTTATCGCCGCCGCGACAACCACCGGCAGGAACGGCACGAGCCGCGTCGGCCAGGTGTGGCGCCGACCCCGCCACATCGCGAGGACAACGCCGGCTCCGAGGGTCGTCAACCATGCGGCGAGCCCGGAGCCTGCCCCGTCTGTGAGGGCGATCAGTGCGAGAAAGACGACGACCAGCGTCGCAACGGCGGCCAGGGCAAGCAGTAAGCGTGCGGTGCAGCGGACGAGACGTATGGCGGGCGTGGGCACGGCAGACCTCCGACAGTTTCAGAACACTGTTTCAAAACGACGTTATCAGAGACGGTAGGCTGCTGGTCGTGGGTAGGCCTAGGACAAACGACGACGCTGTCAAAGAGCGGCTTGTGGTGTGCGCGACCGAGATGCTCGCCACCCATCCGCAGGAGTCGGTAACGGTCCGCGCCGTGGCCGCTGCTGCCGAGACGTCGACGACGGCGGTGTACTCCTTGTTCGGCGGTAAGGACGAGTTGATCGCTGCGGTGCGCGACAGAGCCGTCGCCGGCCTGTTCCAGGACGTGTCGGCGGTGCAGACCTCCACGGACCCTCTCGCCGACCTCCATGCGCTGGCCGTCGCCTACCGTCGTTGGGGGCGCGGACACAGCCACCTGTACACCGTGCTGTTCGGTGGTGTGCAGTCCTTCGATCCGTCGGGGGAGGTCGGTGCCAGTGACCCGATCCATCCGCTCCTCGCGGCGATCGATCGCGCCTTGAACGCGTCCGTCCTCGCCGGCGAAGCAACGTCCATCGCCCTGTCGATCTGGGCAACCATGCACGGACTTGTGGCTCTCGAGCTGGCTGGGGCCCTCGACGCCGCCACGGCCGAGGCCGCATTCCGATCGACGATTCACGCCACGCTGCGCGGATGGACGACCCCCGAGGTGTTCCGCAGCCTCCGCCAAGCCGAACTCGCTCCTTGACAGGATCCGAGTCTCTGGAGGACGGGGCAATGGATGCAGGCGTGCTCGTGCTCGCAGGCGGTTCCGTAGGGTCGCCCACAGGTGCCGAGCGAAACCTTGCGGAGTTCTTGATGCACCGGGATCTCGCCGGCCGGACGGAAGGCCGACCAGGTGTACGCCGACCGAGTCGAAGCCGGCCCCGCGGCACGGGGCATGACCTCTGGGACGGCACCGTAAGCGTGCGGGTGTGAGTTTTGGGGCGCAGGAAGGCCGCTGAGATTGGTCTTGGTCGGACAGCGCACCGTCCGGCCGTGCCGGTGAGGCCCGTAGCCCCCGTCCCCAGTCAGCCGTGGGCGGCGAGGCGGGTTTCTTGATCCGCATCAGATACGCCCGGCACGGGGCGTGCCCCCGCACAGCACGGCGGCCGTTCGCACCGGCACGCCTTGAACCGGACCGCGGGAAGATCCGTTGTGGCGTGCGAAATGCCATGCCGATCAGAAAGACTGCCAGTGTCCCTGCCCGCTCTGCACGTACCGCCGGACGGCGGCTCTCCCGTCTTCCTCGTGGGAGACACCTACACGACTCTTCCAGGTCGTGTCTTCAATCGTCACGCCCACATCAGCAGTGATGCGAGGATGACGGCTGCCTGGTAGGACTCGGCGGTCTTGTCGTATCGGGTAGCGATGCCGACGCCGGGCCCAGGCGGGGCACCCGGATCGCCTCCATCACAGCGGTGAACTGGGTGCAGTCGTTGGTGTTCCCGCCCGTGAGGGTGAACGCCAACGGCCGGCCGACGGAGTCGCAGGCGAGATGCATCTTGCTGGTCAGACCGCCCCGGGAGCGTCCAAGCGCTCGGCTGCAGGCCCCCCTTTTTTTTCGGGCCCCGACGGCGTGCTGGTGGGCGCGCACGACGGTGGAGCCGACCGACCCCAGCCAGTCGATCTCGCCGACCGCGTCCGCCCCGTATCGCTCGGGCACGTCCCGCCGGGCCGAACCGGTACGGAACTTCCACACCATTCCGTTCAGCACGGTCCGGTCGTCCAGCCGTTTCCTGCCCCGCAACGACACAGGCAGCAGCGGCCGACCGAACTCCCACTCAGCGCCCGACAGTTCATGGCGACGTATCACCCGACCACGATCCACCATTCAAGATCAATTGAAGGCACTCCCTCCAAGCAGGGCACTTCCGCGTCGCGTGTCGGTGGCGGGCGGGCGGCGGGTTCGTTCCGTCAGGCCGGGTTCGGTTGACCCCGCCGCGCCTCCGGCCGGGCGAGCACCGTGGCGTCGGGCCAGGTGAAGCGGAGCTTGGCGGGGGAACCGGTGAGCCGGGACGAGACTCCGCCGGGGGCCGCCACCGCGGCCCGTTCCACGCAGGTGCCTCCCAGGGCCAGGTAGAACTCCTGAGCCGCCGTATTCTGCTCGAGCACCCACAGGTACAGCGCGCCGCCACGCGCGCGTTCGGCGACGGCCTCGGCGGCGCGGGACAGCAGTTCGGTGCCGAGTCCGGTGCGATGGCGGCGCGGGCTGACGTGCAGGCCGTCGATGAGGCTGCCCCAGCGGCCGTCCTCGTCGAAGACGACATGGACGAGTCCCGCGAGCCCGGCGTCGTCCTCCGCCAGGACCGTCGAGGTGCCGCACGGGCTGGACAGACGCGAGGACCAGGCGGTGCGCCACTCGGCCACCAGATCGCCGTCCAGGAACGTGTCGGAGAACGCGCCGCGGTAGTGGCAGCGCCAATTGGCCACCTGCAGCCGTGCGATGGCATCGGCGTCGCCGGAACCGGCCGGCCGAAACCGCGGTGGCGCCGGAGGCGAACCCGTGAAGTGCGTGGACACTGACGGCTCCGGGGCCGCCGCGTTCCTCCTGCCGAAGTTGCTCTTGCCCAACCTGAACAGCTCCCTTCGCTGTGAGACATCAAGGGCTGCCCGTACGACCAGTGCGCAAGCGCTGCTGCGCGGGCCGAGTGGCGGCCGGGGGGCCGTGAGGCCCGTATTGCCATCGCCCTGAGTCGGTGCGGGAGACGGGGATGCGGCAACGCGGCCGGGGCCTCGGGCCGGCCCCGGCGCGCTCCGTCCTGGGCCCGGCGCTCGGCGCCTCAGTCCTCGAACAGGAGCCAGGCGATATGCAGTTCTTCCGCCCCCGGGCGGAAGATCCGCAGGAGCTCGGCGCGCTCGGGGTCACCTTCGGGGAGGTACTCGGCCAGCAGCGCCTGCGCGGCGATCGTCTGCGGGCGGGCGCCGAGCGCGGCGCGCAGATGGAGCGAGCGGCGCAGCATCGCCAGCCGCTCCGCGGGCTCCTTGTGCGGCGCGAGGTGGCGGATGATGTAGGACTCGAAGAGCCCGTCGCCGGACTTCGTCGCGACCTCGAGCGCCGTCTCGTACCGGGGGAGAGCGCCGACCGCATCTTCGTCGATGTTGTCCAGCAGGACGGCCCAGTGGTACTCGGCCCAGGCGCTCAGTATCTCGTCGCCGTCCTCGGCCGCCGCGCGGTAGGCGGCCTCAGCCGCGGCGCGGTCGTCGGCGCGGGTGTCGCGCCGGAACAGCAGGCGGCTGTAGGCAAGCCGTCCGGTGAGCAACTGTGCGATCGGTGACGCGGGATCAAGTGCCGCTACCGCCTTCTCGGCCTCCGCGTGATTTTGCATCCGGAAGAACCACCGGTCGACGGCGATCTCCGCGCGCAGTTCCGGCGCGGCGTCCGGGCCCAGGACGGCGAGCGCGGCGTCCCACTCCCCGAGCAGATGCAGACGACTGGCCATGTAGGCGTCGTTGGATATCATGGCGCCTACAGTACGAAGGGGCCATGTAGGGGGTCAAGTGCAATACGGTGACTACATCGGGAACGTGACGCGGCTGGCCGTCGAGCTGGCCAATACCGGAACCCTCGACCAACACGGCGAACTGGTCGCCGCGTTCTTCGCAGAACACGAAATCGTCCCGCCGCCGGAGGGTGACTACGGCGACCTTCCCGAGCTCGTACGCACGGCCCTGGCGCAGCTGGTCGACGGCACCGCCCCCGACGCCGTACACCGCCTGCTGCGCGACTATCCGCCGGAGATGCACCTGTCCGACCATGACGGCCTCGGCGGCTGGCACATCCACTTCAGCCGCAACGGCGCCCCGGCCAAGCGCTGGGTCGGCCAGCAGATCGCCGCCAAGTTCGCCCTGGTCGTAGCCGGGGATCCGGCGGTGACCCTGGGACGGTGCGCCGCGGTCGGGTGCGGGAACTACTTCGTGGACCAGTCACGCAACCGCACGCGGCGGTTCTGCTCCAACGCGTGCGCGAGCCGGACGACAGTCGCAGCCCATCGGGCCCGCGCGGCGAAGAACTCCTAGGGAGTGCCTTCGATTGGTCCAAGATCGCGGCGGTCAGGGCGAGGATGCGTTGCATGACGCGGGCTATGACACCCCCGGGTGTGCGCCCTCGGTGCCGTTACCAACGCATTCCTGGAGTCCTCACTCGGACAGAACCAGTAGCCCCTTCCGGCCGGGGTGGTTGGCGCTACCGGCTGATCAGCGGCAGCACGGGGAAGGTGTGGTTCTGCCAAATCAGACGGGAGGGCTCTTCCGGGTAGGCGGTGACAGCCGACCGGCTGTCGAAGCGCTGAACGAGACGTTCATCGGTGTCGTACGCGGGCCAGCCGGGATCGCCGTGGGCGGCGAACCCGGCCCATGCGGCGCGCATCCGGGCGGACAGGGCCTCTGCTTCCGGGGAGGGTGCTTCGCCTATCAGCATGGCAGGCTGGCCGCGGTCCAGATTGCCGAACACGAGTGGTACGTCGAGGCCGTGGCAGGCGCCGAGAGCGCCGCCCATGCCCGGGGCCGGCCAGGCCAGCTCGTAGACATACGCGCGGCCGTCGGCAGCCGTCTGGGCCTCGGCGAGGTGGAGCGAGGGCATGCGGAACAGCCAGTCGGAATGGACCAGTTCGTACAACTCGCCCGCGCCCGCCGCCGGGAAGGCGTCGCGGTAGCGGCGCGCGCCGTCCGGGCCAGGTGCGAAGACATGGAGGGCGTTCACCGCCTGCTCCTCGCTCACCTCACCGAGAAGACCGTTGAGGGCGGTGAACAGGCGCTGCTCGTCGCGGGTGTGGCCGACGAGGAGGTCGATGTCGCGGCCGGCGCCATCGGTCAGGGCCTGCCACGGTGTGACGGCCAGGACCTCGCCGTCGACGACGGGCGAGAAGGGGATCGTTCTGTGCGCGGGCCGGCCCCAGCGTTGCGCCCACTGGCCCATCTTGGCGCCGACCGCGTCAGCAGCGGCGGACAGCTGGTGCGGAGCAACACCGGACAGGTCGGACACCGTGGGCTGCAGCCCCAGCTCGGCGGCGCAGGCGGCAGTGATGTCCGCGGCAAGCTCCGGCGAGAAGAACGTGCCCGGCACACTCTGCGCGACGGCCCGGCGAAAGAGCCCTGCCGCACTGTCCATCGCCAGCAGCGCGGCGACCGATCCTCCACCCGCTGACTGGCCGAAAATCGTGACCCGGTCAGGGTCGCCGCCGAAGGCCCGGATGTTGTCGCGCACCCACTCGAGAGCGGCGACCTGGTCGAGCAGACCCCGGTTGGCAGGAGCCCCCTCGATCTGCGCAAAGCCCTCGATGCCCACGCGATAGTTGAACGTCACCACGACGACGCCGTTGTCCCGCGCGAGCCGGCCACCGTCGTACTCGGGGAGGCCGGACATGCCGACCACGTAGGCGCCGCCCTGGATCCACACCATCACCGGCAGCCCCGCGCCCGGGTCGGGTTCGGGCGACCAGACGTTGACCGTCAGCCAGTTGTCGCCGGCATCCTGCGACAGCGCGTCCATGCCGAAATGCCCGCCCTGCGGGGGCGGTGGCCCGTACGAGACGGCCTCCCGCACCCCGCTCCAGCCCCCCACCCGTCGCGGCGCGGCATAGCGCAACGCGCCGACCGGGGGCTCGGCGAACGGGATGCCACGAAAGACCGCCACGCCTGCCTCCCGGCTACCGCGCAGCTTCCCGGTCGCCGCACGGACTTCGGGCCGGGACCCGGATGGCTCGGACTCGGCAACGGTCATCACGACTTCCCGTCGGGCAGGCGGAGAGGGCTCGCAGGGGCCCCGGACCCTGCGGATCATCCACCGCGGTCGGATGCCGCGCCAGCGATTTACGGCTGATCATCACGGCAGCGACCCTCGTGTACGCCCGGGTCCTGTTCCGCCTGGCTCGCCGGGCCGAGGCAGAGGTCGGGTGAGGGATGTCCGTGCACCACGGCGTGTCGCTCGAAGACGCGCCCGATGCGAGGGCGGACGCGGGGGCTGCCGCCCGTGCGGTGCGACGCATGGGCAAGAAGCACCAGCCCGCCAGAAAGATGTGCTTGACAGACCCGCATGACCTCCAAGTACGTGCGGCTGCTGAGTTATCACCCTCTCTGCAGGCATCCCTGCGGCGTACCACGAACCCGACGGCGGTCGTCGAGTCGGCTTGGCCGGTCATGTCGCGGAGCCGATGACCTTGGCTTGGTCAAGGCCCTCCGTGCGCGAGAGCCGGCAGGTGGGAGAGAGTGATGCGTCGTCGTGTGGGGTCGACGTCGAGAATCTTCACGGTGAGAAGGTCGCCGACGCGGATCACGTCCTCGGGGTTGGCAACGGGTTCCTCGGCCAGCTCGGTGTTGTGTACGAGTCCTTCGAAGCCATCCTCTCGGTCTTCGACACGGACGAAGGCGCCGAACAGCACAAGCTTGGTCACGACACCGGTCACAACCTGGCCGACCTGCTGCATGAGCTGCGGCATCGGGTCCGCCTGCAGTGCCTTCAAGGACAGCGGCACACGCTCTCTCACCATGTCGACGTCGAGGACTCTGGCCGAGATCTCCTGGCCGACGGTGACGACGTCGGTCGGGTGATCGATGGGCCTCCAGGACAGCTCCGGAATGTTGATCATTGCGGTGAAGCCGCCGATGTCCACGAAAGTGACACCGAAGTCGGCGATCGCCGTGACCACGCCGGTGACGATCTGCCCGCGGCGGAGAGTCTTCAGAAAGGCCCAGTTCCGGTCGCTGGGAGTCTGCTCGGTCCGCCACCGGGCCCGCAGAACGCCGTCACTGTCGGGCAGCACAGCGGTGAACAGCGGGTGACGCGAGTCGACGTCCAAAGGCAGGGCGACAGCGGCCCGAGCGCCCGCCACCTGCACGGCGAGTGCCCGGTACTCGGTCTCGTCGGCGATCGTGCTGGTGACAACGCCATTGCCGTCCTCCCAGACGAGCTCCACCGGGCCTTCGGCGGGGAGCGTGGCGAGAACTGTGTCGACGTCGGCGGACAGGTCCGGCCAGACGGTCAACTTGGCACGGGGGGTGAGCTTGGCCCGTACCGCGTCGAGGGTGTTCTCCGTGAGGCGGTGCCAGCGGGAGGCGCTGTCGACGTACCCCTCCTCCAACACGACCGCCTGCCGCGTCGCGACGGACCAGCGCAAACGGGCCCAGAAGTCCTCATCGGCGGGTCGCTGTACGCCGGGCTCGTCGAAGTCCGCCTCGTAGGGTGATGCCTGCAATCGTTCCGGGAAGAGCCCGAGTGCCCGGGTGTGTGCAAGGGCGCTCTCGCAGAGCTTGTCGCCACTGACGTAGAGGTACTGGTCCCAGCCGACGTGCACGGCGAACGTGTCCTCGGCTTCCAGACGGCACCAGGCACCGTTGCCACGGAGCATGGCGCGCACCAACTCCAGACCGACGGAGAGGGAGATCTCCGCGCCGTCGTGGAATCCGCTGAGATCGGATGGGAAAAGCCCGCCCAGGCCGTGGCCTTCCATGGCCGGCTCCAGTCCGAAGTGGGCGACGCCTGCGATCTGCGGCTCACGGATGGCCAGGCGGTCGATCCCTGCGCCCGCGGCGAAGGCAGCGACAGCCTGCAGGTAGGCCTCTTCCACGGCCCCGTGGTCGCTGGTCGGTTCCTCCAAGCCGATGTAGTGGCCGTGCTCGTCGCGATCGGCGGGGTCGTACTTGGTGATCCGGTAGACGAAATGTGGCACTTTTGGGTCCCTCGGTGTTGACAATGCGTGCTCAGCGGTCGATCTCGTGACCGGGAGCGCGCGGCGGGATGGGTCAGCGCATCACCACCCACTTCGCCTTGCCGCCTGACTGATCGTTTCAGATTGAGCCCCCAGTGAGGCGACTGCGGCCTGCCTGACCGCGCGGCGACTTCGCCTCACCGGGGCGGGGTGCTGGATCACCTACGTGCCCGAATCGTTCCCTGCGCGGGCGCCGCAGCGCCCGCGCAGGGGGTCACACGGGCGGGTGGATGGTGACGATGCCGGAGCGCAGGGGCTGGGGGCGGGCGACGTCGAGGTCGTAGTCGGCGGTGGGCACGTTGTCGTAGACGACGTCCCCTTCGGGGTTCGGTCCTTTGCTGAGGGGCCAGACCACCATCCGGAAGCGGTCGGGGCCGGGACGGCAGCCGGGGGTGGTTCCGTTGGCGCAGCCGTCGTAGCCGTAGAAGACGAAGCCGTGGCGCCCGGACTGGTTCTGGAGGGTTCCGGTGCCCTTCGCGGCGGTCATGCCGTCCGGGGTGGCCACCAGCCATTCCAGGTTGCCGTCACCGGCGTTGAAGCGGAAGCCAGTGCCCGCCAACCAGGTTTGGGCGGTGCCGACGGGCACGTCGGGGCGGGACGGGTAGTACTTGGCGGTGAGGTGGAACCATGCCTCGCCGGACGTGTCGGGTGAGGACGTCCAGGCGCCCGTGGGAGAGGCCAGCGAGCCGTCGGCGTTGGTGAATCCGGCCTCGGGATCGTAGACGACGATCATGACGCCGGCGTTGTCCTGGCCTTCGTCGTCATCAGCCACGTCGAGCTTGATCGTGTACATGCCCGCGTGGTGGTAGGTGTGGGTGCGGTTGCAGCCCGAGTCGGAGGCGGGGAAGGAGTCGACGGTCCCGTCGTCCCACACGATCCGGCACGTCTGGGTGTCGTTGCTGCCCGGGTCGACGAACGGCGCGGTCACCGTGACGGACTGGCCGGCCCGGAAGAGCTGCCAGGGCCGGGGGGCCGAGAGCTGCGACGCCGCCTGCGCGGTTCGCTGCCCCGGGGCCAGTCCGGGCGCGACGTTGGCCACCCGCACGATCGCGTCGTCGTGGACCGCCGCGTTCACCCCGTCGTCGGCTGTCAGCGAAATGACGAAGGCGCCGTCGTCATTGCACGTCACCGTGGTGCGCAGGGCGGTCGGGTCGGCGAAGGTGCAGGACCCTCCAGGGTCGACGTCAGCGCCGGGCCGGGCGGACCACTGCACACGGGGAGCTCCGCCGTCGTCGTTGGCGAAGCCCGTGACGCTGACGGGCGAGCCTTCCTCACCGGTGCGATCCGGCCCGGCGTTGACGGTCGGCGGCTGGTTCGCGTCGGGATCCGGCGAACCGCCGGTGTGGTTGTAGAGAGCTCCGCGGTCGCCGCCGTTGGCGGCGTCGGTCTGCAGCCGCAGGATGTAGCTCCCGTACAGTCCGTACACCGTCTTGTCGCAGACACACGACGGCCCGCCGACGGCGTCACCCTCGTCGACCACGATCCCGTTCGCCGCGTCGACGAGTTTCCAGTGCACCGTGGAGCCGAGCTTCGCGCCGATGTCCACCCGTATCCAGTGCTGACTGCGGTGGGAGCGGACCGGTTCGTCGGTCTCACAGCTCATCACCGGCGACGGCATGATGCAGTCGTCGCTCTTGAAGCTCCAGCACGACGTGTCGCCGTTCAACTCCCGGATGCCGCAGTTGATCTGCTTGCCCACCTGGTCGAGCCGCTCGATCCCGTTGAACGGCCACGGGTTGTGCGGGATCTCTTCGTTGCGGTCGCTGAGGAGCGCCACGATGTAGTCGTAACCCTGCGCGCCGCCGTGAACCCGCCCGGCGGCGTTCACCCGCCAGGCGTCGCTGTCCTCGCCCAGCTTGGAGAACCCGACCTTGAGCTGCTGCACCGTGCCCGGCGGCGCGGACGACGTGACACCGAACCGCGGTTCGGCACGCTGCAACAGGTCTTGCGCGTACGCCCGTCGCTCCGCGTTGATCACCGCGTTCTCCGCGCTGAACAGCTTGAAGAGCCGGACCTGGTCGCGGGCCGTGGTGTAGGTGTCGCCGAAGGCGCCTCCGTCGTCGGGGTACGTGCCGTCCATCCCGGCCGCGTCCAGGAAGTTCCGGTACAGGGTGCAGGGCCGGACGTCGCCGTTCTCGTCCTTGCCGCAGCCCAGGCTGTCCTTCCACAACGTCAGCGCGGTGTCGTTGTCGGACTCGAGGATCATCTTCTGGACCAGCGGACGCTCCGCGTCGCTGATCTCCTGCGGCCGGTAGAGCAGCGCACCGAGGATCGACGCCTTCACCAGGCTGGCGGTCTTGAAGATCTGATCCGGGCTGCTGTAGCACTCGATGCCGGTGGCGCGGTCGTAGAAGGCCACGCCGGGTCTGTGCGGACCGTCATACCTCACGACGGTTCCGACGTTCACGGCGATCCGGACGAAGTCGGCCATGTCCGAGGCCAACTGCGGGTACTCCTCCGACGTGCAGGTCACATCGGGCTTCTCGTCGAACACCGCGGCCTGGGCGGGACGCGACTGCCCGGTCAGGCCGGTGATCTGCACCGCGACCGCGACCAAGAGCACCGCGGCTCTTCTCATTGCCCTGATCACGTCGGTTCCCCCTCCTGCGGACGTCACGAAACCCACACGGCCAGGGCATGGTCGGTGCCGGCCGAAATGATGAGCTGCCAGTCCGCGGGTATGTCGTGGAAATGGTTTCCGGCTGTCAGTGGCCAGCCGGTACAGCACTGCCGCGTGATGTCTCCGATCGGGGCGGACATGAGTCGTCACCGCCGACCACAGGCGATCCGGCACCCGCCATGAAGCGACCCGGGCGCTGAGTAAGGCGAGTATGTCCCCGGGCCACAGGGGTGACAAGGGACACAACAAACCTTGTTTGAAAGCGGTACTGACGGATGCGAGGACGCTGACGACGGCGGCGCGGCGACGAAACCGACCGGACGCTGATATTCCGGCCGACCCGACGTCAGGCACCCGTGGAGATGCGAGTTGCCGGGTCGCCCGGACGGTGCCGCGGCCGAGGTCGCGCATGCCCAGCAGCGTCTGTTCCACGGCGGCCATCGGCCCGAACAGAGAGAAGGCAAGCGGTCCTTGCAGGTCGGCGGAGTTCGTGTGCTGGACGTGTTTCATGAAGTCCTTGTGCGGAACGGGCTGTACAGCCGGACCTCGATGGGCTCGAGAGTGGCGGTCACCGCGTCCAGGGCCGCGGTGAAAGCTGTGAGGTCGCGTACGTCGGCGGCGGAGACGCTCGCGTTGAGCCCGCCCTGCTGCAGGGCGGCGGCCAGGGCATCGACGTGTTCCTGGCTGCGGGAGATGAGCGCGAGGTCGAAGACCTTGCCAGCTCATCGACGTGAGCGGCATCGAAGTTCGACATGCCGATCGCACTCGCCCTGCCGCACTTGTAGGCCTCAACCAGTCCCTACCACTGCTCCAGGCGCCGCTGACGCCCGAACGCGGCATGGGTGAGATAGAGGTCGACCTGCTCCAGACCGAGCCGATCAAGACTCTCGTCGATGGACCGCAAGGTCTCTTCCGCCGTCTTGGCGCGTTCCTCCGCCAGCGGCCACAACTTGGTCGTCACGAACACGTCGCTGCGGTCGAGACCTTCGCCGGGAGCCGCAGTAGAGCCATGTCCATCCGCTGTCACACCTTGACGTCACTGCGTCCCGCATCCTTGCGGATCCTCAGAAACGATTACTAGTCTGGCAACAACAGTAAACGTTTACCAACCTCCCGCACACCCGTCACGGAGTCATCGTGTCCGTCACCTTTCTTCGCTGGGGCTGCGAAGAGCTTTCCCTGCTCATGTCGTACGAGACCGCGGGGCCGATGTCGCTGCTGGCAGCCGGGGAGGCCGCGACGCTGCCCGACCCGTCCCGCGAGCCCGGTGCCTGCGACCGTCTCGCACGGGCCGCCCTGCCCCTGGTCGAGATCCAGACGGCCGGCAGTGGGCGGCTCGGCACCTCGGGCAAACGCCACGTGGACGGCGCCGCCTCCCTCGCCCTGCGCTACGCCGGACACTTCGAGGACGCAGGCCGGTCGAAGGACGGCCGAGAGACACGGACTCTTCGTGTCCTGCTGGCGGACGATGCCACCGGCCTGCGCGTCACTGCCGCGTACACCTTGTGCGAGGGCACTCCTGTCCTGTGGGCCGAGGCGCTCGTCGAGAACACCGGCGATCGCTCGGTGACCCTCGAGTACGTCTCCTCCTTCGTGCTCTCCAACCTGGCACGCCACCTTCCCCCGGGCACCCGCTGGGAGGACGGGCTGTACCTGTGGACCGCGGCCAATCCCTGGGGCGGCGAATTCCGCTGGTCACGGGCCATCCTCGCGCAGCACGGACTGCACGACGTCGGCATGGTCGCGTACGGCCAGACAGGTTCCAAGAACCGGATCGCCCTCACCAACACCGGCTCCTGGTCCTCCTCCGAACACCTCCCGATGGGATGCCTGGAGGATGCCTCGACCGGCCGCGCCCTGATGTGGCAGATCGAGCACAACGGCTCCTGGCACGCCGAACTCGGCGACCGCTTCGACGACGTGTACCTGGCGCTGTCCGGTCCGACCGACCGCGAACACCAGTGGCGGCGGCGCCTCGCACCCAGCGAGGCCTTCCGCACGGTGCCGGTCGCGGTCGCCCTGGTCCCCACGGGCGGCTGCGAAGCGGCGCTCGGGGCACTGACCCGCCACCGCCGCGCCGTCCGTCGTCCCCATCCGGACCACCAGGGCCTGCCGGTGGTCTTCAACGACTTCATGAACTGTCTGATGGGCGAACCCACGACCAAGGCCCTGCTGCCCCTGGTCGACGCCGCCGCGGAGGCCGGCGCCGAGATCTTCTGCATCGACGCCGGCTGGTACGACGACGAGCCGCCCGGCACCGTCGGCCCCGGCGGCGTACCGGGCTGGTGGGACTCGGTCGGCGCGTGGGAGGAGTCCGCCACACGGTTTCCCGGTGGTCTCGGTCCTGGACCGGATCCGCTCGGCCGACATGGTGCCGGGGCTGTGGCTGGAGCCGGAAGTGGTGGGCGTTCGCAGCCCGGTCGCGTCCTCGCTTCCGGACGAGGCGTTCTTCCGGCGTGACGGCGTACGGCTCGTGGAGTGGGGCCGCCATCAGCTCGATCTGCGCCATCCCGCCGCTCGCTCGCACCTCGACGCGGTCGTGGACCGACTGGTGGACGACTACGGCGTGGGTTACCTGAAACTGGACTACAACATCGACATCGGCGCCGGCACGGACGGCGGTGACAGTCCGGGCGACGGACTGCTCGGTCACAACCGCGCCCATCTCGGCTGGCTGGACGGCGTACTCGATCGGCATCCCGGCCTGGTCCTGGAGAGCTGCGCCGCGGGCGGCAGCCGTACGGACCACGCGATCCTCTCCCGTCTGCCGATCCACTCCGTCACCGACCAGCAGGACGTCCGGCTCCTGCCCGCCATTGCCGCCGCCGCGCCGACCGCGGTCACGCCCGAGCAGGGCGCGTTCTGGGCGTACCCCCTGCCGGGGCACGACGTCGCGGAACTCGGCACAGTGCTCGTCTCGGCGCTCCTCAGCCGCGTTCACCTCAGCGGGCGCCTCGACCTGCTGAGCCCGGAGCAGTCAAGCGTGGTGCGCCGTGCCCTGGAGGCGTACAAGTCCTACCGGCACCTCCTGCCCGGCACGCGTCCGAGCTGGCCGCTGGGGCTGCCCGGCTGGCGCGACGGCTGGGCCGCGCTCGCCCTCACCACGCATCACGGTTCGACGCTGTTGGCTCTGTGGCGCCGTGACGGGGCCCCGGAGACGATGGCCGTCCCGCTGCCCGGTCTTGCCGAGGACGCGGCCCCGTACGTCCTGTTCACGGCGGGACCGCGGCCTCAGTACACATGGAACGGCCGGGAGCGCACCCTGCGGGTGACCCTCCCGGCCGAACGCTCGGCGCTGCTGCTGGCCTTCGGGCCGACGCCCCTTCGATGACCGGTGGGCCGGCCGCTACCCGCGGCCGGCCAGCGGAAGCCAGACCCGCATGGCGCCCGCCTCGCGGTTGGCCCAGGCGTAGTACGGCACCGCCGTCAGCTCGACGCTCTCCCGGAATTCGCCTGAAGCCGCCGAGGCGTACGGCGGGTAGGGCCAGTCGGCGGACGTGTCGTCGGCGGGGAGCAGGCAACCCGCGACGGTCACCGTGCTCACCCCGCCGAGCAGTTCGGGGCGGCTGCGGACGGTCAGTGGTGCGTCCGGCACCAGGGCGACCGCGTCCGGGTCCATTCGGCGCGGCTGGTCGGTCTGCTCCAGGCAGTAGACCAGCGGACCCCGTTCGACGGCGGCGCAGCCCCGGACGGCGTCGACGCGCGAGGGCGGGACGGTCAGCCGGGCAGGCATGGCGAGGTCGAGCCGGACGGTGTCACCGGGGGTGAACTCGCGGGTGATCCGCAGCCAGCCGGCTTCCGCCCCGCCTTCGACGATGGTGCCGTTCACGGTCAGGGTGTGGTCCGCGCACCAGGCCGGCAGGCGCAGGGAGAGAGTGCGCGGCAGGGCGGTGGGAGCGTCCTCGACGGTGACCGTCACCGCGCCGTCCCACGGGTACTCCGTCGCCACCCGCACGGTGAGGCCGTCACCGCCGTAGACGCCGGCGGCGTACTGGTGCAGCCGCAGTCCGCTGTCGTCGGTCGTGGCCATGTAGTGCGGGAGGCCGGCGAGCAGTCGCATCACGTTGGGCGGGCAGCACGCGCAGCGGAACCAGGGGGTGCGGTGGGCGGTCTGGTCGCCGGGACGTTCGTGCGAACGGGCCCGCCGGTGGAGCGGGTTGACGTACAGCCAGGTGCGGCCGTCGAGTCCGGCGCCGGCGAGGAACCCGTTGAACAGGGTGCGCTCGACGAGGTCGGAGTAGCGGGCCTCGCCGGTGAGCAGGGCCATGCGCCAGGAGAAGTGGACGGAGGCGATGGCGGCGCAGGTCTCGGCGTAGGCGCGGTCGGCGGGCAGTTCGTGGGCGTCGCCGAAGGCCTCCCAGTCGTGCCGGGAGCCGACGGCGCCGGTGAGGTAGGTCTTGGTCCTGATCATGTCCCGCCACAGCCGCTCCAGAGCCGCACGGAGCTCCGTGTCTCGGGTCTCCGCGGCCAGGTCGGCGGCTCCGGCGAGGAGGTAGAGCTGGCGTACGGCGTGGCCGGTGACCTCGTCGGCCGTGCGGATCGGCGTGTGGTCCTGCCAGTACTCGGGTCCCGGGTCGCGGTCGTGGCCCCGGTCGGCGCCGGAGGATAGGGTGCCGTGGCCGCGACGCTCCAGGAAGTAGCGGGCGAGGTCCAGATACCGCTTCTCGTCGGTCGTCCGGTGGAGTTCGACAAGGGCGGTCTCCACCTCGGGATGACCGCAAACGGTGTCCACCTGCTTGCCGGGGCCGAAGACGGAGTCGATGTGGTCGGCGAGCCGACGGGCCACGTCGAGCAGCCGGTCGGAGCCGGTGGCCCGGTGGTGCGCCACGGCGGCCTGGATCAGATGCCCCGCGCAGTACAGCTCGTGTCCCCAGCCCAGCTCGGTCCACGGGATGCCGCCGCCGAGCTGGTAGTACGTCTGGAGGTAGCCGTCCTCGCGCTGGGCGGCGGCGATCAGCTCGACAACGGCCTCGACCTCGGTGGTCAGCGCCTCGTCGGGGGTGTCCGCGAGCTGCCAGCAGGCGGCTTCCAGCCACTTGTAGACGTCGGAGTCCTGGAACTGGAAGTCGCCGGAGAAGTCGGTGCCCGACGGGGCGTCCGGACCATCGGTGCGCAGGGCCGCGGCGGCACGGAAGTTGGCGAGATTGCCGGCCTGCTCCAGCCGCGCCGGGCCCTCGGCGAGGGAGACCTGGGCGTTGATCCGGCGGCGCTCGGCCCAGAACCCGCCCTCGATGCGGGCCACGGAGGCGGGACGCAGGGGGGAGACGGCGCGCGCGGAGGGGTGGACCGGTCCGGTCTGGGTGGTGTTCAGGGGTGCCTCCGGAGGAAGGGGGTGTGGGCTGGAGTGGGGTGACGGCGTCGGCGTTGCGGGGCCCGGCGGGCGGGTCGTCGTCCCCGGCCGCCGCGTAGGCGTCGGAGTCCTCAGGCGCTGATCGCCAGTTCGGCCCGATGGACCGGGTGGGCAGGCGGCAGCCCCGTCGCCATGCGTTCCAGTTCCGTCACGACCGTGCCGCCGAGGCGCGCCGGTTCGTTGCCGAGGGAGCCGACGATGTGCGGCGTGAGGAACACGTTCGGAAGGCGGGAGAGCGGGGAGTTCGAGGGCAGCGGCTCCAGGTCGGTGACGCCCAGGATCGCGCTGAGCCGGCCGCTCACCAGTTCGTCGGTGAGCGCTGTGTGGTCGATGAGGGCGCCCCGTGAGGTGTTGATCAGGACGCCCCCGTCGGGGATGAGCGCCAGCCGTTCGCGATTGAGCATGCGGTGGGTCTGCGGGATGTCGGGGGCGTGCACGCTGACGATGTCGCTGGTGCTCAGCAGCTCGTCAAGGTCCAGCGGGACGGCGCCCAGTTCCGCCGCCTCGCCGGCCTCGACGTAGGGGTCGTAGAGGCTCACCGCCAGATCGAGGGGCCGCAGCAGTTCGAGGACCCGGCGGCCCACCCGGGAGGCCCCGATCAATCCGACCCGACGGCCGAGGTTGCCGACCCCCGCGTACTCCGTCGGAGCGGGGTGGCCGTGCTCGGCCCGGAAGCGTTCGCGCAGTCCGAAGGCGTCCTTGCCGGCCAGCAGGATCATGGCGAGCGTGTACTCGGCCACGGGCAGGGCGTTGGCCTGCACCGCGCTGGAGAGGGTGAGGCCGCGCTCCCAGAACGGCTCCCCCACGAGGTGGCGGACGCTGCCGTCGGCGTGCAGGACGGCGCGCAGTCGCGGCGCCGCCGCCAGTGTCTCCGCGCCGAGGTGCGGGCAGCCCCAGCCGGTGACCAGCACCTCGGCGCGACCCAGGGCCTCGGCCACGAGGACCGATGTCCAAGTCCCGTGTCCGCCCCAGAGTGCTTGTCCCGGTGGCCGCCGCCGCTTCTCTCTCCCTGCTGCGGCCGGGGCCACCGAGATCGTCGGCGCGCTTGCGAAGAGGGCGAACGGCGGCGCTGACGTATGCATGGTGCTCCTGCGGAGAGGGTGCCGGGGTGACGGGCGACAAGCCCGAGCGTCACAGTAAACGTATTCCACGCTAGAAGCCTAAGAGAGCCCGGTCAATGGCCAGCTCTGCGGCACGGGGGCGGCGCAGGTAGTCCACACCCATCCCAGCATCATGCGAACAATGCTGGTCAGTGGCCCGGGGAGTAACCCCTTGAAGAATCCGGCGCCTCCTCTTGTGGATCCGTCTCCTCCAGTCGTACGGTCCACAGAAACAAACGATTACTGCCTTCGTCGCGCAGTGCCAGTTCTTTCTTCCCTCACGTCGCACCGACCACGCCGTCTCCCCCACGTGCAGAACGTGGAACGAGGCGGTCATGATCAGCCCCTCGGGCTGTGGGTGATGCCGGCTCTGTTCCCGCGGTCAGCGGTCGAGCAGGTCGCGGAAACCGGTGAGCAGAGCACGCAGCCCAAGGTCGAAGGCCAAGGGGGCGCGGCTGCGGTCGGCGGGGGTCTGGTCGAGTACGGCGCTGAGGTGCGGAGCCGTGTCGCGTGCAACGTCGGAGACCATCACGGGCGGCGCCACCAGGTCGAGGGCGGAGCCGAGTACGAAGCTCTCCAGTGCGGTGATCAGCGGCATGACCTCCTTCGCGGCGAAACCGGCGTCCAGCAGCAGCTCCGCGACCTTCTCGTACATCGCATGCATGAAGGGTTCGGCCAGCGGGGCGGTGGCGAGCAGGGGGACCGCTCCGGGGTGGGCGGCGAAGGCGGCGAGGTAGGAACGGGCCCAGCCCTCCAGGGCCTTCTCCCAGGGCTGTGACCAGTCCTGGTCGTCGCCGGTCGTCAGGGCCAGCTCCTCGCGCATCAGCGAGACGATGTCGTCGCGGCCGGCGACGTGGTGGTAGAGCGCGGACGGGGCGACGCCCAGGGCTTTGGCCAGGGCCGGAATGGAGAGAGCGCCCTTCTCGTCGGCCAGGCGCAGTGCCGCGGCACCGATGCGCCGACGGTCCAGCAGGGGTGTACGCGGCCGTCCCACAGTGGCTCCTCGTTCTCGCGTGCCGTAACCCAGACGTTACCGAATGGCATTCAGTAAACCTCTTCCCAGTCTCCCGGGCGAGGCCTACATTACCGGAAACCGAATGCCATTCAGTTAGGCAGCCGGCCGAAGGAAAGGCAGCGCCGCACGCCATGCACGCCGACATCGTCTTCACCGGAGGGACCGTCCGGACCGGGGCCGCGGACGTCCCCACGGACCACGCCCTCGCCGTCACCGGCGGCCGGATCACCGCCCTCGGCGCACAGGCGCTGGCCGCCCGGGGACCGCGTACCGCCGTCGTCGACCTGGCCGGCGGGGCCCTGCTGCCGGCGTTCGGCGACGGACATGTGCACCCCGTGATGGGCGGACTCGGGCTGGCCGGGGTTCCGGTCCGGGACCGTACGAGCGTCGATGAGATCGTCGAGGTCGTCCGAGGCTGGGCCGCCGAACACCCCGACACCGAGTGGATCACTGGCGACGGCTTCGACCCGTGGCTCGCCCCCGACGGCCGGTTCGACGCCCGGTGGCTGGACGCCGCCGTACCCGACCGTCCCGTCGTGCTGCGCACCATGGACCACCACACGGCCTGGGTGAACAGCGAGGCCCTGCGCCGGGCCGGTTACACCGCCGGCACCCCGGATCCGGCGGGCGGGGAGATCCTGCGCCGGGACGGATCCGCCGAGCCGCTGGGCACCCTGCGCGAGTTCGGCGCCCTCGGCCCGGTGCTCGCGCTCATTCCCACGGCGTCCCACAAAGCGCAGGTGGCGGCGCTGCGCGAAGCCGCCGCCCGGTTCGCCGCGGCCGGCGTGACCTGGGTGCAGGACGCCTGGGTCGAACCGCACCACGCCGACGTCTGGATCACCGCCGCGACCACCGAGCCGGGGCTTCCCCTACGGGCCGACCTCGCCTTCGTCCTGGAACCCGACGGCTGGCGCGAGCGCATCCTCCGGTTCACGGCGGACCGGGACAAGGTGGAGAGCTCCGCCCCCGGGCTGCTGACCGCGCGGACCGTGAAGTTCTTCGCCGACGGCGTCATCGAGTCCGGCACCGCCGCCCTCCTCGAACCGTACACGGACTGCCCGCATTCGCACGGCATCGCCAACTGGTCCCCCCAGGAGCTGGCCGAGGCCGTCACCACCGTCGACGCACTCGGCTTCCGCGCGCACCTCCACGCCATCGGCGACGGCGGAGTCCGGGTCGCGCTGGACGCGATCGAGGCCGCCACCCGCACCAACGGCGCCCGCGACCGCCGTCCGGTCATCGCCCACGCCCAGCTCATCCACCCCGCCGACCTGGACCGGTTCGCCGCACTCGGCGTGGTCGCCAACCTCCAGCCGCTGTGGGCCCAGCCCGACCCCCTGATGACCGAGCTGACCCTGCCGAGGATCGGCCCGGAACGCGGCGGGCGGCAGTACCAGATCGCCGCCCTGCTCGCCTCCGGCGCCCGGCTCTCGTTCGGCAGCGACTGGCCGGTCACCGCCCATGAACCACTGCGGGGCATCGCCACCGCCGTGACCCGCCAGACGCCCGAGGGTGTTCCCGAGGGCGGCTGGCTCCCCGAGGAGCGGATCGACATCGACGCCGCTCTCACCGCCTACTCCGCAGGATGCGCCTACCAGGCGTTCGAGGAGAAGGAATGGGGCGCGCTGCGCCCCGGAATGCGCGCCGACCTGGTGCATCTCGCCGCCGACCCGGCCGAGACCACCCCCGGTGACCTCGCGCACCTCCCCGTCCTGGGCACCTGGCTCGCCGGCCGGCGTACCCACGACGCCACCACCCCCCGCAGCACGCGTGCCGGGAGACGATAGACCCACGTCGTCGTCACGACCGGTCTGCGTCTCCCGAACGTTCCACCCGCTCCTCGACCACACACCACGCGGAGACCTCCATGACCGAGCCCCTCGTCCCCACCGCTCCCCAGCAGCCCCCACCGGCCGCCGGGACCGATCAGGGCCATCACCTCCAGCGCGGCAGCCTCGGCGTCGCCGACATCGTCTTCTTCGTCGTCGCCGCGGCCGCCCCGCTCACGGTGATGGCCGGCGTCGCTCCCCTCGCCATCCTCTTCGGCGGCATCGGCGCCCCGGTCGCCTATCTCGCCGTCGGCGTGGTGCTGGTCCTCTTCGCGGTCGGCTTCACCGCGATGACGCCGTACATCCGCAACGCCGGCGCCTTCTACTCGTACATCGCCCGAGGCCTCGGACGTCCGGCAGGGCTGGGGGCGGCGTTCCTCGCGGTGTTCTCGTACAACTCCCTTCAGATCGGCATGTTCGGCGCCTTCGGCTTCTTCGCCTCCACCACGGCGAACGACCTTCTCGGCGTCGATTTGCCCTGGCCGGTGTACGCCTTGGCCGGGATCGCCGTCGTCTGGTTCCTGGGCTTCCGCTCCATCAACCTCGGCGCCAAGGTCCTGGCCGCCCTGCTGATCGCGGAGACCGCCATCCTGGTGCTGCTCGCCGGCGCCGTCCTGGTCAAGGGTGGCGCGAGCGGGCTGAGCTTCGACTCCTTCACGCCCTCGAACATCTTCGTCTCGGGGATGAGCGGACCGCTCGGTCTCGCCGTCGCCGCGTTCATCGGCTTCGAGGCCACCGCCATCTACCGCGAGGAGGCCCGCGACCCCGACCGCACCGTGCCCCGTGCCACCTACCTCGCGATCGGCTTCCTCGGCCTCTTCTACGCCTTCATCGCCTGGGTCATCGTGCAGGCGTTCGGCAGCGACCAGGCCGTCGCGGTCGCCGCGAAGAACCCGGCGGAGATGTTCTTCACCGCCATGACCCAGTACGTCGGCGGCTGGGCGACCGACGTCCAACGCGTCCTGATCGTCACCAGCGTGCTCGCCGCCCTGCTCGCCTTCCACAACGCCATCACCCGGTACGTCTACGCCCTGTCCGTCGAGAGTGTCGCCCCCGCGGCGCTGGGCCGGGTGCACCCCCGGCACGGCTCACCGTGGGTGGCCGGCATCGCCCAGAGCGTCCTGGCGGTCGTGGTCGTCGCCGTCTTCGCCTTGATCGACGTCGACCCCTACACCAAGTTCTTCCTGTGGGTGAACACTCCCGGTGTGATCGGCGTCCTCGTCCTACAGGCGCTGGCGGCCTTCGCGGTGGTCTCCTTCTTCCGCCGCAACTCCGCCGAGCACGGCGAGGGACGCATGCGCACCCTGGTCGCGCCCGCCGCGGCCGGCGTCCTCCTGACCGCCGCCACCGTGCTGGTCTGCAAGCGCCTGGACCTGTTCACCGGCGCCGGCCCGACCGTCAACTGGACACTGGTCGCGCTCACCCCGGCAGTGTTCCTGGCCGGCATGGCTCTCGCCGCACGCATCCGCCGCACCCGGCCCGACGTCTACGTCAAGCTCGCCACCACCGACGTCGACACCGCCTGACTCCCCGGCGCACGGCGGTCCCGTCGCCCGGCCCGAGCGCCCGGGCACGGTACCGCCCCGCGCCCGTGCACCCGACCACGAGACAGTCCACGGAGAAGGCGCACGACCATGCTCCTCGGCCGCAGCAGGAAGCCGACGCCGCGCCTCGCGGCCGAACTCGATGACCCGAACTGGGCGGGGCGTGTAGACAGTCAGTTGGCGGGGCGGGGCACCGCACGGACCCCGGGAGGTGTCAGATGAACCCGACGCCGGGGAAGACCGGGTGATCAGGGCCGTCGTCCCTCCCGCCAACATGCGGATCCACGCCGGGAGATGAGCGACTGAGTCCCCCTGCTATGGTGCGCCGATGTCTTCGATCAAGCAGTTCCAAGTCACCTTCGACTGCGCAGAACCTGCGCGCCTCGCCGGTTTTTGGTGCGAGGTGTTGGGGTACGTCGTACCGCCGATCCCGAACGGGTTTGCCACGTGGGAGGACTACCATCGCTCGCTGCCGCCTGAGGATCAGGTCATCTACTTCGCATGCAGTGACCCCTCGGGTGTGGGCCCGCGTCTGCTCTTCCAGCGCGTTCCCGAAGGCAAGATCGTCAAGAATCGGGTGCACCTCGACGTGCGGGTCGGCACCGGACTCGTGGGTGAAGAGCGCCTCGCCACACTGGAGGCCGAATGCGCACGACTGGTCGCGCTCGGTGCGGTACACGTGCGAACGCTGTTGGCCGATGACGACAACGAGTCGTGCATCCTGATGCAGGACATCGAGGGCAACGAGTTCTGTCTCGACTAACGTGCGGCCATGCACCACAGCCACGTCGACGGCGTACCCGTCCTCCGGTTCTCCGAGCCCGGTCCGCTCCGCGCCACCCTGCGCTTTGGCGTCGGTGCCCGCGACGAGACGTACCGCACCCTCGGCATCAGCCGCCTGGTCGCCGCCCTCGCTGTGCATGCGACGCAACGGCGGCTCCCGCAGGAGGCCGAGCCCGTCGTGTCCACCGGCCTCGAGGAGACCCGGTTCACCGTCTCGGGTTCCCGCGAGGAAGTCTCCGACTGCCTGGAGGCACTCTGCTCGGCTCTGTCCGACTTGCCGACCGACCGGCTCGGTGAGGTGGCCCGCGCGCTCGGAGGCGAGGTCGCCCGGTCCCTCGACCCGCGGGCCGTCGGTGCTCTCAACGCCCGGTACGGATCGCAGGCCGCCGGCCTGGAGGGCCACGAACGCAGCCGGCACCACCTGCCGACCGCGGAGATGCTGCTCGGGCACGCCGCAGCCTGGTTCACCCGCGGCAACGCCGTCCTGACCTTGACCGGACCGGCCCCCGTCGGCCTGCGGCTCCCGCTGCCCCCGGGCGAGCGCCCGCGCCGTTCCGCACCTCAGACTCGCCACCCGCGCGCCTCCTGGACCCACCGGAACATCGACGGCGTCGCGCTGTCCGTCGAGGCCTCCGTCGGGTCCGCGGCCGCAGCGGTGGCCCACCGAATCCTTCGGGAACGGGTGACCGCCACGCTCGCCTGCCAGCCAGTGTCGGCTGCCCCGGCTGAGGCGGCCACAGCGCTGCTCGACTCCGGCACGGTCGTCCGGCTGCTCCTCGCCTCAGCCCGTACGAGCGATGCTGAGGGCGTAGCTGCGACGGTGTGGTCAGAGGCGCTGAGCCTGGCCGGGGAAGAACCCACCGCGGCCGAGGTGGCCCGGCACTGTGCCCCGCTGGAGGGCGCCCCGGCGCGGCTGCGTACGCTCGACGACGCCGCTCGTTCCGAGCTGTTCGGGACGCCTTGCCTCGACGAGGGCAGCCCACGCCGCGCCTTGGAGGGTGTCACCCCGCGGGACGTACGCGACTCCTGGCAGCAGGCCATGGAGCGGGCCCAGTTGGTCGTCCCGAACGGTCTGCTCCTCGACTTCGCCGGCCCGGACGGTCGCCGGCTGTGGTGCACCTCCTGCTGGACGTGGGACGAAATCCCCCCGTGGGGACAGGTGTTCCGCGAACCCCTGGTGAAGCGCGCGTTCAGGCGCGCTGCGGAACGGCACTGGGTGGTTCTTACGCCGGAGTCGGTGGTGTCGTGCAGACCCGGCATGTACCACGAACTGCGCTTCGACGACGTCATCGCGCTGGAACGGTGGGGTGCCGAACGCAACCTGATCGGCCGGTGCGGCTGCAACGTCGGGATTGACCCGGGCTGGTACCGCGACGGGCAACGGCTGGCCCGCGCCGTGGACGAGGCCGTCCCAGCGGAACTCGCCTTCGACGGCGCTTGATGACGAGTGCGCGCGATCCAGCAGTCAGCTGTAGTCGAGCGGGGACTGGCGTTCGGTGAGGTAGTCGACCAGGAGGTCGCGGGCGGGCCGACATTGCAGCTGGTAGCGGTTGATGAGCCCGGCAGGAGAGATCTGTCCGGTGCGGGCGGTCTGGTTTGCCCTCGCCGTCCTTGGTGAGGGACGTGACGCTCTCCTGCACGGTGGCCAGGCATCCCTCGCCCACGGCCACGACCACCGGGGCAGCGACCGAAGCGAGAGGCCAGTGCGGGGTTCTTGTGAGGCCCGAAGCACGACACCCGGTGCGGACGTCCACGACGGAACGTCTGCACCAGGCGCGGTTGCCGGCTTCCGGGGTTAGTGCCGCCCCGCATCGATGGTCAGCGCATAGTCGACGCTGACCCGGTGGCTGCCAGACTCACCGCGAATCTTCAGGACGTGTGCGCCCGGCTCCAGAGGCGACAACTGGATCCACAATCCGCACCCGGTGGTCTTGAAACCACTGTCCACGCCTATGACGCGACGGCCCGCGAAGCGGCTTATCTGAATCGTCTCCCCATGATAGGCCTCTGGGTCCAGCCGCTTGCCGTCGAGGACGGCCCACCCGGTGGCGCTCACCATGAAGTCCGCGCATTCCTGAGAAGTACCCCACCTGTTCACGACAGGGAAGGCGACCGGCCGCCCGAAGGGAAGAGCGCAGGCCCGCTCAGCCGACCCCCCGTACGTGCCGGCAAGGAACCACACATCGTCCGGTTGGTACCGAGCACATGAGCTTCCGTCCTGGTCCGCGATGGGATCGGTTTCGTCAGGTCCGGCGGATACCCAGGCCCACCACCTACTCTGCAGCTCCGCAGATGAGAGGACAGGTGTCCCTCTGGTTCCGCACCCCACCACGGCCGTCAACACCGCGACGGCAAGCATCACCCTGCCCGCCCGCAACCTCATCCGCACTCCCATGTCACGTACGCCACCATTTGTACACGCCTACTAATCGGGACATCGTTCAATGCCGTTGCACAGCAGCGGAGTACAGCGCCTCGTTGGCGCTGAGGAGAAGCTCCGCCGGCTCGGTCGGGGCCACGGGCAGCGTACGGCCGTGGACCTTGCCATCCCCACCACGCGTCGTGATCGGTGAACCCACGAAGGTGGACTGCCGCATGGGCCTCAATCAAGATCGAGAACAAGTTCAGAGAAGCGTGCGTCAAACGCCCTTCAGAACACGATCAAGTGCCGCCCGACCTGCAGGTCCCCAGTGCGGCTTGCCGCCGGGAAGACCTCGATCTCCGTTCTGCCCCATGAGCATCAGGAAGAGGCTCTTCATAGCGGCCAGCCCGCGGGCGCGCCGGATCGCCGCCTCGTCTGCACGCTCGTACATGTCGAAGAACCGTGAGGCCGTGCCCGCGGGTAGCAGCACCCACGCGGCGGCGAGGTCCCACGCCGGATCGCCGGCGAACATGTCACCGAAGTCGACGATGCCCGAGAGCGTTCCGTCCGAGACGACGACGTTCGCGGGATGGAGGTCGCCGTGCACCCACACCGGCGAGCCCTCCCACGCGTGGGCCGCAACGGCGTCGTCCCAGACGGCCCGGACGTCGGCAGCGACGTCTTCGGGCGCAACGGCCTGGAAGAATCTCTCGAAGCCGTCCGTGCAGTTCTTGGGATGGGCACCGCGGTCCGTGGCGATCGGCGCCTCGGCGGGCGCCTTGACGTGGAGCGCCTGGAGGAAGCCCGCCAGCGTCTCGGCCGCGTGGTCGCCGCGGCTGATCGAGCCGTGGTCCAGTGGCTCGCCGGGAACCCACGTCATCACGGTCCAGTGCTTGGGGAAGCGCTCGGACGGTTCACCGAACCGCACCGGCGTCGGCACCGGGAGCGGCAGGCGCGGGGCCAGCACGGGGAGCCACCGCCGCTCCTTGAGCTGGGGCTCCGGCGTGGCGTCCATGCGCTGCATGCGCACGGCCAACTCGTCCCCGAGGCGCCACATTTGGTTGCCCCAGCCGCCCGCCACCTCGCGGATGGCCAGCCCGGCAAGGTCTGGATGTTGCTCCTGCAGCAGGTCGCGGACCAGGTCTGCGGTGATCTCGATCTCGGTGTCGGTCATGCGAAGTCACATTACTGAGGCGGCGGGCGGAGCGGTTCTCGCTCTCCGGAACATCTCGGTGGGCGGGTGTTGCGCTCGCGGCGCGGCGGTCGGCGAAGGCGTCGACGCCACCGTGGTAGGCGTCGATGGCCAGCGAGAAGCCTTCCTGGCCGTCATCACCGTGGTGACCGACACCGACACCGACACCGAGGCGCAACGGCTGAACTGGCTCAGGAGGGCCCTGATGGCGCGCCGGGCCCGCACCGGCGCCGCTGCGCAAGTGCCCACCCCGAGCCATCATCGCGGACCCCCACGCCCGGGCTCGGAAACCCCAGGCAGCGCCTGGGCGTCAGCCGGCCAGCTGGTTCATCTTGCGGATCTGCTTGTCGAAGACCGCGGCGGGAGCGAGGCGGCGCAGAACCCGTGCGCGTCTGGCCAGGGGGCCGGCGGTGTAGCGCGGCTTCGGCTTGGCGTCGGTCGCTGCCGCGACGATGGCCTGGGCGACGACGGCGGGGGCGTCGCCGCCCCTGACCGCCTCCGCCATCACGCGGTCGACGGTCTGGCGCTGCTTCGCGTACACGTGCAGGGGGGTGTCGGGCTTCGCGCTGTTGGCCTCGAACCCGGTCCTCGTGTAGGCGGGTTCGACGATGAGCGCCCTGACGCCGTGGTCACGGACCTCGTGGTCCAGCGACTCGGTGTAACCCTCGATCGCGTGCTTGGAGGCGGCGTAGGCGGCCATGTAGGGCTGGGGCAGGAACCCGAGCACGGACGAGATGTTGATGATGCGCCCGCGTCACTGAGCACGCATGTGCGGCAGGACCTCGTTCACCATGCGCATGACCCCGAAGACATTCGTCTCGAACATGCCCTGGGTCTGCGCGAGGGAGGTTTCCTCGGCCGCACCCATCGAACCGACGCCGGCGTTGTTGACCAGGACGTCGATCCGCCCGAACCGCTCGCTCACCTCCTGGACCGCTGCGGCGACCGAGGCGTCACTGGCGACGTCGAGTCCGAGGAACGTCACACCGTCGAGCGGCGTGACACGTGAGGTGTCACGGCTTGTGCCCACCACGGTGAAACCGGCCGCGACCAGCGCGAGCGCGGTTTCCTTCCCGATACCGGATGACGCACCCGTCACGATTGCCACCGGCCGACCTGTCGTCATCATGAACTCCCGCACCCTCTCGAAACCGATCGGTTTCCACTACAGTAAACCGATCAGTTTCCGTCTGCAAGTCCCAGAGGGAGTGGGGACGTCACGGCGGGATCGGCGCCCACGGGAGGCGTGAGAGCGGGCAAGAAGGCGATCTTCGTCGCTGCTCGGTACGGAGCATGGAAGACACCGCCCGGCTTTCGAGGGAGCGGCCAACGGCGTGGAGGGCGGCGAGCCCGCCCTCCAGGCGATGACGAACGCTTACGCACAGCTGATCTCGACGCGCCTCGAAACGCTCCTGATGCAGATGCAGGGATACGCCGTCGTGGCGCAGGGCGATGACCTGATCGGCGAGGTCGTCCGGGCCGGCTGGATGAGGATTTGGGACACCGTGCACCTGACGCCGGGCGCTGCCACCGACCGGCCCACGACCTTCTTCGCCTGCGGCACGCTCGGCAACACGCTCACCGCCATCGGGCTTCCCGCGAGTGCAGGGGATCGAGGCAGCTCTACGAATGAGCGATGCGTCAGCGCACGCCCGCCGCGTCGAGCAGGGTGGTCACCGTGGGCGCGACGAGCCCGGTCAAGTTGTCGGCCTGAATTCCCGCGCGGGCACTGGCGCCGTCGAAGACCAGGCTGAGCTGCCGGGCCAGCAGATCGGGATCACCCGCGCCTCCCTGCTCGGCCTCCGCGCGGAAAAAGGCGGTCAGGTTCGCCTTGACCCGATGGGCGACCTGGCTCGCGGGGTGGCTCTGATCCTTGAGCTCGATCTGCACGGCCAGGTACCGGCAGCCGCGGAACTCGGGCGCACCCGACTGCGCTTCCACCTGCTCGAAGACGTGCAGGATCCGCTCCCGGGGCGACCGGCCGTCGTCCGCCGCAGGCAGGAGAGTCGCAACGTAGGCGGAGGCGCGCTCCTGCAGGCTCACGGCCAGCAGTTCGTCCTTGCTCTCGAACAGCTGATACATGGACCGCTTCGACACCCCCGCCGCCTTGCACAGGGCCTCGACGCCGATACCGACACCGTCTCGGTAGGTGAGCGTGGCCGCCGCCTCCAGCAGCCGCTCCCTGGGGGTGAGTTTCACTTCGGTGGTCATACCGCGAGATTAACTCGAAGCGGCGCAAAAGAAAACCGATCGGTTTTCGTAGGTGCTGCGCAGAGGCTCGGCGACGGTCCGGGGGAAAGACCGTCGCCGAGCCCTGAATGGTGCGCGCCCGTGGTCCCGTCAGGGCGGCACACCGGGGCCACTCCGAGTGATGGCCCCGTCCCCGGGTGATGTGGGGGCGCCTCCCGCTATGCAGGGACCGCGGTCTTGTCGGGCGTCGTCTCCGCCGGGACGCGGTGCAGCCCCTTGCGGTCGTACCAGCCCAGTACGCCGAAGCCGAACAGGGCGGCCGCCACCAGCGCGGCGGCCATCATGACCCAGCCGCGGGTCAGGCCCGCGTCGCCCTGGGCGTCGTAGTAGAGGATCGAGCGGATTCCGCCGGTGATCTGCCGGAGCGGCTCGAACTCCGCGAGGAAGCGGTAGAAGCCGGGCAGCGCCTCGATGGGGGTGGTGGCCCCGGCCGTCGGCACCGCCATCCCGATAAAGACCAGCGTGACCACCAGCATGCCGGGCGTACCGAAGGCCGCGAGGAGGGAGAGCGCACCGATCCCGGTGACGGCGATGGCGCACACCGAGTACAACCACAGCAGGGGCAGATGGGAGGCGTCCATGCCCATGATGCCGATCGCACCGACCATGACCAGGGTGCCCATCAGCAGGGACAGGCCGATCATGAGGGTGCTGCTGATGGCGAGGGTCTGGACCCGGGTCGCCCGGATCAGCGGGCGGTGCAGGCGCAAGGGGCCCATGTCGTTGTGGGTGTAGCCGAGGGCGTGGTCGACCTGGCCGCTGATGACGTTGGCGGAGAGCATGCCGCAGACCACCAGGACGAGCGCGTAGTAGAACGCTGTCAGGCCCAGGCCGCTGTGCGAGTCGATCGGGTGACCGTCCTCGACGGTGACTGCGGCCGGGTCGGCGAGCAGGACGCGGGCCGCGGCGGGCAGCTTCGCCTGCGCAGTCCCGATCTGGGCGGCCAGCTCCTTGCCCACCTGGAGTGAGGCGTTCTCGGCCGCCCGGGTCGTCGCCGTCCGGGCCAGGCCGGAGCCCACGCTGCCGGCGGACTGGTTCGTCAGCACCGTCAGCGTCGGGCGGGCCGGGGCCCCGGTGGGCGTGGTGCCGGTCAGTGCGGCAGTGGCTGAGGTGAAGTCGGCGGGCACGACGAGCGCGCCGAACAGCTTGCCCTTGCCGAGCTCCTCCTTCACCTCCTTCTCGTCCATCACCTTCCAGTCGATCTTGTCCCCGCCTGCGGTCGACTTCTTGATCGACTCGGTTATCCGAGCCCCGAGGTTGACCTGCTTGCCGCCGACAGCGGCTCCCTCGTCGGCGTTGACCAGGCCGACGGGCAGCTTCGACATGTGGCCGGCCGGGTCGATGTTGGCGCCGACGTAGAACACGGTGAACAGCAGCGCGAGTACGCCCGTGATGGCGCCGTTGGCGATCCACAGGGGTTTGGCGCGCAGGACGCGGAAGGGGTGAATGCCACTCATGACGTACGTTTCTCTGGTTCGGTGGACGCGGCGCGTTTCGCCGGGGGCTGCCAGCCGCCGGTGACTTCCTTGACGGGCTTGTGGGGGAAGCGGCGCCGGGCGTACTCCTGCGCGTGGGAGCCCGGCAGGACGTACAGCGTTTCCTTCTTGTCCTGGAGCGGGCGCAGCACGGTGTCCATGAAGGTCTTGCGGTCGTCCAGGTAGGGGCCGAGGACGTCCTCGCCGGCGGGGCAGACGGCAAGGCAGTAGCCGGACTTGTAGCCGGGGGGTGAGGTCAGGCTCTGCCACAGGGAGGCGCCCTCGGAGTCGGTGACCCGGGAGCGGTAGTCGGCGGCGTCCTCGCTGTCGGCCACGGTCTGCGCCCAGTCGGTGAACCCGCTCATGAACTCGCGGTAGTTGTGCGTGGTGCAGGCCAGCGCGTCGAAGGCGCCGTCCTTGGCGATGGCGCCGACGGGGCAGGCGGCGACGCACAACTTGCAGTCGATACAGGGGTTGTAGTCCAGCGCCTGCCCGTACTCGCTCACCTCCGCGTCCACCAGCACGGTGACCAGCAGCACGAAGCTGCCGAACTTCGGGTGGATGACGTTGCGGTGCAGACCCATCACACCGAGCCCTGCGGCCACCGCGACCGTCTTGTGCGCCACCACCCAGATCCGCTCCCTGGGGAAGCGGTCCATCTCCTGCGGGAAGCCGACGGACGGGTTGAGCGCGCGGTAGCCGGCGTCCTGGAGTGCTCGGGTGACGCTGCGGGCGGCATGGTTGGCCTGTTCGTCGGTCTGGTGGAACTCCTGGTTGGCCACGCTGCGCGCCGGGGAGCGGCAGTTGTCGCGGTTCATCCGGACCGCCATCGCGATCAGGGTGCGAGTGCCGGGCAGCGCGGCCTGCGCGTGCTCGCGCTCACCGGCCAGGTCGGGGTGGTCCAGGCTGACCGCGGCGGCGTCGTCCGCGCCGGCCGCCAGGCACAGCTCGCGCAGCCAGGCCGCGTCGATCACCGCCGGCGGGCCCGCCGCCGCACCGGCCCCGCGCCGGGCAAGTACGGCCTGGACCGACGGGTGAGCGGCCAGCTTCACCGACAGCCTGGAACCCGTCGGTTGCCTTTCGGTGTCATGCGCGGCAGTCATCCGTCCCCCTCCGAGAAACCGATCAGTTTCACCACCGTAAACTGATCGGTTTCAGCGTGCAAGCCCAAGCGGCGAGCGTTCCCTTCGGCCTATCGGTCAAGCTCCTCGCGGCTGTCGACGCCGATCGCCAGGCGATTGGAGCCCTGCCCTGCGAGTTCGTGCGGGCCAGCCGAATGACCGGAGACAGCCTCGGCGACCCGGGCAACCTTCAGGCTCAGTGGGCGATCACCGGCTCGCCCTCCGACGGCACCAGAGGCGCATTCGGTATCAGGAGCGCCGACAGGACAGCACCGACCACGAAGAACCCGGAGCCCCACGCCAAGGTGGCCGTGTAGCTCTCGACGCCGGCCTGGGCCATGGTCAGCGCGCCCGGCTTGTGCGAGGACAGGTAGTCGGTCGCGGCCGACGAGGCAACGGTGGTCAGCAGCGCCGTGCTGATCGAGCCACCCACCTGCTGGCCGGTGTTGATCAGCGCCGAGGCGACGCCCGTGTCCTCGTGGTGGACGCCCGCGGTCGCACCCTGGAACGCGGTGGTCATCACCCCACCGAGACCGAGCCCCAGCAGGATCATGCCGGGCATGATGTCGGCGACGTAGCCACTGTGCAGCTCGAGCTGGGTCAGCAGGGCCATACCGGCTGCGGCGACCAGGAAGCCGGCGCTGACCACGATCTTCGGACCGACCCTGGGCAGCAGCAGCGCAGGCGCCGTGGTCGACGCGGCAACGATGCCCGCGACCATCGGCAGGAACGCCAGGCCCGTCCTGATCGGCGAGTAGCCGATGCTGGCCTCCAGGTAGTAGGTCAGGAACAGGAAGATCGAGAACATCCCCATGCCGATGACGAACACCGCCAGGAACGAGCCACCGCGGGTCCGGTCCAGCACGAGTCGCATGGGCAGCAGCGGATGCGCGACCCTGGCTTCCAGCCATACGAACACAGCGAGCAGCACCGCGCCGACGATCATGGAGCCGAGGGCGACCGGGTCGGTCCAACTGGTGGATTCGACGTGCGCGAACCCATAGACGATGGCGAACAACGCGGCACTCACCACGAGGGTGCCCGGAACGTCGATCTTGGGCCGCTCGGTGACCGCAGGCTTGGCCAGCAGCAGCACCGCACCGACCAGCGCGACGGCCGCGAAGATGACGTTCACGTACATCACCCAGCGCCACGTCGCCCATTCGGTGAGCATGCCGCCGAGCAGCAGACCGACCGCGCCGCCCGCACCGGCCAGCGCACTGAAGATGCCGAAAGCCTTCGGCCTCTCGGTCGGGTCGGTGAAGGTCACACTGAGCAGTGAGAGTGCCGCGGGCGCAAGCAGCGCGGCGAAGAGTCCTTGGGCCACACGCGCCGTGACGAGGATGTCGAAGCTGCCTGCCGCGCCGCCGAGGACGGACGCGCCCGCGAAACCGATCAGGCCGGTCACGAAGGTGGTACGTCGGCCGAACAGGTCACCGAGCCGGCCACCGATCAGCAGAAGGCTGCCGAACGCCAGGGCGTAACCCGTGATGACCCACTGCCGGCTGCCGTCGCTGAAACCGAGGTCATGTTGGGCTGCGGGCAGCGCGATGTTCACGACGGTGGCATCGAGCGTGACCATGAGCTGCGCCGTGCCCAGCACGACAAGCACCCACCAGCGCATGGCATGTGAGCCGCGGCGGCCCGAATCTGTTGTGCGGGAGGCAGGCGCCCCACGGTCGAAGGTGGTACTCACTTTTCCCCTTGGTTGCTGGTCACAGGACTGACCATCGGCTGGAAACCGATCGGTTTCCGACTAGGGAAACAGATCGGTTTCCGCAGCGCAAGTGAACGGGTCGCCTCCGATCACGGAGCAACCCGACAAGGCTGAAGCCCGCTCAGGCCGGTGGCGCCGTCTCGACACGCGACTGGCTGCTCGACGTTTCAACACGGCAGCCCTGCCGACGGAGCGCCCGCATGAGCGTCGACACCTTGTGCCGCACCAGCCCGGGACCGCGGGGCGCTCGGGCCCTACTCGGGCGGCAAGCCGGCGGCCTGTGGCGACACGGGGGCGCCGCGGCGCGGGGGGTTCGGCGAGGCCTGACACCCCGTCACGGCCGCCCGACGCGGATGATTCCTCGTTGACCTTGCATCGCGAAACCGATCGGTTTACAGTGATGGAAACCGATCGGTTTCCGATGTTGTGGAGGCAGTCATGACCGCCTTGAAAGGCGCGAACGTTCTCGTCACCGGCGGCAGCCGTGGCATAGGCAAGGCCCTGGTGGAGGAGCTCTACGCCCGCGGCGCCGGCACGGTCTACGCCACGGCCCGCGACCCGCGCAGCGTGACGCATCCGGATGCGGTCCCGGTGGCCCTGGAGGTCACCGACCCCACCTCCGTGGCGGCCGCCGCTGCACAGGCTCAGGACGTCACCGTGCTGATCAACAACGCCGGCGCCTCGGTCGGCGCGTCCTTCCTCGACTCTCCACTTGACGACGTACGCCGGGAGTTCGAGACCAACTTCTACGGCCCGCTCCTCGTCACCCGGGCCTTCGTGCCGGTCATCGAACGCAACGGCGGCGGCCACATCCTCAACGTGCACTCCGTGCTGTCCTGGCTGGCCCTGGGCGGCTCCTACAGTGCGTCCAAGGCCGCTCTGTGGTCGCAGACCAACTCCCTGCGCCTGGAGCTCGGGCCGCGCGGTATCGCTGTCACCGGACTGCACGTCGGCTACGTCGACACGGACCTGACGACAGGTGTCGACGCACCCAAGTCCGACCCCCGCGACGTCGCCGCACTCGCCCTCGACGGCATCGAGACGGGCGCGTACGAGGTCCTCGCCGACGACATCTCCCGTCAGGTCAAGGCGGGCCTCGCCGGCGACCTCGCGGCGCTGTATCCCCAGCTGGCCAACTAAGCCCCTTCACCCAGGGAGACGGCGATATGCCCACCCACGACCCCCGTCCCAGAATTCACATTCCGGGGACCACCAGCCACACCATCGCTCCACGGGCAGGCCGCAGCCGCGAGGGCACCCTGCGCTACCTCAAGGCGGGCACCGGCGCCCCGGTGGTCCTGCTGCACACCGTGCGCACCCAGGCCGAGCACTTCCGCCTCCTCATCCCGCTGATCGCGGACCAGTACACCGTCTACGCCCTCGACCTGCCGGGCATGGGCTACTCCGAGATCGTGCCCGGTGCGTCGTACGACGAGCCGGCCATGCGTGCGGGCGTCGAGCGGCTCCTCGCCGAACTCGACCTCCACGACGTCACGTTGGTCGGTGAGTCCATGGGGGCCGTGCTCGCCCTGACCACCGCGGCCGATCTGCCGGAGCGGGTACGGCGCGTCGTAGCGGTGAACACCTACGACTTCCGGGGTGGGATCGCCCGCTCCGGTCTCCTGGCCCGTGTGGTGGTCAGCGGTGTCCTCACCCCGGGAGTGGGGCCGGTGATCGCGGGGGTGGAGCCGAAGCCTGCCCTCCGCACGATCCTTCAGGGCGGCCTCGGCGACAAAAGCGCGCTGCGGGAGGACTACGTGGACGAACTCCTCCAGGTGGGCCGCCGCCCTGGCTACCCGACCGTCGCCCGGGGCGTCTATCAGAACCTGCCCACCCTGATCGCGGCCCGCTCGCGCTACCCCGAGGTCAAGGCCCCCGTCCACCTCGTCTACGGCGAAAAGGACTGGTCCCGGCCCTCGGACCGGGAGGCCAACAAGCAGCTGCTGCCGGCCGCCGCGTTCACACAGGTGCCGAAGGCCGGCCACTTCATCGCCCTGGAACAACCCGACGTACTGGCCGACCTGTTGAACGCGGCGGCCTGACCGCCCCGAGAGCGCAGGGCGCGACCGCGCACCGCGCTCCCGCCCAGCCGCCGTACACCCCTTCGGTACCAGCGGCTGGCCGAAGACCGTGGCATGCCGGCCGATGCCTCGGATGGGCTCCGGCCGCGATCAACGCGTGAGGCGGGCAGCGAGACGCACACGTAACGACGTGGATCAGCTGGACCGACGCGTCTCCTGCTGAGGTGCGACGATCAGCCGCGGTCGACGACGCGGCCGGTGTCTGGGTGTCCTCGGTGGTCGCCCAAGCAGTCAGCAGCGGAAGTGCGTCGTGGTCCGGGGTGTCGGGTGCGGCACTGTAGGCGGTCAGGACGAGGCCGGGCTGCGCGGACAGTTCCATGGCGTCGAAGTCGAGGGTGATTTCGCCGATGGCCGGGTGGCGGAAGGCTTTGCGGCCAGGGCGTACCAGGAGGTGCGGCCCGATTCGAGGGCCGCGACGAAGGCCCGTTCGTGTCGGCCTGCGCACGTCGGCGGCGCGGTCCCGGCGGCTACCAGGACACCTCTATGCCGATTCCCGCAGCCGCAGCTCCGCCCCCACCGTCAGTTCGTCCGTGCGCAGGGGGCCTCTTCCGGTCAGGAGTCTGGCCGCCTCTTCGACGGCCAGCGCGCCGAGACCGCGCGTGTCCAGGGCCACCGTGGTGAGCGGTGGCTCGACCAGCGTGCCCAGGCGGAGGCCGTCGAAGCCGATCACCGCCAGGTCCCGGGGGACCTGGCGGCCGAGCCGGCGTGCTGCGCGCAAGCCCCCGATGGCGATGATGTCGTTGAACATGAACACGGCGGTCAGGTCGGGGTGCCGGGCGAGGAGTTCCTGAAGCGCGCGTTCCCCGCCCTCCACACTCTGGTCGGCGCGGGCCACCGCAGTGGCGTCCAGTCCGCACGCGGTCATCGCGCCGTCGAACCAGTCGCGCCGGACGCTCGGCTCGGAGCGTTCCGCGTGGTCCAGCATGCCGATGTGCCGGTGGCCCGCTCGGGTGAGGTGCTGGATCGCCGCGTGGACGCCCGCCTCGCCGTCGATCAGGATCGAACTGAACCGCTCGGTGTGGTGCTTCCGGTCGATGAGTACCACGGGCAGCCCCCGGGTCAGCCTGACGATCTCGTCCTCCGGCAGGCTCAGGTAGCCCACGACCGCGTCCACCTGCGAGGCGATCACCTCCAGGGTGCCCCGTTCCTCCTCGACGCGGTCGCCGGTGTCGTACACGACCACGTGCCAGCCGAGCGTCCGCGCCGCGTCCAGGGCGGCGGCGGCGACCTCGGTGAAGAACGGGTTGAGCAGATCGGGGATCACCAGGCCGACGCTGAACGTGTCCTGACGGACCAGCCCCCGGGCGAACCGGCTCGGCCGGTATCCCAGCGCTTGGGCGGCGTCGAGGACGCGCTGCTTGGTGGCGACGCCGATCTCGCCCTTGTCGTTGAGCGCGCGGGACACGGTCTGCCGGGACACTCCGGCGGCCTCGGCCACATCGTCGATCGTCACCCTGCGGGGTCCGGTCTCCGACGACGCCATCACTCACCTCCGCCTCATTGCCGACGCGCCCGCGTCGCACGGACACCGAGTATGCCCGAGCCCCGGCGCCGTCCCGGCCCCAGCCCGGCTCCGGCCGGCGTCCACCCTGGCTACACCTCGGCTCCGTCCCCCGGTCCGTCCAGGGTCCGCCTTGGCTCCACCCCCGAGTCCCGGCCCCGCCCGGACGCCCTGAGCCTTGACATTCCGCCGGGCCGCGGCACACACTCCCATCGCCTCCCGTTACCGCTCCCGTGAGCGCTCACGGTACCTCTTCCCAACAAGGTTGTGAGCCCCTTGCCCTCCCAGCTCTCCACGCACGTGTCGGACACCGCACCGTGGCGGGGCGCCCTGCGTCCGGCCCGCTCCTGGCTGCACTCCGACGCCCCCTCCCAGTCGCTGAACGGCCCCTGGCAGTTCCGTCTGTCGCCCACGGCGGCCGTCGCCGAGGACTTCGCCTCCGAGGACTTCGACGACCGGGGCTGGGACAGCATCCCGGTGCCCGCGCACTGGGTGCTGGAAGGCGACGGCGCCTACGGCCGGCCGATCTACACGAACGTCCAGTACCCGTTCCCGATCGACCCGCCGCACGTCCCCGACGAGAACCCCACCGGCGACTACCGCCGCCACTTCGACCTGCCCGAGGACTGGTCGGACGCCGAGCGGGTCCTGCTGCGGTTCGACGGGGTGGAGTCGCTGTTCAGGGTCTGGGTGAACGGCGTCGAGATCGGCAGCGCCAGCGGCAGCAGGCTGGCCCACGAGTTCGACGTGACGTCCGCGGTGCGACCGGGCGACAACGTCGTCGCCGTACGGGTGCACCAGTGGTCGGCCGCCAGCTACGTGGAGGACCAGGACCAGTGGTGGCTGCCGGGCATCTTCCGGGACGTCACCCTGCTCGCCCGCCCGGCCGGGGGCGTCGAGGACGTCTGGCTGCGCACCGGCTACGACCACGGAAACGGCCGTATCGACCCGGAGGTCACCGCCGACGCCGCCGCGTTCCCCGTCACCCTGCGCATCCCCGAACTCGGCGTCGAGCGGGTCTGGGCCACCCCGGCCGACGTGGCGCCCCTCGACATCGCGGGCGTGGAGCCGTGGTCGGCCGAGCAACCCCGCCTGTACGACGCCACCGTGTCCTCGGCCGCGGAGAGCATCGCCCTGCGGGTCGGCTTCCGCACCGTCGAGATCCGTGGCGACCAATTCCTGGTCAACGGCCGCCGTGTCGTCTTCCACGGGATGAACCGGCACGAGGCCCACCCCGAGCGCGGCCGGGTCTTCGACGAGGAGCACGCCCGCGCGGACCTGGCCCGCATGAAGCGGTTCAACGTGAACGCCATCCGCACCAGCCACTACCCCCCGCACCCCCGGCTGCTCGACCTCGCCGACGAACTCGGCTTCTGGGTCGTCCTCGAATGCGATCTGGAGACCCACGGCTTCGAGAACGTCGACTGGGCCGGCAACCCGAGCGACGACCCGGCCTGGCGCGCGGCCTACCTGGACCGCGTCGAGCGCACGGTCGAGCGGGACAAGAACCATCCCGGCATCGTGATCTGGTCCCTCGGCAACGAGGCCGGAACCGGCGCCAACCTCGCCGCCATGTCGGCCTGGGTCCACGCCCGCGACCCCGAGCGTCCCGTGCACTACGAAGGCGATTACACCGGCGAGTACACCGACGTCTACTCCCGCATGTACGCGACGGTCCCGGAGATCGAGCAGATCGGCACGGACGGTTCCCGCGCGCCGCTGCTCGGCTGCACCCCGGCCCAGGGCGCCCGGCAGCGCACCAAGCCGTTCCTGCTCTGCGAGTACGCCCACGCGATGGGCAACGGGCCGGGTGCCCTCGACCAGTACGAGGAACTGGTCCACCGGTTCCCGCGGCTGCACGGCGGCTTCGTCTGGGAGTGGCGCGACCACGGCATCCTGGCCACGGCCCCGGACGGGACGCCGTACCACGCCTACGGCGGTGACTTCGGGGAGGTCGTGCACGACGGCAACTTCGTGATGGACGGGATGGTGCTCAGCGACGACGTGCCGACGCCGGGCCTGCACGAGTTCAAGGCGGTCGTGCAGCCGATCCGCTTCGCCTTCGACGGCGACAAGCTCCTGATCACCAACCTGCGGCACTCGGTCGACACGTCCGACCTGCGCTTCCGCTGGCGCGTCGAGCACGACGGAAACCTCGTGGACTCGGGACAGTGGGATGCCCCGGTCCTCGCGGCGGGCGAGTCGGGGCGGGTGCCGCTGCCGCCGGTCGCCGTGGCCCCGGACGGCGAGACCTGGCTGACGGTCGAGGCGGTGCTGGCGGCGGCGACCCCCTGGGCACCGGAGGGGCATGAGATCGCCACCGCCCAACTGGACCGCTCGGTACGGCGGCCCGTGCCCGCCGCCCGGCCCCGGCGCGACTGGCGGCCCGGCGAGGGAACGCTCGCGCTCGGCATCGCCGAGTTCACCGGCGGCTCCCTCACCCGCCTCGCCGGGCGCCCAGTGACCGGCCCACGCCTGGAGCTGTTCCGCGCGCCCACCGACAACGACGAGAGCCGGGCCGACCGGCTGGAGGGCAGCGACAACAGCGTCCTCGGGGTGTCCAGCGCCGACACGTGGCGCCGCGACGGCCTGGACCGTCTGACCACGCGGCGCCTCGGCGTGGAACAAGCCGCGGACGCCCTGCGCACGGTCGACCGGGTCTCCGCCGCGGATTCCGCCCTCTCGGTGACCGTGGAGTCCGTCTGGTCGATCGAGGACGGCGAACTCGAACTGCGTGTGGAGATCGAGCCCTCGCGCGGGTGGCGGTCGGTGTGGCCGCGGATCGGGGTGCGCTTCGAACTGCCCGACGACACGGCACCCGTGGACGGCGCGGACTGGTTCGGCCTGGGCCCGCTGGAGTCCTACCCCGACAGTCTCCGCGCGGCCCGCACCGGCCGTTTCTCCGCCGGCATCCGGGACCTCGCGGTCGCCTACGCGCGCCCCCAGGAGACCGGCCACCGCTCCCAGATGCGCCGCCTCACGCTGACCAGTGGCGGCACCGAGGTACTGCGGCTCGTGGCCCTCCCCGACGCCCGCGGCCGGCGCCCCGGCTTCACCCTCGGCCGCCACACCCCGCAGCAGATCGCCCGGGCCGCACACCCCTTCGAGCTGCCGGAGTCGACCACGAGCCACCTGATCATCGACGCCGTCCAGCACGGACTCGGCTCCCGGGCCTGCGGGCCGGACGTGTGGCCGGAGTTCGTGCTGCGCCCCGAAGCCCGCACCATCAGGCTGCGTATCACAGCGGGCGCCTGAGCACGGGACCCGCCGGCGACGGTGCTGCACGCCGAGGGCCGGCGGGCAGCACCGGGCGCCGCACGGCCCGGTGACAGCGCGGGTGGCCCGCGGTTCCCCGAACGGTGGTCCTGGACCGCGGGCTGCCCTCGCCAAGAGCATGCCGCTCGCCGACGAGGTGCGGGAGTTCGGGACCAGGGTGCCGAATGGCAATCAGATCGACACCGCTCCGTCCTACGTGGCGAAGGGCGGGAGGGTGGTCCCGCTGGGTTGCGACGACAGCTACACGGCCGCGGTGAGGCCGGTGGATCTCATCGACAACGGCATCGGCATCGTGGGCGCCGTGCCCCTGCACGACGCCATCGGACCAGCGATGGAATTCGCCCGCCGACCGCCGGAACTCGAGCGCATGGTCACCACGGAGGTTCCGCTGGAACGCTTCATGGAAGCGTTCCAGGCAGCCATGGGCGTGGACTCCGCCACGGGCGAGTCTCGCCCTCTCACCGCCGTGAAGGCGCTTCTCCTCTCCTGACCGACGCCCGCCGCTCCGCCCTCTTGCGGCGGGGCGCGTCCAGGCTTCCCAGAACGGACCCCTCGTGAGACCCATCCTGCTGAAGGACCTGCCTCCGAACGCTCGGTACTGCGTCCTTCTCGAACCGCTGTGGGCACTGACCGGCACGGTCGTGCTCTACTACGCCACGCTCTACATGAAGTCCGTCGGACTGAGCAATCTCTCCATCGGTGTCATCCTGTCAGCGAACCTTTACACTGCCTTCCTCTTCCAGATCATCGCCGGAGCCGTGACTGACCGGCTCGGGCGCAGGATGACATCCCTCGTATTCGATCTGATCGGCTGGGCGCTGCCCATGGCACTCTGGGCGATCGCGACGAACTTCTGGATCTTCCTCATCGCCGCTCTGTTCAACGCCTGCTCAAGCATCGTCAACACCTCCTTCAACCTCCTCGCCACCGAGGACACCCCGAAGGACGGCCAGCCCCGTGTCTTCGCCGCGATAAAGCTGATCGCCATGGGCGCTGGGCTTCTCACCCCGATCGCCGGCGCCCTCATGGGCCAGTACGGCGTGGTCTCCACCCTGCGGGTCATCTACGGCGTCGGCGCAGTCATGATGTCCGTCCTCTTCGTCTGGCGCCACCGTCTGGTACATGAGACAGCCGCGGGCAGGGCCGCCATGAAGCGGCGCGGTAACACCGGCATGGCCCGCAGCGTCGCCACGAACCTGCGGCTGTTCTGGCAGTTGTCACGACAGCGCCGGATGTGGCCTCTCGTCGGCCTGTACGTCGCCACCAGCCTGGCAGTGACGATCAACGTCTTCCAGGTCGTCTACCTGGCGGACAACCTCGGGATCGGCGCCGACACCATCTCCTGGATCCCGGCGCTGACCGCGGCTGTGGCACTGCTGTGCTTCCTGGTGTTGCTGCCCCGGCTGCGGGGACGCTCCGTCGTGAACACCGCCCGAACAGCCCTCGCGCTGAGCGCTGCGGGATGGCTGCTGTTCCTGCTGGTGCCGAGGCATGGAGTCTTCCTGCTGATGCTGAGCAGCACGCTGATCGCCGCCGGCGTGTTCCTCACGGAGTCCTATCGCGACACCATCGTCGTGGGGACACTCGATGACAAGGACCGGGCCGCGATGTTCGGCGCCCTGCAAAGCGTGACCGCCATGATGGCGATTCCCTCCGGCTATATCGCGGCACTTCTGTACGACACACGGCCCCGACTGCTCTTCGTCGTCATCTTCCTGCTGTACACGGCCGGCGCGATCTTCGCCTGGATGCTGCGGCCCGCGTCCGCGCCTTCCGAAGAGGTCGATCCCAGTACAGCGGAGGCAGCGTGGTCAGAGGCCTGATCCTCGACTTCGACGGGTTGATCGCCGACAGCGAGTCGATCTGACACCACGTCCTCAGCAGCATGTACTCCCTACACGGGGCTGTACCGTCCCAGGAGGACTGGCTCAGAGGAGTCGGCTCCACTCTGGCGGAGTTCGACCCATTGGAGGAGCTCGCGGTACTCCTTGGCGCTCCCGCGCTACGGGGCGCGCCGCGCTGGGGCCGCGCCTACTCCGCCACCACGACCGGCGGCACAAGGTGCCATGTGGCCAGTTCGTCCAAGGCGTCCAGTGCCAGCCGCCGCTTCTCCCGGTGCCCGACGTTCTCCGGCACGCCGGCCCGCCAGCGCCGGACGGCTCATCCGCCCACTCCCTGGGCAGGAACAGCCGCCAGTTCAGCGGCCGTTTGCCCAGCGCACCGCAGTAGTTGGGGAGCAACCGTCACCGACATCCTTCCGTCCTCGGGGGAACGAGACGTCATCGACCTCCCAGGCGTTCCGGACCGATCCGCGGCACCATGCGCTGCACGATCCGCCGCTGCACCGGCATCGGATCCCACGTGGACTGGTTCACGAACTGCGTGCGACCGCTCTACAGCGGGGAGGGGCATCTGAGTACCTGTGCTCATGTGCAGTGCCCGCTGCAACACCATGCTGACCGCATGCACTTAGAAGATCTTCATCCGAAGACGGGACGGCAGTGGGCGTGAGACAGACGAATGAGCCGTCAACCGGTCAGCAGATCGGGGCCGGCGTGGCACTACTCGTCATCGACTTCATGGTCATCGCTTGGATGGTGTACGGCTATGGGATGGCGGGATGGGCCGACAGCTACGAAAGCGACAGCGTCAGTCCGTCGAGTGCGTCGGGGGTGGCGTCGCAGGCATCGTGGCTTCTGGGAGGCGGCGCAGTGCTCACAGGCGGTGGCCTCCTCGCCCTGGGATGGCGTATTCCCGGCGTCGTGCAGTTGGTTGTCCTCGGAGGCGGGGCGGTGCTGTTCTCTTCTCTTGCTGCCGGTGGATAGTGCGCCTGCCAAGCCAGAGGGTCCGGTCGGCCGGGCCGTGGCCATGCTCCGTCCCGTCAGCAGGGGCCAGCACCTCGCCGACTCGCCGGCGGGCGACGGCCCATCCCTTCCAGTCCCGCTCGGCCAGGGCCAGTTCGGCCTGGATGCGGTCGGCCTCCTCACAGCACCACCTTCAGCTGCGCATCATCGACAGCAACAGCCCGTGGGTCTCGTGGTCGGCGGCGACCACGAGCCCACGACCCGTCTCACCGATCGGGGCACCGTCGATCCCGGTGACAACACAGCCGGCAGCCCGGCACAAAGCGATGCCGGCTGCGAAATGCACGCTTCCGGAGAGGTCGCCGCCATCGGTGACATACGCGGCGCGCTTGCCGGCAGCGACCCATGCCAGTGCCAGCGTCGTGGACACGACGCGCGGCCGGAAACGTTCGACGAACTCAGGGTGGGCCAGCAGATCAACCGCCCGAGGTCGGCGGTGAACCCGCCCTCCTACTCGCCCTACTCGTCAACCACGGGCAAGAGGTCTCAACCTGCGCCGGCCGCGCCACTACCACCGGGGTCTCCAGCGCGTCCTTTACACGGCCGCGCTGATGAGCGCGCGCTACGCCCCCAACTCCCGGACGCACCACGACCGCAAGCACGCCGAGGGCAAACGCCACTCCCAGGCCGTCATCTCTTTCGCCCGGTGCAGAGTGAACGTCTGGTGGGCCCTGATCCGGGACGGCCGCCGCTATGAAGTCGCCGCGCCTCAGCCCATCGGTTGGTCCGGGTGATCGTCCGACCGCCACAGCCAGCGGAGGGCATCGGGAAGCAGGACACCGCCGTGGTTGGGGCTGTGGCCGCCATCGCCCAGGACAAGGCGGAAGTCGTAGCCGGCTTCTGCGAGCGCGGCAGCGACGCGCAGGTTGTTGGCGAGCCAGTTCGCCTCGGGCTCGTTCCAACGCAGGTCACGATGGCCCGCTTGCATGAAGATGCGCAGCGGTTTGCGAGGGACACGGGGGATGAGTTCGGGGTATGGGTTGCCGCCTGGCATCTGCGCGAAGCTCGACAAGTACCCGATGACCCGGCGGAATTTGTCCGGGCGTAGCCAGGCTGCGGTGAAGGCGCAGATTCCGCCACTACTGCCACCACAGATGCCCCTCCGGTCGGGGTCCTCGGCGATCGAGTAGCGCTTCGTGACCTCAGGAATGATCTCCGTCAGGAGAAAGCTGACGTACCGATCGTCGTAGGCGTCGTACTCGGTGTTGCGGTTCTTCGGCTCGTCAGCGTCTGGGAAGACACCCGGGTCGACGAACACGCCGATGGTCACCGGGATGTCACCGCGGTGGACGAGATTGTCCAGAACGATCGCGCCGCGGACCTCTCCTTCAGGGTCCAGGTACCACCATCCGTCCTGGAAGACCATCAGCGACGCCGGCTCCGAGGGGTCGTACCGCGCGGGCACATGCACCCAGAACTTCCGTGATGTTCCCGGGTAGAGCGCGCTGTCGCTCCAGTTGAACCCGATCGTCTCGCCGGCGGGTACGCCTGGCTGCACGGCGGAGTCGGGGCCGTGGGCGTAGCGCACGTCCGACTGGTGAATCGGAAGCGGCTGGTGGGGCACCTCGATCGTCACGCGGGCCAACCTAGGAGAGATCACGAACGGCCTCAACGGGGTTTATGGCTGGTGTGCTGGTCAGCCCCGCCACGGAAGACCACCGCACCGCCCGCACCGTGCTGCGTACGGACGGTGTCGGCCGCCTGTGGCCGTCGGCCGCCCCCGGCGACCGATGCCCGGCATGCGGGGCATCGGTCGCCGGACATCCCAGCGGACAGAAACTCGACCGCACCGCACGGGTGCTCCCGCCAGGTCACGTCGTCCTGATTCCGGACCCCGACCGGCCAGGCATCCGGATCCGCTCCGCTGCATCGGGCATTGTCAGTGGTGGCAGGCAGGATGACGGGTATGACAACACCTGCAGCTGTGATCATGGATGCCGCCGCTTACGCGCAGGCGGTCGAGGACGCCGTGAAGGCGTCGGCCGCCTACTACGCGGGCGGGACGTCGGCATTGGACGATGACGCCTACGACCGGCTGGTGCGAGGCATCGCCGCGTGGGAGGCCGAGCATCCTGATCAGGTGCTGCCCGACTCCCCGACGGGGAAGGTCGCCGGCGGCGCCGTGGAGGGCGATGTCCCACACACAGTGGCGATGCTGAGTCTGGACAACGTGTTCTCGCCGGAGGAGTTCACCGCCTGGACCGCCTCCCTGGCCCGGCGGATCGGCCACGAGGTCGAGCGGTTCAGCGTCGAGCCGAAGCTGGATGGGCTCGCGGTCGCCGCCCGTTACGCCGGGGGTCGCCTGAGACAGCTGATCACACGCGGGGACGGGACAGCCGGGGAGGATGTCTCGCACGCGATCGGCACCATCAAGGGCCTGCCGGACGAACTCGCCGAGCCGGTCACCGTGGAAGTCCGGGGCGAAGTTCTGATGACGACCGCTCAGTTCGAGCACGCAAACGAGGTGCGCACCGCGCACGGCGGGCAGCCGTTCGCCAACCCGCGCGGCGCCGCTGCGGGCACCCTGCGCGCCAAGGAGCGTGCCTACACCGTGCCGATGACGTTCTTCGGCTACGGCCTGCTGCCCATGCCCAACACCGAGACGGCGCTCGCCGCGCGGCTGGGCGAACTCGCGCACAGCGAGCTGATGGCGCAGGCCGCCGCGTTCGGAATCAACACCACCGCCGCCACCGCGGTGCCCGGCATCACCGCCGACACCGTCGAGCAGGTGCTGGCCCGGGTGCAGGAGATCGCCGCCCTGCGGGCCGAGCTGCCGTTCGGGATCGACGGGATCGTCATCAAGGCCGACCTGGCCGCCGACCAGCAGACGGCAGGATCGGGTTCGCGCGCTCCGCGTTGGGCGATCGCCTACAAGCTGCCGGCCGTCGAGAAGATCACCCGGCTGCTCGAGGTGGAGTGGAACGTCGGCCGCACCGGCATCATCGCCCCGCGCGCCGTCCTGGAACCGGTCGAGATCGACGGCGCCACCATCACCTACGCCACCCTCCACAACCCGGCCGACATCACCCGCCGCGACCTGCGCCTGGGCGACCACGTCATGGTCCACCGGGCCGGCGACGTCATCCCCCGCATCGAAGCCCCCGTCGCCCACCTGCGCACCGGCGACGAACAGCCCATCGCCTTTCCCGAGACGTGCCCGCGCTGCGGGGCCGGCATCGACACCAGCGAGCAGCGCTGGCGCTGCGAAAACGGGCGCAACTGCCACCTGGTGGCCGCCCTGTCCTACGCGGCCGGCCGCGACCAGCTCGACATCGAGGGCCTCGGCCACACCCGCGTCGTCCAGCTCGTCGACGCCGGCCTCGTCGCCGATCTCGCCGACCTGTTCGCCCTCACCCGCGAGCAGCTCCTGGGCCTGGAGCGGATGGGTGCAACCAGCACCGACAACCTCCTCGCAGCCATCGCCACGGCCAAGGGCCGGCCGCTGTCGCGGGTGCTGTGCGCGCTCGGGGTCCGCGGCACCGGCCGCTCCATGTCCCGCCGTATCGCCCGGCACTTCGCCACCATGGACAACGTCCGCGCCGCGGACGCGGAAGCGATGCAGCAGGTCGAGGGCATCGGCACCGAGAAGGCCCCCTCGATCGTCGCCGAACTCGCCGAACTCGCCCCACTCATCGACAAACTCGCCGCCGCCGGGGTGAACATGACCGAACCCGGCGCCACCCCATCCACCCCATACGACGGCGACACCGGCGACCACGACGAGAACACCGAGCGCACGGGCGGACCGCTGGCCGGGATGACCGTGGTCGTCACCGGCGCGATGACCGGCCCCCTGGAGAAGCTCAGCCGCAACCAGATGAACGAGCTCATCGAACAAGCAGGCGGCCGCTCCTCCTCCAGCGTCTCCAAAAAGACCACCCTCGTCGTCGCCGGAGACGGCGCGGGGTCCAAACGAGCCAAGGCCGAGGATCTCGGTATCCGTCTGGCCACCCCGGACGAATTCGCCGCCCTGGTCGCCGACTACCTCAACTAGGCCTCCACCAAGGGGGTGTTCCCCAGCTCACACCGGAAGTCGGGGCTGCCCGGGAACAACCCGAGACCGGTGACCGTTCACCTACATGTGGCTCGCGGAGGGGACAGTGTCCCCGGGCCTCACCCATAGCCCATGGGGACGATCGTCCGGCTGAAGCCCCATGGAGCCTTCCGCCGAGAGGCGACCGCCCTCCGCACGCCACCGCCATACGCCCCAGCTGGTCTCCCCCGTCCAGCTGGGGCTTTTGCGCGCTGACGGCGGGCCCGCAGCCTGGTGTCCCCCGGGTACGAGACCCTCGAACACGCCCATCTCCTCGAGGCGCTGCCGTGCCCAGTCCAGCGCATCCTGGATGTCCTCACCCACCAGCTGCCTCTCCCCCGTGATTCCCCGCTCCCCCTCTTCTCGGTCTCACCGGCGCGCTCCCGTACTGGAAGCGCAACGCCCGGGCCCTGACAGAAGTGGTCCAGTTGCGGGCGCTCGCCCACTTCGGACGGCACAGTTCTGCGCCGTGTGCGGGCAACCGGATGCTCGCCGCCATGGCCTGCGCCCTCACCCCACCAGGTCGGCGCACCGTCATCGACGACTCCCCCTAAGCGATCATCGCGTTCTGGTGGCCCGGCCCGTACGAGAACTGTCCGGCGTGGGCGCGAAGACGGCGGCGGCGCTCGCCGAATGCGGCCTGCACACCGTCGGCGATGTCGTCGACGTCCCCCGGGCAGGACGGCGTCCGTGGGAGCAGGGGCGCACAGCGGTGCGCTGGGGCGGGGCTGTGGTCCGTCTCCCGACGGCCTCGACAAGGGACTGGCAACTGAAAATGATTATCGATAGCGTGTGCGTGCGCAAGGCCCGGCCCCTCCCGCCCGAGGGCTCTCCGGGCTGCCCTGACGCCTGAACCGATCGCACGAAAAGGGGAGTTGTGGCTCATCTGCTGATGGTCGAGAGCTGGGTCGGGTCGATGAGCAGGCTGCTGCCACGGGCGATCCGGGAGGGCGGGCACGAGTTCACGTTCCTCACCCGCGACCTGCACCACTACCTCCGCTCGGCACCCGAGGGGGCGGCGCACCCGCTGCTCGGCGCCCGCAACGTCATCACCGCCGACACCAACGACACCGACGCCCTTCTGCCGGAGATCGAGCGGCTGCACGCCGTGCTGCGCTTCGACGGTGTGATCACCTCCTGTGACTACTACCTGCCGACGGTGGCCCGGATCGCCGGGCATCTGGGGCTGCCCGGCCCGAGCCCGGAAGCGGTCGAGAACGCCTGCCGCAAGGACGCCACCCGCCGGGTCCTCACGGACGCGGGGGTGCCGGGGCCCCGCTTCGCCGTGCACGAGGAGTGGGCCGACCTCGTCCGGGCCGCGCGGGAGATCGGCTGTCCGCTGGTCGTCAAGCCGGTCGACCTGTGCGCGGGCATGTACGTGCGCCGCGTGGACGACGAGGCGCAACTCGCAGCCGCCGTAAGGGCGCTGGCCGACTTCCCGGTCAACGCCCGCGGGCAGCGGCGGGAGCCCGCCGTCCTGCTGGAGGAGCTGCTGGACGGCCCCGAGGTGAGCGTGGAGACGGTGTCGCACGCCGGCGCGGTCCACGTTGTGGGCGTGACCGACAAGAGCGTCGGCGGGGCGCCCGCGTTCATCGAGACCGGGCACATGTTCCCGGCGGCCCTTCCCTCCGCCGACACCGAGGCCGCCGCGCAGACCGCCCTCGCCGCGCTCAAGGCCCTCGGCCTGACCGACGGCGTGGTGGCGCACACCGAGATCAAGCTGACCTCGGTCGGGCCGCGCGTGGTCGAGGTCAATCCGCGGCCCGCCGGGAACCGCATCACCGAGCTGGTCCGCCACGTGACCGGCATCGACCTGGCCGCGGCCTCCGTGGAGGTCTCCCTGGGCCGCGAACCCGACCTGCGGGGCGGCGACACCGGGCTGCGCAGCGCGGCCATCGGCTTCCTCGTACCGCACACGTCGGGCACGCTCAAGTCGCTGAACGGCGCTGAACTCCTCGACGCTCCGGGCGTGTTGGAGGTGCAGCTCGCCGAGCCCGGCATGCAGGTGACGGCGGCGGGCAGCAACAACGAGTACCTCGGTCACGTCATGGCCGGCGACGCCGAGGGGCTGGGCGCCCGCGACCGTGTCGAGGCCCTGCTCGGCGAGCTGCGGTCCCGGCTGGTGATCCGATGACCGCCCCCGCCGGCACAGCCCGCACGACAGCGTTCGAGACGTGTGAGTCGTACGACGAGCTCGTGGCGCGCGTCCGTGCCGGGGAGCTCGGCCCGGATCCGGCAGCGCAGCGGGTCTCGGTGGCCTTCACCACGCGTCAGGCGGTACGGCACGACGGGCGCGGTACTGGTTACCGCAACGAGGTCCTCAGCCTGCGTGTGGCCGGGGCTGTCGGCTCGTGCGCGGTCGAGCCCGGGGCGCTGCCCGACGGCGCGATCGACGATTGTGTCGGCGCCGACGTGGCCCGGCTGCTGGAGCATCCGCTGCTGCCGGTGCGCGTGGCCGCGCTGGACGCCTATCTGCTGTATGTCACTCCGCACCTTCCCGAGCACGGTGCGTGGCCCGTTCCTCTCTCCGCCGGGACCTCGCTGGAGAAGTCCCGGGCCCGGGCGAAGGCCGTCGTCGAGCTGCTCGATCTACCGGCGGGCGCGTCCGTGCTGGTGGTGGGCGTCGTCAACTCCCTCCTCGAGGCCCTGCGTTCACGAGGACTCAGCTACGTACCGTGTGATCTCAAGGGCGGGCTGACCGAGTGGGGCCAGGAGGTCGTCACCGACGCGCTCGCCGCGGCCGACCGCTGCGACGCCCTGCTCGTCTCCGGCATGACGCTGGGCAACGGCACCTTCGAGCCGCTGCGGCAACACGCACTGGCGCACGACAAGCAGCTGGTGATGTTCGCCCAGACCGGCAGCGCCGTCCTGCCCCGCTTCCTGGGCCACGGGGTGAGCGCGGTGTGCGCGGAGCCGTATCCCTTCTTCTGGCTCGACGGCGGTGCCGGCACCGTGCACCGCTACGGCAGTCCATGTCCGGAAGGCGGGCGATGACCACGACGGCCGTACGTCCCACGGCCCGCCCGGAACTGCTCGCCCTGCTCGGCCGCACGCCCCTGGTCCGCATCAGCGCCGACCTGCCCGGCCCGCACCCCGGCTTCTGGGCCAAGCTCGAAGGGATCGCGGCGGGCGGCATGAAGGCGCGGGCCGCCGTGTCGATGCTGCTGGGCGCCCGGGAGCGCGGTGAACTGCGTCCCGGAGCACCGGTGGTGGAGTCCACCTCCGGCACGCTCGGTATCGGGCTCGCCTTCGCGGGCCAGGCCCTCGGTCATCCCGTCGTGCTGGTCGGCGACAGTGAACTGGAGCCGTCCATGCGCCAGTTGCTGCGTGCTCATGGTGTGCGGCTGGAGATCGTGGACCGGCCGGCGGCCCCGGGCGGCTGGCAGGCAGCGCGGCTGGACCGGCTGCGGGAGCTGCTCGCCGTGTTGCCCGGCGCGTACTGGCCGGACCAGTACAACAACCCCGACAACAGCGCCGGTTACGCCTCGCTCGCCGCCGAACTCGTCGACCGGCTCGATCATCTGGACATCCTGGTGTGCAGCGTGGGCACCGGCGGCCACAGCGCGGGCATCATCGGCCCGCTGCGGCGGCGCTGGCCCGCGCTGCGGCTGATCGGTGTCGACTCGACCGGCTCCACCATCTTCGGCCAGCCCGCCCGGCCGAGGCTGATGCGCGGCCTGGGCAGCAGCATCCACCCACGCAACGTCGCCTACGACGCCTTCGACGAGGTCCACTGGGTCGGTCCGGCCGAAGCCGTGGACAGCTGCCGCCGACTCGCTCAGAGCAGTTTCGTCAGCGGCGGCTGGAGCACGGGTGCCGCCGCCCGCGTCGCCGCCTGGGCCGCCCGCGTCCACCCCGGCGCCGTCGTCGCCACCGTCTTCCCCGACGGCCCGCACCGCTACCTCGGCACCGTCTACGACGACGACTTCGCCACCGCCCACGGCCTCGACCCCGCCGCGGCGGCCACCCGACCGGTCCAGATCCCGCACCCCAGCGCGGCCGAGGCCACCGGCTGGGTGCGCTGCACCCGCGTCTTTGACCCGCTGAAGGCCGTACCCCACCCGGAAAGGACTCCGTGAAGGCCAGCCTGCGCACCGTACGCCTCGAACTCACCGAGCCGCTGCGCATCTCCCGCTCCACCATGACCGCCCGCGACGCCGTGTGGCTGACCGTCGAACACGACGGCGCGACCGGACACGGCGAGGCCGTCACCAGCGTCTACTACGGCCTGGACACCGACACCCTCGGACGGCTCCTCGCCACCGCAGGCAGCGACCTCGCCCGCTTCCCCGACCCCGAAAGCGCCCTGAACTCGGGCGAGTCGACCGACAAAGGCACTCCCCCGGCCGTGACCGCCGCCGTCGAGGCCGCCCTGCTCGACCTCGTCGGCAAGCGCGCGGGCCGCCCCGTGCACCGGCTCCTGGGTGCCCCGCAGGCTCCGCGCGCCGCCACCGCCCGAACCGTCGGCATCACCTCCCTCGCCCACGCGGCGGCTCAGGCCCGCCGTCTCGCGGCGAGCGGCTTTGAGGTGATCAAGGTCAAGGCGGGCGCTGCCGACCCGGAGGACGATGTGGAGCGCGTCCGCGTGATCCGCGACGCCGCACCCCGGGCCCGGCTCCTGCTGGACCCCAACGGCGCCTGGACCGTGGCGCAGGCCGAGGCGCTGCTGCCCCGGTTCGCCGATCTCGGCGTCGAGGCCGTCGAACAGCCCCTCACGCCCGGCGACCCGGAGGCGCTGGGGGCGCTGGCCGAGCGCTCACCGCTGCCGGTCATCGCCGACGAGGACGCCGTGGACCTGGAGGACGTGCGCCGCCTGGCCGGACGTGTCCAGGGCGTCAACGTCAAGCTCGCCAAGTGCGGCGGCGTGCACGCGGCCCTGCTCATCGCCGAATTGATCGACGGCAGCGGTACGGAGCTCATGCTGGGCTGCCTCACCGCCAGCAGCCTGGGCCTGGCGCCCGCAGTCCACCTCGCCGACCGGGCTCGCTGGGCCGACCTCGACGGACACCTCCTGCTCGCCCACGACCCGTGGACCGGCATCGGCGGCACCGACGGCGTCGTAGGCGCAAGTGACCGGCCCGGCCTCGGGGTTCAGGAGGTGGGGGCCCATGAGGACGTGGCGTGAGATGCGCCGCTTCCCGCTCGCGGTCCAGCTCCTGCTGGTCAACCAGCTCGGCGTCAACACCGGCTTCTACCTCCTCATCCCCTACCTCGCCACCCACCTCACCGACAACCTGGGCATGTCGGCGGCCGTGGTCGGCATCGTCCTGGGCGTGCGCAACCTCAGCCAGCAGGGGTTGTTCATCCTCGGCGGCTCCGCCTCCGACCGGATCGGCGCGCGCGGGGTCATCATCGCCGGCTGCGCCCTGCGCACCGTCGGGTTCGCGCTGTTCGCGCTCGGCGACGACCTGGCCGTACTGCTCGCCGCGTCCGTCCTCAGCGGGCTCGCCGGGGCGCTGTTCAACCCCGCCGTGCGCACCTACATCGCCCAGGAGGCCGCCGAGCGCAGGGCCGAGGCGTTCGCTCTGTTCAACGTGTTCGCCACCACCGGCGCGCTGATCGGTCCGCTGCTGGGCAGCGCGCTGCTGCTCGTGGACTTCCGCACGTCCGCGCTGACCGCAGCCGGTGTCTTCGCCGCCCTCACCGTTGCCCAGGCCATGGTGCTGCCCACCCGGACGGTCGAGCCGAGCAAGGGCACGGTCCTCGCGGACTGGCGCGAGGTCCTGGGCAACCGCGCCTTCCTCGCCTTCGCGCTCGCCATGGTCGGCATGTTCACCCTGGAGAACCAGCTGTACCTGCTGCTGCCCGACGGAGCCCGGCAGGCCACGGGCTGGGACGGCGCCGCCGGACTCGTCTTCCTCGTCGGTGCCTTCGCCAACCTGGCGTTCCAACTGCGCGTCACCCGCGCCCTCAAGGAGCGCGGAGACAGGGCACGTTGGATCGCGACCGGGCTCGGCCTCATGGCAGCTGCGTTCCTGCCGCCCGACCTGGTCACGGGCTCCTCCGGCAACCCGGTGCTGCGCGCCCTGCCCGTCGTGATCGGCGCCCTGCTGCTCCACCTCGGCGTGATGGTCGCCCAGCCGTTCGTGTTGGAGCTGATCCCCGGCTTCGGCCGGCCCGAGCTGACCGGCACCTACTTCGGCATCTTCTACGTGGTCTCCGGCGTCGCCGCCGCCGTCGGCAACACCGTCGTCGGCTGGGCCATGGACATCGGGAAGCGGGGCGACGCCGACTGGCTGCCGTGGGCGTGCTGCGCCCTGTTCGGAGTCGCGTCCGCGCTGGGCGTCGCCTGGCTGCGCCGGCTCGGGTCGCTGCCGACGCCGTCGAAGCCCGCCGTACCGGCCGCGGCCTGAGGAAGGAAGCGCCATGACCGCTACGAACCTGCTCACCGACAACCCCGAGCTGTACGAGGCCCGCTTCCCCGACCCCGACCGGCTGGCCGCACGCTGGACCGAGGGCTGCCTCCGTCGGCACCGCGCGGGCCGGCGCGTCCTCGACATGGGCTGCGGCACCGGCCGCGACGCCGCCCACCTCCACGCCGTCGGCCGCACGGTCACGGGTGCGGACATCTCCGAGGCGATGCTCGCCCACGCCCGAGCCCACCACCCCGGACCCGCATACGTCCACGCCGACCTGCATGGCTTCGACCTGGGCCGGGACGTGTTCGACGCTGTCGTGTGCCTGGACAGCGCTCTGCTGTACTGCCACACCAACGACCAGCTCGATGCCTTCCTGACCTCCTGCCGCCGCGCCCTGGCCCCCGGCGGACTGCTGGTCGCGGAGATGCGCAACGGCGCGTACTTCCTCGGCCGCACCGACCTGCTGGATGCGCCCACGGTCAATTCCTTCACCTGGCAGGGCACCGCCTACCGGTCCCACACCACGCTCACCGTGGACCGCACCGCCCAACTCCTGCACCGTACGCGCGTATGGACCGCGGACGACGGCTCGGAGCCTGTCGAGCAGCGTTCCGCATGGCGGCTGCTGTTCCCCCAGGAGCTGCGCCACCTGCTGACCGCGCACGGCTTCGAGGTCCTCGAACTCCACGACGGGCCCGGCCCACGCACCGAACCGCCGTGGCAGGACGGTCAGTTGGCCGGCGACAGGACGGACAAGGACCGGCTGCACGTCGTCGCACGCCTGAACACCACCCACTGACACCCACACCCCGAGGACGGTCATGTACGACAATCGTTTCCCCGGCCTGCACCGACGCGGCTTCCTTGCCGCCACGGGCGCCGCCTCGCTCGGCGCGCTCGCCCTCACCGGGTGCGGCGACTCCGGCAACGAGGACTCCGACGCCAAGGGCGCCGGTACACCGAAGCGAGGCGGCCGACTGCGCGCCGCCTTCGCGGGCGGCGGCGCCGGCGAGACCCTCGACCCCCACCTGGCCAACCTGTTCGCCGACGTCGCCCGCGCCAAGGCACTGTTCGACAAGCTCGCCGACTACGGCGCAGACCTGTCCGCCGAGCCCCGTCTCGCGGAGAAGTGGGAGGCGAACAAGGCACTGGACCGCTGGCAGGTCACCCTGCGCGAGGCGACCTTCCACGACGGCAGGCCGGTCACCGCCGCGGACGTGCTCTACAGCTACCGCCGCATCGCCGACCCGAAGCAGGCGTTCCGCGCCAGGGCGTCGCTGGAGCCCATCGACCTCGACGCCAGCCGCGCCACCGGCGAGCGGAGCATCGAGTTCGTCCTCAAGCGCCCCACGGCCGAATTCCCCAACATCCTCGCTGCGTTCGGCGCCTACATCGTCCCGCAGGACGCCTCCGACTTCGACAAGAAGCCGATCGGCTCCGGCCCCTTCCGGTTCGTCTCGTTCGCGCCCGGACGTTCCGCCGTCTTCCGCCGCTACGACGGCCACTGGGACGGTGCCCCGCACCTCGACGAGGTCGAGTTCGTCGTCGCCAACGAGGAGTCCGCCCGCGTCAACGCACTCCTCGGCGGACAGGTCGACTACGCCCACGAGCTCAACCCCACCACCGCCCGCGCCCACGAGGGCAAGGGACAGATCGAGATCGTGAGGCTGCGCAACAGCGCCATGCAGGCGTTCTGCATGAAGACCGACCGGGCCCCCTTCGACGACAAGCGCGTGCGCGAGGCGTTCTTCCTCATCGCTGACCGCCGGGAACTCGTCGACGGTGCCCTGTCCGGCGCCGGTGTGGTGGGCAACGACCTGTTCGGCAAGGGCTACGAGTACTACGCCGGCACCCTCCCCCAGCGCGAACAGGATCTCGACAAGGCCCGCGCCCTGCTCAAGCAGGCCGGCGCCGAGAACCTGAAGGTCACCCTCGACACCTCGGCCGTCGCCGCCGGATTCACCGAGGCCGCCAGTATCTTCCGCGACCAGGCGAAGAAGGCGGGCGTCACCATCGACGTCAAGATGGGCAGCAAGGACTCCTACTGGGCCGACATCCTCGACAACGGCACCCTGTGCTGCTACCGCTCCGGGGCCATGCCCATCGAGGCCCACATCTCCCAGCGCCTGCTGTCCGACTCCACCACCAACGCCACCAAGTGGAAGCACAAGGACTTCGACGCCCTCTACCAGCAGGCCCAGTCCACCCGCGACAAGACCGAACGGGCCGCCGTCTACGAGCGCATGCAGCGTCGCCTCCACGCCGAGGGCGGCTTCCTCATCTGGGGCTTCGCCGACTGGATCCTCGGAACCGCCCGCAATGTGAAGGGAGTTGAGACCAAGGCGCCCGCCAACACGCTCGACTGGGCCCGCTTCGACAAGGTCTGGCTCGCGTGAGCGGACTGCGTTCCTTCGTCGCCCGGCGGCTGCTCCTCGGCGCCCTGCAGACCGTGGCCGTCGTGCTGCTGGTCTTCGCGCTCACCGAGGCGCTGCCGGGCGACGCCGCCGTCGCCCTGGCCGGCGACCAGCCCGACCCGGCCCGGATCGCCGCGATCCGCGAGGCCATGCACCTCGACCGGCCCGCGTACGAACGGCTCGCCGCATGGGCGACGGGCCTGCTCCACGGTGACCTGGGCACCTCCCTGACCTCCGGCCGTCCGGTCAGCCAGTACATCGCCGACGGCTTCGGCCCGACGCTCCTGCTGGCCACGCTCACCGTGGCCCTGCTCGTCCCGCTCGCCTTCGGCCTCGGCGTGCTCGCCGCCCGCCAGGAAGGACGCCTCGTCGACCGGCTGATCAGCTCGGTCACGCTCGCCGTCTACGCGGTGCCGGAATTCGCCCTCGGAGTCCTGCTGGTGACCGTCCTCGCGCTGAAGCTGGCCTGGCTGCCGCCGACCGCCGTCGGCTACGGCACCGACCTGCTCGGCCATCCGGCCGCGCTCGTCCTGCCCGTACTGGTCCTGCTGTCCCGCCCGGTCTGCTCCCTGTCCCGCCTGGTGCGGGCCGCAATGATCGACGCGCTCGCCTCCCCCTACGTGACGCAGGCCCGCCGCTACGGCATCTCGGGCGCCCGTATCCGCTACGGCCACGCCCTTCCCAACGCCCTCGCCCCCGCCGCCCAGCAACTCGCCCGCACCATCGACTGGCTGCTGTGTGGCGTCATCGTCGTGGAGGCCCTGTACGTGATCCCCGGACTGGGCACCGTCCTGCTGGGCGCCGTCGCCGAACGCGACGTGCCGGTGATGCAGGGGCTCGCCGTGGTGTTCGGCGTGCTGACCGTCGTACTGAATCTGGGCGCGGACGTCGTCGCCCACCGGCTCACGCCCCGCGCGGGGGTGGCCGCATGACGAAATCGCGCACGGGCCGCTTCACCCTCGGTGTCACGGTCGTCGCCGTACCCCTCGTACTCGCCCTGCTGGGCCCGCTGTTCGTAGGCGAAGCGGGGCCGCGGTCGGCGTCCTTCACGCTCGGCGAGGGACACTGGCTCGGCACCGACTTCGTGGGCCGGGACGTGTGGCAGCAGGTGCTGCACGGCGGCCGGCCAGTCGTGCTGACCGCCCTCGCCGCCACCGCCCTGTCGTATCTCGTCGCACTCCCGGTCGGCCTGGTCGGCGCGCTCACCCACCGGCGCTGGCTGGAGGAACTGCTGATGCGACCCCTGGACGTCCTGCTCGCCGTGCCGTCCCTGTTGCTGATCCTGCTGGCTGCCACGGTCTTCACCCCCGGCGCCGTCGGTCTCGCCCTCCTCGTCGCGCTGATCAACGTGCCCGACGCGGCCCGCCTGGTACGCGCCGCCGCCACCGAGGCCGCCGCCCGCCCCGCCGTCGAGGCGCTGCGCATGCAGGGCGAGACCTGGTGGCGCATGGCCGTCGGCTACGTCGGCCGTTCCATGCTGCGTACCCTGTCCGCCGACGTCGGCATCCGCCTGACCGGCGTGCTGTACCTCGTCGCCACGGCCGCCTTCCTCGGCGTCGGGGTCGCCCCGGACGCCGCCGACTGGGCGGTCATGGTCGACCGCAACCGCACCGGCCTGTTCGTCCAGCCCTGGGCGGTCGTCGTCCCCGCCCTGCTGATCGTCGCTCTGACGATGGGCACCAACCTCCTCTTCGACGCCGCGCTGGCGGGCGACCGCCGAAGCGGCCGGAACCATCCGCAGCCCGGCAGGGAGTGAAGCGCACTCGTGAACCACACAGACGACGCCTCCGGGGAGCCCGTGGCCGAGGTCCGGGATCTGCGTGTCGAGGTCGGCGGCAGGGCGATCGTGGACGGCGTCAGCCTCAGGGCCCTGCCCGGCAAGGTCACCGCCCTGGTCGGCGCCTCCGGCAGCGGCAAGACCACTACCGGCCTCGCCCTGCTCGGCGAGTACCCGTCCGGCGCCCATGTCACCGGCGATGTGCGCCTGACGGCCGACGGCCCGGCCGGCTACATCCCCCAGCACCCGGCCGCCGTCCTCAACCCCGCCCGCCGCATCTCCGCCCTCCTGACGGACATCGCCCGCACCCAGGTACGCCACCTGCCCCGCAACCGTCGCCGGGCAGCGGCACGCGAAAGCGTCCTGCACGCCCTGACCGAGGCCCAACTCCCTGACGACGAAGCCCTGTTGGGCCGCTACCCACACCAGCTCTCCGGCGGTCAGCAGCAACGCGTCGTCCTCGCCCAGGCCCTGCTGCTGGGCGCCCGGCTGATCATCGCCGACGAACCCACCACCGGTCAGGACGCCCTGACCAAGAGCCGTGTCGTCGATCAACTGGCGGCCGTCGCGGCACGTGGCATCGCCGTCGTCCTGCTCAGCCATGACCTGGACGTCGTACGGGCACTCGCCGACGAGGTGCTCGTCATGCGCGCGGGCCGAGTCGTCGAAGCGGGCCCGGCACACCGCCTGTGGCTCGCGCCCCAGCACGCATGGACACGCGAACTGCTCGCGGAGTCGCCGCAGTTCACGGAACGGGGCAGCACGACCGGTCACCCTGTCCTGCGCATACGTGACCTGACTGCCCGCCACCACAACAGCACACGCGGCACGACCGAAGTGCTACGCACCCCCGAACTCGACCTGCACGCCGGCGAATGCCTGGCCGTCATCGGCCGCTCCGGCAGCGGCAAGACCACTCTCGCCCGCTGCCTCGCCGGGCTCCACCGCGACCACGGCGGAGAGATCCTCCTCGACGGCACCCCACTGCCGCGCAGCCTGCGCGACCGCGGCCGCGCACAGCTGGCGGCCGTGCAGTACGTCTTCCAGGACGCACGCGCCGCCTTCGACGAACACCGTCCCATCCTGCACCAGATCGCCCGCACCGCGATCCGACTGCGCGGCACCGAGACCTCCGCCGCGACACAGGAGGCCCTGGCCACCCTGGCCGGCCTCGGCCTCCCCGAGAACCTAGCGCACCGACGCCCCGGACAGCTCTCCGGCGGCGAACTCCAACGCGCCGCCCTCGCCCGCGCCCTCCTCGCCCACCCCCGCGTCCTCATCTGCGACGAGATCACCTCCGGCCTCGACACGATCACCCGCCGGAGCATCCTCGACATCCTCACCACCCTGCTCCATGACCGCGACGACCTGTCCCTCGTCCTGATCACCCACGACCTCGACACCGCCGCCCTGGCCCACCGCATCGCCGTCCTGGACGCCGGCACACTCGTCGAACAGGGGCCGGCCCGACGAGTCCTCACCGCACCGAGCCATCCGTTCACCGTGTCACTCATGGAGACCACGACACGCCTGGGGGCGGGAACACCGCGGGCCCCGGCGTCGTCGACCACCAGGACCAGCACGACGCATTGAGCAAGGCCGAGGCGCGGATGCAATGGGCCTGCGCCGACCCGGCCCGACTCGGCCGCCGGCGGCACGGCGTACAGGTCCTCGCCTCCCCCACGCCCAGCGGTCTCCCGCCCGGGATGTGCGACGAACTGCCGCCCGCGTACCAGGACACGCCTGCCGGACTTGGTGCTCAACGCCTGCCCCAGGTCGAGGAGTGCCGGCTCAGCCTCGTCCGGTTGTTCTGACTTCCGCGGGGCAGCCCCCGGACCGCGCGGCGCAGCCGGCCCCTCACGCGCCCGGTCGCGGCGGGGTGGCAGGCGCCGCGGACGACGAGGGTGAAAGGACGGCCCCGAGGGTCGTGTGCAGCTTCACCAAATTAGTAATGGGATTCATTTTCATGTAGCGTGTGGTGCCGCGCCGTTCACCCATCCAGGAGGAGCCATGGCCGTCCCCAAGCGGAAGATGTCCCGCAGCAACACCCGCCACCGCCGCGCCCAGTGGAAGGCGGTCACGCCCACACTTGTGCCGATCACGGTCGACGGCGTCCAGCACCTGGTGCCGCAGCGGCTGATGAAGGCGTACGAGCGCCGGCTGCTGCGTCCCGAGGGCTGACCGTTCATGCCTCACGACCGACTGCCCGTCACCGTCCTGTCCGGATTCCTCGGCGCGGGCAAGACCACCCTCCTCAACCACGTCCTCGGCAACCGCGACGGACTGCGCGTCGCGGTCATCGTCAACGACATGAGCGAGATCACCCTGCGCGACGACCTGCTCCAGGAGGTCGACCGACTGGCCCGCGAGGGCCGGTTCGACTACCTGCTCATCGAGTCGTCCGGCATCTCCGAACCCATGCCGGTGGCCGCGACCTTCGCCTTCGCCCGCGACGACGGCGCCACGCTCGGCGAGATCGCCCGCCTGGACACCATGGTGACGGTCGTCGACGCCGCCAACTTCCTGCCCGAACTGGCAGGCGGCGACGAGCTGGCCGAGCGCGGCCTGGACCAGTACGAGGACGACGAACGCACCGTCAGCGACCTGCTGATGGACCAGATCGAGTTCGCCGACGTCATCGTCCTCAACAAACTCGACCTCGTCGACGAGGAGTCGGCCGACCGGCTGCGAGCAACGCTCAACCGCCTCAACCCGGGTGCACGCATCGTCCCTGCCGTCCACGGCCGTGTGCGGGTCGACGAGGTACTGGGCACCAGTCTGTTCGACCTCGAACGCGCCCAACAGGCCCCCGGCTGGGTGATGGAGCTCAACGGCGACCATGTGCCCGAGACGGAGGAGTACGGTATCTCCTCGACCGTTTTCCGCTCCCAACTTCCCTTCCACCGCGGTCGGCTGTGGACGTTCGTAACCCGGTTCTTCACCCTGGCCGGCCGCCCGCACGTGACGGGCCTGTGGTCACAGGCCGGCTCCGCCGCACGCGACACCGACAGCCCCGTCGCCCAGGAGCTGGTCTTCATCGGCACGCACCTGCACGGAGATGCGCTGCACGCGGCACTGACCGACTGCCTCGTGATCGACGGCGAGAGCTTGCCGCCCGTCGACCCGTTTCCCGCCTGGGACACCTACGGCATCGACGACGCCTGCGTCCACGAGCGCCCGGAACTTGCAACGGGCGCCTGAAGATCCCCCTTAGGGTGGTGGACGCAGCCACGGCGCCGCGCGGCTCGGACACCGCTTCGGAAGTATCGCAGCCGGCCGTCGCTCACAGGTTGCTTTGAGGAAGAACCCGACCGGCACACAGGTCGCCTCACTACCGTGGGCACGTTGTTGGCGTCGTACAGCAAGCGGGTGGCGTGAGCGATCAGGAGTACACCGAGCCCAGGTACGGGTTCTTCGACGCCGCGCGCCTGGCCGCCCGGACCCTCGTGCATGTCGTCCTCGGCGGCGTCGCGCTCGTCGCCATCGCCACGGTCGTACAGGTCCTCGGCCCTCTGGTCGCCCTCGATCTCTACACTCCGCCCGTCGCCGCCTGGTGGACGGTCTTCACGGCCGTCGTCGTCCAGGGTGTTCCTTTCCTGCTGCTCGGGGCACTCGTCTCCGCAGCCATCGGTGCCTTCGTGCCCGAGCGCGTGTTCAGTCGGCTGCTGCCGCGCAGCCCCGCGCTCGCCGTGCCCGTCGCGGGCGTGGCCGGTGCCGTACTGCCGGGCTGCGAGTGCGCATCCGTACCGGTGGCCGGAAGCCTCATGCGGCGCGGGGTGGCCCCGGCTGCCGCACTCGCGTTCCTGCTCTCCGCGCCCGCGATCAATCCCGTGGTCCTCGTCGCCACCTCCATCGCCTTCCCGGGCCAGCCACTGATGGTGGCGGCCAGGCTCGTCGCCTCCCTCACCGCAGCCGTCGTCATGGGCTGGCTGTGGGCCCGCTTCGGGCTCAAGGAGTGGCTGCAGCTACCCGCGACGCGTACGGCCGGCACGGCCACCTCACGCGCACGGGCCTTCACCTCCGGGCTTCAGCACGACTTCCTGCACGCTGGGGGCTTCCTCGTGCTCGGCTCGGCGGCCGCGGCGACCTTCAACCTCACGGTGCCGCGCTCATTCCTGAACGTCTTCACGGGATCTGCCTGGCTGTCGGTGCCCCTGCTGGCGCTGCTCGCCGTGGTGCTGTGCGTGTGCAGCGAGGCCGATGCATTCGTGGCAGCGTCTCTGAGCGGCTTCTCGCCGACCGCTCGGCTGGCGTTCATGGTGGTCGGGCCGATGGTCGACCTGAAGCTGATCGCCCTGCAGGCGGGCACGTTCGGGCGCACCTTCGCCGTCCGGTTCTCGTCGGCGACCTGGGTGGTCGCGGTGGTGAGCAGTGTGCTCGTGGGGTGGTGGCTGCTGTGAGGAGGTACAGGCCGGCCGTGCTGTTGCTGCTGGTGGGCGCCGCGGTACTGCGGATCTCGCTGTTCAGCGACCTGTACCTGCGGTACGTGCAGACAGGACTGCGGCCCTACCTGATCGCGTCCGGGATGCTGCTGGGGCTTCTCGGGCTGGTGACGGCGGGGATGGCAACGCACGCGGCCCGAGACGGCGCCCTGTCCGCGGACGGGGATGCGCACCCGGACGAGGACGCGCACGACCACGGCCACTCCCACCCGGGCGGCCCGCGCTTCGCCTGGCTGCTCACGCTCCCCGCCGCCGCCCTGCTCCTCTTCCCGCCACCAGCGCTCGGTTCCTACAGCGCCGCCCGCGAAGACGCCCAGCACGCGGCGGAGGGTGTCGGCGCCTTCCCGGCGCTGCCGGCCGGCGACCCCGTGGACCTGAGTGTGGCCGCCTTCTCCTCCCGCGCCATTTACGACAGCGGACACTCGCTGAAGGGCCGCACGGTCCGGCTGACCGGCTTCGTCGCCCACGCAGACGACGGCATCTGGTACGTGACCCGGCTCCTGGTCTCATGCTGCGCGGCCGACGCGACGACGAGCAAGGTACAGGTCCGGGGCGCGGACGCACCGGAGACGGACACCTGGGTGACCGTGACGGGCACCTGGCACCCCAAGGGCAGGCTGGGATCGTCAGCGGCCTGGCCGCCACTGCTGGACGCCAGGACGGTCAGACAGGTCGCCGAGCCGTCGGATCCGTACGAGAAGCGCTGACGCGGGACGGCGCGGGCCGCCCGCAGACGCCCCGCGGCGGGGGCGCGGGGAGCGCCTATGTCGTCCACTGAGGCGCGCTGCCGGAACAGACCCTGGCCCAGGAAAGGGGTCCCGGCATGCTCGCGCCAACTGCCAGGTGGCGGTCAGTGTCCACACCGCGACCCACACCACCTCCTGCCCGCTGCAGTGGCGGCGGTTCCTGCGCGAAGAGTGGGGACGGGATCCTGCCCGGCTGCCGGCTGGCTGCTGATCGAATGGCCGGCCGCTGCCGAGGCGCCGACCGATTTCTGGCTGTCCAGCCTGCCCGCCGACACGCCGATCGCTGACCTGGTCCGTTCAGTGGCGTCCGTCAAAAGCGCGGGGCGTGTTCGACGTTCACGACGTCTCCGCGCGGACCGTACGTGAGTACGGTGCCCTCCCACTGGCCGAAGTCCAGGCCTGATCCGGCCGAGCCGAGGGTGTACTGCTGCGTCGCCGTGGAAGCCCGGACCGACGTGTTCAGCGTCTGTGCCATTCTGGAGCAGAACACGTTGCCGTCGTTTGGCCCGGGACCGATGAACGCCGCAGAGCAGCTGAAGAGATCGACGCCCGCGCGGAACTTGTCCCGCAGCACGGCCAACAGCGGCAGGTTGGCCAGTGACAGGTTCTCGCGGCAGAACTGTACGAACGCGGGCGCGCCGTGGGCCATGAGCTTGAGTCGCACGGGCTCCGCAGTGTGCGCAACCGTGTCGGCGGCACTGTCCAGGAACCACTGCAGTGGGGTGTCGAAGTTGACCTCGATCACCGTGTCACCCGCTGGCCGGTTGCCGAGCAGCCGTACGTCCCGATACACGAGCCGATGCTGGCGGATCGCGGCGGGACCAGCAACAGCCTCGTCCGGGAACGCATCTGGTGCGGTGAAGAATTCCTTGAGGGTTCTGAAGGTGAGCCGGCCCGGTTCAACGAGTCCGTCCTGGAAACCGAGTCGAACTTGTTGGAATCTGCGGATCGCCCCAATCGTGTTCGGACCCACGAGCCCGTCGACTTGCAAGGGCGGGTTTGGCCCACCCGATCCTGGGCCCACGTGGTTCATCAGCATCTGAACCGTGAAGACGTCGTCGGCTGCGTTGACGCCCGATTCCCCCACGCTCCCGGACAGTTCTCTCACACTCACTTGGCACTCCGTTCCCCGAAGTTTCCGCAGTCCCGCCGGATCCCTCAGCGCAGCATGTCGGGCCCGTTCCTCGCAAGTCGTTCCGCATAAGACACACCGCACGGGTAGGCATACAGTCATCGAACCGCCGGCGATCTGGTGGTCACTGCCGATTGCCTCGCAGCCCCCATCACCAAGGGCCGACCGGAAGCGTCACCACGTCCACGAAGACCACACGTTCAGCGAGCTCATCCGATGTGCCACCCAGGGCGGAGGATGCGGAGTCCACCGGGATCGGCTCAATTTCACGCACGTACAGCCGCACTGCCTCGCCGACACGAGGCACAACGGCTTCGATCTCTTGGTCCAGCTCGGTGACGTGTGAGCCCTGTGGGTAGCGCCGCCAGGCCCGTAGCTCTGCCGCGCCGTCTCCCAGGAACGTCACGTGCGCTTCCGGAGCCGGGCTCGTCTCGACGTACATCTCGACCCGCGAGGATCCCGGTGCTGGGCGCGCGCTGCCCTCAAGCCTGGCCGCGACCCGGTCGGGCCGGGACTGGGTCACTGTCAACGTTCGGCCCGGCAGAAGGGTGACCGGTTCGGTGGTCGTGACGGACGAGAGCGCACACGTGGGCAGGCTGTGCTCCTGGTAGCGAGCGAGCGCCAGGCGCAGGAAGGGGCGGTAGGAACCCGCCGTCACTTGCGGATCGAATTCAATGTCGGCGTAACAGCGCTTGTCCTTGAACCACACGTCATGGGGCACCAAAGTGACGTGGCCGCCGTCGGTGCCGAGCGTCACGGTCGGCCCCCCGGACCGGATGTCATCGGCGGTCGGCCAGCGCTTCGGCGGCGGGGATGTCCAGATCGGGTCCCGCCCCAGTTCCGTCACGGGAACGCCGGAAGGTGCTGCCATGCCGTCCGGCAATACCAGCACCGCAAGACGCTCCCCGGCACCGGTGCCGAACCATGGCGTGGCCAGTTCGACGCGCACCGAGTTGCTGAAGCGGGATCGCGTCACCTCGAAGGGCGCTTTGCTCTCCCTCCATCGGAAAGTCGGCAGCACCGACCGGACAACAGGAGCCACAGGCGGGGCCGAGCTCGGAATGTCGACCTGCTCGGGCTCCGTCCCCTCGAGCTGGAAGTCATCTGGTTCGCCCTCGTGGAAATATTGGCGGAACCGGCTTGAGGCGGTAAGCCCGTAGGACACACAGCGGTGGCGAGTGTCCCCGAATTCCTGTCGCAGCACGCCGTCGACCACCACACCACTCTCTCCCACCATAAGTGCGTGCACGTGCTGCGAGATCTTCGTCGGCTCACCCGTGGAACCGTCGACCTCCACCCATCCGGCTACGACGTCGACCGTGCCGGTACTCGCCGCGTCCACCTCCAGTCGGGGTTCGAAGACCACATGGGTCTGGCCGATGTCGACGCGTGCGGGGTTCATCGTCCCGCGGGGACGGGCCAGCGGCTTGCGCACGGCGTGGACGAGGTCCAGACGGAGCGGAGGCGTCACCATCGGATGCCGCCCGCTGATCACGGCTGCGGGGCCGACTCCGTCCAGGGCGGCGACATGGAAGTCGCCGGCCTGTACACGACCAGCAAGATCCGGACTGGAGGAGAGTTCGAGGACACGGTGCTCAGCCGGGCGCAGTCCGACATGCACCGTCTGGTCCCCTTCGGCGGACAGGACGGGTCGCTGCGGACTCCACTCGCTCAGGCGGAGTGTTTTGACCGGCACATCCGGATAGTCGTCATGGGCCCACGTAAGGATCGTGATGCCGTCCACGCCTGCGATACGGCCGTGCATCCGCGCGGCCGCGGGGTCTGGGAGCCCGCGCGGAACCCGTCCCGTTTGCGCGTCATGACGAGCGGTCGCCGAGGCGCGACGGAAGCAGGCGAGGGCCAGGTCGTCGGAGTCGTCGAGGACACCGTGAAGCTCCACGATCGACAAGGTCGTTTCCGGCGGGTGGAGGATCCGACGGTCGTTGGCCGGATAGTCCGGATGGGTGGCCCGGAACTCGGCCGCCGGCGGTGCGTCGAGTCCGCCCTCACTGCGGATGACGAGCCGGTGCACCGCGCCACCCGGGCCGAGAGCGAGTTGTTCGGCGGCTCCTGTCGTGTTGGGGATGTACGCCAGGTCTTCGGGCAGCTCGATCAGCGGAGGAGCCAGTGGCTCATGCCGCAGGAAGGCGACCAACTCGCTGGCGTATTCCTCGCGTTGATCCGTGTGGCTGCGACCGCCCCCGGCGATGTCCGCGATCCGTACACGCAGCCGGTACTCGGTCCCGAATCGCAGACGTGGCTGGGGGGCGTCCACCCGGTCGTAGCGCCAACCGAAGGGCAGCGGCTTGCGGTGGCCCGGTTGTGTCGCGGGAGGGCGCGCGAACGCAGAGGGCAGGGCAAGGCTCCAGCCGTTCCACCGGACGACGACCTCGTCGCCCCGCAGAATCGCGGTCGTGGCCTGCCTCTCCTGCTGATGCCCGGCACGGGCCGGGGCGACGTGCTGTACAGCGAGCGCATTGGCTTTGACGTGGGCCTCCTCCGCGACCGGAGCTCCTAGTGAGCGTTCGCCCTCGCCAGTTTCGAGCAGGTATTCCGCGGTCCGCCGACACACCGACGTCCAGCCGAGGTCCGGCTGCCAGATGTCCAGCCGATAGCCGAGCACCAAGTCTTCCGCGGTCAGCCCCGCGTCGTTCAGCGTCCCGAGCGAAGCGTTGACGGCGGCCGCACGATTCCTCGCTTCCAGGTCCGCGTCACGCCCGGCTCGCAGCAACAGGATCCCAGCCGAGCGCAGGCCGGGGAGAGCCGCGCGGTCGGTACTGGTGAGCGTGGTCTTGGCGGAGCCGAGGGCGTCGGTCGCGGCGTCCACGTCGAAGGTCACGACACTCCAGGCCGGCGGTTCACCCGGTGCCAGCAGGCCCGCTCCGGCAATGTCGAGGAACCCGTCGTACACGGCATCCGAGCGCCGTACCTGATCCGGTGTCGTGGGCAGGAACATGCCGTCCCGGAGCTCGAACCAGGTCGCGGGCGACCGAACCGTGAACTCCGGTGGCACCCCGGCACAGGACACCCGGATTCGCCCCGTTCCCCGCGGGACGTCCGGCGGCAGCGGCAGGTCGACGACAAGCCCCAGTACCCGCTGCAGCGCCGGATGCTCCCGCAGAATCGACACGGCCTGGTGGAACTCGATCGGTCGATCGGTGCGGGCTGCGTCCTCTTGATCCGCCCTCACGCCGCTGACGGGCATGCGCCCTTCCCAGCTTCCCGCTCGCAGCCGCTCGCGTACGACTGCCGGATCCCCAAGGGCCCGCGCACATGTCTGGTAGGTGCCGACAATGTCCGCAGCGCGCCGGGAGGTTGGGTGGACCTCGCGGTTGAGGGCCCCGTAGTCGGGCCGCGCCCCCAGGGCGACAGGCGTGGTGCGCGGGAACACCGTTTGCCACGTGTGGGAGTCCGGAACGGTGAGCCCGGCCGGAACGTCCCACTCCCACTCGACGTCGGTTGAGACATGCACGGAGAAGCGCAGACGGCGAACGGTGTCGGGCCAGTCGAGGAGCGCCGGATGGTCGGCCAGGGTCGCGCCGTCCGCCAGCTTCGGGACCATGACCACGGCGAGTGACGCCGTGCCGTTCCCGAATGGGCCGGAGGGTACCGAAACCACCACCAACTCGTTCATCGCCTCATCCCCGCCTCGTGAAGTGCTGCCGGTAGCGCTCGAAGGCCGCCTCGTCCGCATCCGCCCGGTCCAACTCGCGGACATTGTCGCCCGAGGGGCCGGGTCCGCCGCCGGCGAGCCGCCACACACCGGAGTCGATCTCGACCGAGGTGGCATAGAGCGTCAAGTCGATCTCGAGCACGAGGGTCGCCCGGCCCAGGAGCTCACGGGTCGCGCTGTCGTAGGTGAGCCCGACGGTGAGCTCCACCGAGACCGACACCAACCCCAGTACCTGGATCACACCACCGAACCTGATGTAACCGCTCAGCCTCAGGTCGTCGCCCACCACCACCGCACGCACGCCGCCCAGTGCGTGCACCTCGCCGCTGGCGACGACGAAGTCCACCGCGACGAGGGCGCCGAATTCGAGGCAGAGTTCCGCCCTGCGGATTCCTGCGGGGCCCAACTCAAGGTACGCGTATCCGCCTCCGCCGAACATCAGAACGCTCAGGCTGAAGGGATTCTCACGGCTCGCGAACGCCAGGGAGACCGAGATCGGCCGGTCGGGTGTCGGCTGGAACGGTACGACCAGCTCCGCCCGGAAACGGATGTTCCGCAGCACCAACGCGCCCGCCGGTGCACTGGGCAGAGCGAGCTCGAACCTGCCGGTGACCCCGCTCGGGCCGACATCGACAAGGGGCGCCGCGCTGCCCAGACCGAATGCGGCGAGCGCATCTGTCAGACCGGCGAGGAACTTGAGGTCGGAGCCGAACTCTGCCCGGACGTTGCGGATCCTCACCTCCGGATCCGTCCCCGGCCGGTGCTCGAAGGAGACCTCGTCGAACCACAGGTCGATCACCGGCAGTGACAGCCCGAAATTGGTGATCAGGCAGCTCACCTTGGCGTCGATCGCCTCCGGCGAGGGCAACTGTGCGTCGAGTGATGTGGCGGACGGGCCGGGCACGGCCAGGCGTACGTCCAGGACGACCTCCGACACGGACGGCGCCTCCGCCACGACGAAAGGCCCTGTGCCCTTCAGCCGTGCCGTGAACCGCAGTGACGTCGTAGGACCGTCCGCCAGTATGGTCGGAGCGTCGAACCGGGCAGCGGTGTCGATCAGGTCGGCCAGAGGGAACCCGAAGAGCGTCGCCTGGTCCAGGAAGAGCCGCCTCGGATCGAGGGATATCAGGCCCGCCCGGTTGCACAGCCCCCGCTCGCGGGAGATCCCGTCCGCCACGAAGGTGGGCACGACCAGCCCCCCAGCCCGTTCGGCGTTCTTCGCGAAGTCCACGGTCAGCCCAGCAGCCTCCTCGCCGGTTCGGGCGATGTCGAAAGGAATGGTCAGGTCGCCTTGGGTGAGATACGCGTCGTTGTAGACGAGAGGCACGGTCAGGGCCTGCTCGGTCAGTGCGCGCAGGGCCGGAAGGGCTACTTCGAAGCGTGAAATACGGGGCCAGACCTCGCCGGTGGCGTGGTCCCGGCCGGCCTCGACGGCGAGCCGATGTACCTCCAGGACATCTGCGGGGGCAGCTCCGTCGCGATGCGCGACCAGGTCGATCCGAGTGCCCGGCAACGGAATGTCCCCAAGGGATGCGTAGAGATTCGCCAGCTTGTCTGCGATCTCGTCATCGGTCAGGGACGAGAAAGGCTCAGGGACCTCGGCGTCGGGCGCGAGGCGGATGTCCGCAACGAAGATCATCGGCACGACGGTGTCGATGTCGCCGTTCGCGCCCGACAACCGCACGGGCAGCTCCAGCCCATGCCCGTCTTCGGGGAAGAAGACGTCGATCCTGTACGGCGCTTCAGCGGCCGCCTGCTGCTCCAGGCGGTCAACGGCCTCCTTGAGCGGTGCCCACTGAGCGACCACAGCGGCATGGAGCTCATGGCTCGGGTCCGTCAGGATCGTCTCACCCAGCGCCAGCATTCCTTCGGGACCGAAGAATTCGATGAGATGCTGCGGGGTTTCCCCCGTCGTCGGTGCAGCCAGTTCCGCCAGAACCCGGATTGCCTGGTCCTGCGCTTGCCGGATGCGCCGACGCAGGACGCCGGTCGCATTCGCGGGTAGATGGTGCTGGTACCACGTGTGGCCCTGCACCGACAGATCTACAACGGTCCGAACCACCTCCGCCTGGGAGAAGGGGAACTGACGACGGACGGCCGGGTCTTCAGCTGTCGTCCGCACCGGTTCGGTTACGACCAACCGCTTCACCTTGCGCAGAGCCGCCACGGCTTGGCCCTCGGCCGGGTCGAACCGGCGCTCGGTCAGTTCCTGGTAGACCGCCCGGTGACCGAAGGGGTACAGGATCCCCTTCCATTGCACCTCCACTTCGGCGTCCCGCCCGAGTGCCGTCCGGTGTTTCCACTGGAACCCGGGCCAATCCCCCTCTCCTACGAGCGTCCCGCCGAGGGCGGTGAGCTCGAGCCGGGACGCGGACGCCGGTCGGAGTCGACCGTGCTGGGCCACATTGGTCCGGCCGGCGCGGGACAGCGGTGGGGTCAGGCCCGGAGGATCGTCGGACGCCGCGAGGCCGGGGTCGACCGGGCGAAGGAACACGCGTTCCGATTCGTGGGGACCGGACCGGCCGGACAGCCGCGTGACCCACAGCCCGACGGCCCCTGAGGCCGGGTGTTCAACCGGGGTGGTCGCGTGCGTGCACCGCACCGCTTCGTTGCCCTCGGCACCGGGCGCCATCCGCATCCGAAACGGAATCTCCACCACACTGCGGATCGCGAGATCGGCCTGGCCCGGCTCGGCGAGGACCAGCGGCCCCTCGGCAAGCGCGGTGAGAATGCCCTCCTCTGTCAGGGGAATCGGGGTGTCGCCCTGCACGTCGAAGGCCAGCCAGCTGAGTCCGGCGAGACGTGCCTCCGCGTGCCCGGTCTCGCGATCGAGTTCGTAACCGGGCCCGAAGGTGTTCTCGGCGACATGCTGTGGCGGGAAGCTCACCACCACGCGTGCGTCGGGATCGGTGCGAACCAGACTGGCCGTGTTTCCGGAGTTACGGACCTCCATCCCACGCCATCGGATCCCGAGTACGACCATGTCGTGCGGGCGGACCAACAGCAGGTCCGGCGGCGTGGGGAAGAGCCGGACCTCGGGCGTGCGCGGCAGTGGCTCCTGCCAGCCGTCCCAGTTCATCCAGTGGAGGACGGCACCGTCCTCGCCACGGGCGAACACCTCGATGCCGAAGTCCTCAGCGCCGGAGCTGTAGGCGACAGCCGCGGGTGCAGAGTCCAGCGCCATACCGAGATCGTCGGGCTCCGGCCAGGAGTACGGCGGCGACGCCAGAGCCGCGTCGCTGAGCTCGGGTGACTCCCAGGCCCAGTGCAGGAGGGTGCCCGTGTCGCTCCGCGCGAAGACGTCGATCCAGTCCTGCCCCCGGGACACCGCGCTCGGGGACAGCGTCACCGCACCGGGGAGAGTGTCGTTCCACGGGCCGTGCTCGCCCTCCCATGCGAATTTGTAGAGCTTCCCGACTCCGCCGGGCGACCACTCGTCGGGGAGCTTGAGGATCACATCGGCCCTGCCGGGGAACTCCGCCACGGCGGTGGGGGCGTTGAGCTCGCCGAAGTCCGGCCCATGGAAACTGCCGCCGTGTTCGCGCAACGACGTCATTCCCTCGCCGTACCACTCGACCAGGACGTGGTCGAGGCCCAGAGCGAAGACCCGGGTGCCGGCCATGTCCGCATGCCCGGTGATGATCGCCGGGTCGGTGGCGAGGTACCCACCAAGGTTTTCCGGGCCGATCCATGCGTGCCCATCGTGGCGCCACCGCTGCAACGACGCATCCGCACCGCGGGCGTACACCACGTTCCGGTCGGCAACCGGACTTCCGACGACGACACCGCCCAGGCTTTCGATCTGCCATCCCTGCGGCGTACGCCGCCAGCACCGCAGGCTGCCTCTCGGCAGGGCGGAGCCGTCATCGAGCCGCACGCCGTCGTCGACGACGGCGAACGCGGTGAGTGTGCCATCGGGAAGGACCGCCGCGGCAGGCGCCGACAGCAGGCGGCCGCCGAGATTCTCGACCCGCCACGTCCCGTCGTCGCGCCACCAGTGTTGCAGTGAGCCATCCGATTCCCGCCCGAAGAGCTCGACAGTGCCATACCCGGTCAGCACCACGGCCGGCGTCAACGAGGAATCCATGGTCAGCGGCCTCGGATCATCGGCGGCCCAGACGGCTCAGGGCGATACCGACAAGGGTGCTTGCCTCCACCTCCAAGGAGGACGCCGCCTCCACGCGACCCACCGCCTCGAACGCCCGCGCGTGATCCACGAGGTCAGCGGAGAGGAGGAGCATCTGGGCTGGGCTCGCGGTCGTCTTCAGAGACTCCATCGACTCACGCAACGCGCCGACGGATTCATCCGTGATCGTGGCGTAGTCGATGTCCGTGCGGTCGACGCCTGTCAGGGGATGTGGGTCCGGGATCACCCACTTGATCACCCAGGTGCCAGTGACCGGGTCGAACACCACCACTGGTTGTGGCTCCTCCGCGGGAACGGCGCGAAGATCGCGAACTATGTTGCCGACATCTGTGATCGTGAGCTCGAACTTGTCCATGAGGCGTCTCCTCCTCAGATGGAGTCAGCACGACGGCTGAGGCTGCCCGGACGGATGAGGAACGCAGATGCCCGTGCCAAGGCGCTGCTGCCGACGCTTCGCTGATAAATACCACAATTCATCAGCCTCCCAAGCAAAATCGCCATAACGTATGCGGACGACGTGCCTTCCGCATGGCGCCGAACGACGTGTCAGCCCTCGATTACAGTGCCGTGGGCCCCCAACCCCAGATCGGGGGGCTGCCCATTGATCCCCGCTCCCGCACCCAGCTGCTGCGTACGGGGCACAGCGACTCCGGATGCCATCCAACCTGCTGCCCGAGCTGATCCGCCTCGTCGTGGCCTACCTGGCGAGCGCGGAGCCCTGCCCATTCGGAATTCGCGTATGGGTTCCCATGTGCTGCGGCTCAGAATTCCGGGACCCGCACGTAGTGAGCACGCGCGGGTTCCCAGAGGCAACCTGGGAGCGGAGAACCACTTTCAACAGGTAGATCGCACAGTCAGCGCCGTTCTCCCGTTGACGTGGATTCTCGGCAGTAACTCGTAGAGTCTGCCAGTTGCTGTCACAAGTTGCGGGATCATGCAAGATTCCGAAAGTCGAATGGTTGATTGAACTTCTTCGAGCCGGCCGCCGATCAGGTGAACGTCCACAAAGCGCAACGAGCGAGGCCCCGGGCTGTTGATCGAGATGCCTGACGTCTCAACCACGCTGCTCGGGCGCCTCGTTGGTCATCTGTCCTGCCGCACTCAATGTCGCCCATGCACTCGCGCGATGGCGGCACTGGCGAACGTGCGCCAGGGCTGCTCAAGGTCCTGCGGGAGGGGCGAGGCGGACTTCGTCCCGCTGGACGGCACTCTCGCCGAGTGCTCCGGGCAGGCGGCTGTTGTGGCCCGGGGGCCGAGCCGTGGGGACGCCGGCCGCGGCACGAGTACCGGTCGAGCGTGGCGTCGCGCACCTGAAGTCCTGACGGATCTTGAGCAGATCACGGTGCAGTCCGAACCGTATGACGTCATTCGTCAAAGGTGTCCTCACCTTGGAGCGGCAACGCTGAGGAAGCTCATTCACCGGCGGGCCCTGCGCAGCCCATCGGCCAAGCTCAGGGCCGCCGACCGGTCGGCGGCGAAACCAGCGGTCAGCCGTTCCAGATGCATGCGGGCTCCGTGTGCGGCATAGACATCGATGGCGGCCTCCACCGCGGCACGAAGACCGTCAGGCGCGAGGAAGACCCCGTCCAGCAACTCGATCGCCTGGAGTAGGTCGTTGGTTTGCGCCCGCGGCAGGTCGGGCGTCTGCGCACCGTCGGTGAAGTAGTAGACGTCGCTGAGTTCACCCCTCGGGGTTATGTCGTCGATGTGGATCGAACATCTACCAGCACGGCTCAACGTCGCTGGGAGGCCGTGGACGGCGTGCAGGGTGGCGAACAGCCGCTCGGCGAACCCGCGCGGGTGCACCTCGGACGGACTCGTCCCGAGCGGCTGCAGCGATGAGATGACTGCCGTCAGGGTCGCCAACTCGGCGTACTCCGGCAGGGGCAGGGGTGAGCGGACATCCAGGGCCTCGACCTCGGCGACGTGCAAGAAGACCGGCACATGTGGCCGATCGGCCGATGCTCCGATGGCGCCCGCGAGTCGCTGCATCAATCCGGCGAGAGACACAGCCCGGCTACGGGACATCAGTGAGGTCCGCGCCCACCTGCCGTCCAGTGGATGGATGTGATCGACCCCGACGAGCCGGTCGAGGTCCGGCTCATAGATGATGTCGAGCGTCTCTTGGCCGCTGTCCCGCAGCACGGCCAGCAGTTCGGCGTCCGAGGCCGAAGCTACGGCCAGGATCGCCAGATCGGGCGCGAACAGCTCGCCGAGCAGCCGCGGGACCAGCGGCGAGTCAAGTTCGGTGAGCGCCAGGCGCTCCTCGTGGGCGTCGACGACCGTGATCGGGTCGGCCGCCAGATCGTAGACGAACAGTTGCAGGACGGCGTGCCCGGTGGGATGGAGCAACTTCGCTGTCCACACGGTGGAGTACTGGCGGGCATGGGCGAACAACAGCCCTGCCGCGAGCGAGCCGAACCCTTCGTCGGCCAGGAAGGCGCGCAGTCGTTCGGCCATGCGCTCCCGCGGGCCGGTCCGCTCATCGTTCACCGGTACCGCCGATCGCGACGTAGGAGCCCCAGTAGTGGGGGTGGGAGAACCGAGGCGATGCGAGCAAAGCCAGTTGACCGGCTCGCAAGGCGGCGGCAGGATCGTGCGGGTCGCGCGCGTAGGCATCGTAGAACGACGCCATCAGCGCGGTGGTCGAGGCGTCGGGCACCTCCCACAGTGCGGCGACCACGGCCCCCGCGCCCAGCGACAGGAACGGCCGGATCAGCCCCAGCATCTCATCGCCTGGCAGCCGTTCGGCCAGGGCCGTCTCGCAGGCGCTGAATACAACCAGCCGCGGACGCACCCGCAGGTCCGCCAGCTCATACCCATAGACCGGCCCGTCGGACAGGTAGAACCGCGACAACAGCGGGTCACGGGCGTCGAACTCGGCGTGACAGGCGAAGTGCAGGACATCCACGGGGCCGTCGAGTGACAGCAGCGCCCGCCGGTCGGCCCGGCCGCGTTCGAGCCGCTCCAGCCTGGGCAACACCCGCTCCAGCGCGTCGAGTTCCTCGGGTACGCACGGCAGCGCGGGAAGCGGCAGGTAGGACACGCTCTCCAGGCCCAGCGCGCACGACCCCGCCCCGTCCGGCCTCTCGCCGAGCCGACGGCCGGCCCGGACGGCCACCGCCGTACTGGGTGCCAGCACGACCGTCCTATGCTCGATGAGATACCCGCTGCAGCCGCGGAGCGCGGCAAACGGCACTGCGTGCAGGACACCGTGCGGCACAACCAGCAGACGCCGCATCGCGGCCAGCAGGCCTTCAGCTGGTGCGATCAGCCCCTCATACAGCGCGGCAAGGCTGTGCGGCGTGGCTCGGATCCGCCGTTCGGCGTCCCATACCTCCAGGTGGTCACGCACGTCCTGCGGCGTGATGTCCAGCCGCACCTGACGGGCGACCTGATCGACCACGACGACCAGGGTGATCCGATCGGGCCCGCAGAAGTAGTGCAGGACTGCGGTTCCGTCCGTCGCCGCCTCGACAGCCTCGCGAGGCGTGGCCGCCGCGCGGGCACCGAGCGGGCGCCGCTGCCGCCCCCGGTACAGCGAAGCCAGTCGCCGGGTCAGTGCCTCGACTTCCGAGGACTCCCATGGACGCCCGAACCCGCGATGCAGTGCTCGGATGATCCGCCCGCGCAGGGCCTCGGCCTCACCTGCTTCGGCCGCTCCCAGTCTCTGCAGACCTGGGCCGCCTGCCTCTGCCTGGTCGAACAGCGTCCGTGCCTTGGCCCGTTCGAGTACGCGCAGCGCCTCATTCAGGTCGCCGTCGGCCAGCGCGGCCTCCAGCAGCTGGGCGTACACCATGTCCTGCTCGGGCAGGGCGTAGAGCCGCAATTGCTCGTCCCTCAGCCGATCTCGCAGCCCCTCGATCAGATCGGCGGCACGCTCCAGGTCGGCCCGCCACCTGGGCAGGCCGGCTCGCTCGTTCCAGCGGGCTGAGGCGAGCAGCGCTGCGAAGGAGACCGCGTGGTTGTTACGGACGGACGCCGCCTCCAGGGCTCGGCTCAAGGACTGCGACGGGTCCTGGCCCAAAGCCTCCTGGGCAGCTGCACAGCGTAACCACAGATCCGCGCCGAGGCCGGACCCGGTTCGGATCGCCCGCTCGGTGGACAGGCGTACTAGCCGGTCCGCAACGGTGTCGGGGAGGCCGGACCACATCTCGCGCCAGCCTTTCACCTCCACAGGGGTGAGGACCTCCTCCAGCGCGGCCGTGAAGTGCTTCAACGCCCCTGCGGCGTCGCCATGCGCCATGCACACCTCGCCGCGTACGCGATGCCAGACCGCGACCAAGCCTCGGTCGCCCAGATCGTCCGGGCTGATGTCGGGAAACTGTGCCGCGGCCGGATCACTCAGAGCCACCGCGTGCACCCACGTCAGCCGTGCCCAGTGGACGTCGTCGGGGTCGTGAGGACCTTCTTCGCCGAGATCCGAGGCGTGCACCGGCACATGCAACGACGCCTCCGCGAGCGCCCGCAGGCTTCGCATTAGCATGCTCGAACGCGGCTCCTCCGAGAGGACGTTGAGTGCCTCCGCCGGCTCGCCCTCGCTGATCAGCAGGCTCGCCGCCTGCGCCTTCACCCGGCTCCGCAGTTCTGGTTCACGATCGCTGGACAGCCAGTGGAACTTCGACAGCGCGCTGTCGGACCGGCCTGTGCGCTGCAGGGACACGGCGTACCAGAACCGGGCGCGTGCAAGGACAGCTGCCCCTTCGGCCGAACGCGGCCGTACAGCCAGGTGGTCGCGAAGCACGCTCAGCGCCGACTCCGGTGCGCCCAGTCGGGCCAGCAGCACACCCAGGTGGTGCGCGCACGCGGTGGACAGGTCCTCCCATCCGCTCTCCCGCAGCATCTTGTGCATGCGGGCGATGGCCACCGCGCCGGATGGGCGAGGACAGGGGGCGTTGCTCAGCGTCCCAGCGAGCACGAGCAGCCGGGGGACAGCCAGACTTCCGGGCAGCAGAGGAGCGGCCATGGTGGACTGTCCAGCCTGCGCCAAGGCACCTGGCACGGACTGCAGCGTATCCATCACGCGGTGAGCGCGGAGGGAGCTGTCGTCGATCAGTCCCCGCTCGGCCAGGGAGACCGCTGCGTGCAGCCGGGCGTCTGCCGCCCGCAGCGGCTCGCCGACGGCGTCGAGCGCAGCCGCTGTCTCATCAACCCGTTCCAGTGCCTTGTCGGAGTGCCGGCGATCGAGGTCCATCGCCGATAGCAGCGCGTCACGTCGCAGACGGGCTGTCGCTGCCAGTTCCTCGGCGCCCGCGGCCCGGGCCGCACGGACGGCGAGCTCCAACACGGTGATCATGGCGCTCGGCGAGAACATCTCTTCCAGCCGATCGGCCAGATCGAGGAGATGCCGGGTCGGCGCAGTATCGTCGCCTAGGCCCGACAGCACCGTCTCCAGCTCGGTCTCCGACGCGGCGGCCGCCATGTGGGCCCATACCTCGTTCATTCGGCGTCACCATCGATCTGTCGGGTAATGAAGGCGAGCGCGCCCGTGAACCGACCCTCGTCCGGCTCCAGCGCGGCGGCCTGGGCGAAGCACGCCTGCGCCCGTTCCAGGTCGCCGGCTGATCGCGTCAAGAACTGTCCCAGCTGGTAGAGCACCTCTGGGTGCGGCGGGTGCTCCTCCAGATAGATCTCCAACGAGGTGATTGCCCGTTCCCAATCTCCTGCGTCCGACATGCCGATCGCGAAGTGCACCCAGACCAGCGGGTCGTCCGGCGACCCCACTGTGCGGAGCACGTCGAGGAAGGCCTCCTCCATGCCGGCTTGGGGTGCCAGGACCGCCGCGGATGCGAACGCCGCGGCCGCGTGCCCCAGTAGCCAGGCCTCTCGGCTGTCAATCATCGAGCCAAGGATCGTGTGATTGGCGAACACCGACCGATGGGCCATCCGGTAGCAACGTTCGCCCTTGAGTTTCAGTGCCGAGGGACGGAACTCCTCGTCCATTGCGACCAGCCGGTCGAGCTCGACCACGGACTCTTCGACCCACGACCACGCGCTCTCCCACGCCTGAAGCCGTGCGGTGCGGTCCTCCTCGACGGCGGGACCGAGTCGAGCATCGTCCATGACTCCCGGATCGGCCTCCGGATCGCTCTCGTCGGGCAGGGAGTCGAACAGGCCTGCCAGCTGGGACTGATAGGCCTCCAATGGGGCCTCGATCTCCTCGTCCGTGACGGGCATAAGTTGCGTCGCGGTATCCGACAGAATCTGGCACAGCGCGTACTGGTAGTCCCACACCTCGCTGTCCAGGCGGACCGCCTCCCGTGCCTCCCGCACGGCGTCCTCGTGCCGGCCGAGGCTCACCAGGAGCACGGCCAGGATGAGGCGCGGGAACGGATCGAACGGGTCATCGGCGATCGCCATTCGGTAGGTCCACAGGGGGGTGTCCAGATCGCCCAGTCCCCTCCAGGAGTTCAGCATGTTGCGGTGCAGGCGCGTCAACCGCGGCGCCAGGGCCCGGCACCGGTCGTAGGCCTCCAGCGAGGCTTCATAATCGCCGGATTCGTTGAGGACGAGCCCGAGCTGGAACAGCCCTGCCACGTTGTCGGGATGTGCCCTGACGAACCGCTCGGCGACCTGCCGGGCCTGGGCGTGCTCCTGCGCTGCGATCAGCGCGCTGGTCTCCCGGACCATAGCCAGCTCAAAGTCCGTCGGCTCGATCCGTGTCGGAGGAGGCCTGCGCGGTACCGGTGCCTCGGGCTGCGGCGCCGGCACGACGCCGGGTGGGGCGGCAAGTGGCACCACCTGGTTGAGCAGCTCATCGATAGCCACCGCCCGTCGCCACTGGCCCAGATGCAGAAACAGATCGCGCAGCCGCCGGTGCTCTTCGGCGAGCCGCTCGGCGTCGCCGCTGTTCTCGGCGACCCGGATCGCCTCCTGCCGCAGCTCGATCGCACGATCCCACTGACCCAGCGAGGTGTGCGCGGTTGCCAGGTTTCCCAGGTCCATACCGACTGACTCGGGGTTCGCAGTGCGGTGCGACAGCGCCAATGCCTCGCTGTGCAGCCTTACGGCCTCCTCCGCGTCACCCTCCAACAGCGCAATGCTGCCGAGGTTGCCGAGCCAGTCGCTCTCGTCCTGGGCCCTGCCGGCCAAGCGGGCGTAGTCGAGCGCTCGGCCAGAGGCCTCACGCGCGTCCGGAAGCAGACCCAGTTGCATCCTGACCAGGCCGATCAGCCCCCAGGACGAGCTGAGCAACGCAGGGTCCTCCAGCCGCAGCGCTACCTCGAGCAGACGCCCGACGACGAAGTCATGTGCCCGGACAAAATCGCCCAGCCGCAAGAAGCAGTCGGCTGCCAAGCGCAGCAGGCGCCAGGTCGTGGCCGATTCGGGATCCGCTGCCCGCGCGCCCTCCAGGAAGGCGCCCAGCGCTTCGGAGAGGCGTTCCTGCGCCTGCAGTGCCCCACCGAGAACTTCGTAACTCGCAGCCGACAGCCCCGAAGCATGATGTCGGCGGTAGGCGAGCAAGGTCTCCTCAGCCGTCCGCGGATCGCCCAGCTCCACATATGCACCGGCCACACACCGCATCGCGCCCTCAGCCAGCTCGGAATCGCCGCCGACCAGGGCAAGTACCGCCTCAGCCAGCGCGATGGCCCGGGCCGGCGAGTTCCGAACCGTGGACCGCTCGACCTCGGCCAACAGCCGGCCCAGAAGCTCCGACCCGAGCCCGTCCAGTAGGAATACCTCCGCCGGAAGCCCCCCAGACAGGTCGCCGCCGCCAAACAGAGCCACGTCCGCGACGATCGACGCTGCGATCGTTTGCCCAACTGTCCCCTCGGCGAACAGATCGACCGTCGGCTGGCTCACGACACGCTCAAAGAGACCACGCCGCCGCCCAGTCCGCTGCCGCTGCGCCGCGTCACCAAAGGCAACCGGAACGGGACGTCCCGCAGCTCTGCCTCGGCAGCCACCGTCAACGACGCCTCAGCCCGCACCCCGAACGGAACCGCGATGACCAGTGACAAGAGAAGATCACCGGTGACCTCGGGTGCAGCGCTCGTCTGAGCGAAATGCCACGCGGGCTGCGAACCGAACCGGCCGAACGTCATGACACGGTGCTGCAGGCGAGCCACCTCCGACGTTGTGGTCGCCGTCCTGCTCAGCCCCGGACCGACGGGAATCCCGAGCGCCTCCACCGACAGATCCGCGCTCCACTCCAGCGTCCGCACCTCCGGTACTCGGTCATCGGTCCGCTCGGGAAAGAACCCGCACGCCACCGGGCGCGGCGCACCAGCAGGAACATCGTCGCCCAGCGACACCTCCACCCGTACCCAGGCGAACCTGCATGCCGGATCCGGCACGCAGGCGACCGAGGCCAGCAGCACCACGAATCGTGGATCCGCAAAACCCACCCGCTCCAGGATCCCAGGATCAGGCACATCCTCAAACGGCCGAACCACCGGTCCCGCGACCGCCACCCGGTTCCGCTTGCCCAGCAACAGCCGCAGCTCCCTTTGCCGGTCGCTCCCTCGCACCTCCTCCAGAACCTCGTCGAGCGGCTCCAACTCAACCTCACGTCGCCGTTCCCCCAACACGGAAACATCGACCAGCACCGGGCCTCCCCACCCCTCCGTTGTCGCCGCTTGACCCCTTCGCGGTCTCTCCCATCTCCGATTTTCACGGTTTTTCCCGCTCTCCGTCGCTAATCTCCGAAAAGACATAGATGCAGCCGCGCGCTCCTGGAGGCCGGCGACTGGGCAGCCCTGACCGTGGCGGCCGGCTTCCAGCAGCTCGGCAACCTTCTCCATCGCGAAGCCCAGCCATTGGGCAGCCTTGATCCCGCGCAGCGCGGTCACCGCCTCGCCCCCTACGAGCGGCGGCCGGACGGGCTGCGTTCGGGTTCGGCCAGCAGGCCACGCCGCTCGCAGGAACGCAGGTGCTTCCTCACCGGTAGCGCCCGCCCGGGCCGCCAGGGCCTCCGGGACCGGTGCATGCACCTCGTCCACCGCGATGTCCAGCAGCAGGGCACCGGCGTCCGTGGTGAAGGTGAAGGTGGTTGCAGCCGCACTCGCGTTCCGCGCCAGTGCAGGTCAGAGGCACATCGAAGGTGGCGAACCCGGTCGTGGTCGCCGCGGTGAACGCCGTGGACGCCCAGAACGCCGAGGCAGGCGACCATCCAAGGCCGGCAGTGGCATCGCGACTGCTGCCTCGCGTTCGTACGCCTCAGGGTCCGCCACGCGGCCCCGCAGCCACAACAACACCCCGAGCGTGGCAACCCCAGGCAGGGCCAGCATGCCCAGGGCCGGACTATAACCGTCAGAGCAGGGTGCCCTTGGCTGGGGGCGCACCGCCTTACCGACCCGCGCAGAGATGACCAGCACGCACCCCGCCCTGATCCCCCGCCGCGCCGAGCAGCGGCGCACCGTCGCGGAGTTCACCCCCATACCGCCTGGGCCAAGGCCGCGCCCACGAACGCCGCGCCCAGGCCGGCGACCACACTGGCGATCACGTTGGCGGCGGCGAGGAACCGTGCCCCGCTCTCCGCCAGGCGCAGGGTCTCGTAGGAGAAGGTCGAGTAGGTGGTCAGGGCTCCGCAGAAGCCGGTACCGAGCAGCAGCTGCACCCGGTGCGAGGCGGCACCGTAGGTGACGGCACCGGACAGCAGGCCGAGGACGAGACAGCCGACCACGTTGACCGCGAAGGTGCCCCAGGGAAAGACGGTGTCGTGCCGGGCCTGCACGGCACGGTCGGTCAGGTAGCGCAGCGGTGCTCCCACCACCGCCCCGGCTATGATCAGGAGCCAGTTCATTTGCTCTTCTTCTCCTTCTCCCGGCCGACATAGCGGATGACCTCGCAGTCGTCGAGGATGACCAGCCCTTCGGTGACCAGCTCGTCCAGCTGGGGAAGGAAACCACGGACGCGGGCTTCGTCGTCGACGATGACGATCGCCACCGGCAGGTCTTCGCTCAGCGACAACAGTCTGCTGGTGTGGATCAGGGAAGAGGCGCCGAAACCCTCGATGCCCTTGAACACGCTCGCGCCGGCCAGCCCGGCCTTGTGGGCGCGGTGGACGATCTCGCTGTAGAGCGGCTTGTGCCGGAAGGTGTCGTCGTCGCCGATGAAGATGGTCACGCGCAGGGCGAAACCGTGCAGTCGTGTCACTTCGTCCTCCCAGAGATCAGGCGGCGGGTCGCCGCGGCCGCGCACCACACTGCGGCGAGGGCAGCGATCAGCGTGGCGGCCAGGTAGGCCAGGCCGGTGCGGGCGTGGTCGATCTGCACCAGGTGCTGGATGTCGACCGTGTAGGTGGAGAAGGTCGTGAAACCGCCCAGCACGCCAGTGCCGAAGAACGGGCGCACGAGCCGATGAGCGGCCCATACCTCCGTGATGAGGACCATGAGGACGCCGATCATCGCGCAGCCGACCGTGTTCACCGTGAGTGTGGTCCAGGGGAAGGCGCCGGTGGCGGTAGGCCACAGCAGGGAGGCTCCGTAGCGGGCTGCTGCCCCCATGGCGCCGCCGACCGCGACGACCGCGATCACGGATGCCTGCCCGCGAACCAGTTCGCGGCGCTGGGCAGGCACATGCAGGTCAACGTCGGGATCCATGGGCTCGGTGATCTGATCGCGTGGGGCCGTCATCGACATTCGTCTCCTACTCGTGGGGCGCCCGGGCATGCAGACGCGTCTTCATCACAAGTAGGGACTGTTGGCGGCACCGATGCCGCGGTTCGGGTACGGCGAGCCCCACCACCGCGCAGCAACCACAGCAGGCTGCCGCAGGCCACCAGCTTACCGGTGTGCCAGCCACATGACGTCGAACAGGCATGCTCCAGAGCCGCCCCTCCCCCAGTCGTGAGGTCGCGAGCCCCCACGGGCTGTGCGTCCTCGCCGGATTCGTCCGGAGCCCATACGGCGGCGAACACCGCAAGGCCCTCGCCGCTGCCGCTTCCTCCCGCCTCCCGCTCACCCCGTCGGCGCCCGGGGCGTCGACGTCGACTCCGGCCGCTCCGGCGCCCCACCGGCACCGCGAAGCGAGACCCGTGCCACCGACCCCGGGCTCGGCGGCCTCGGGGACCGGGCAGGTGTGAAGCGGCTCAAGGACCCTCGTGGCCGCCGCTGTCCTGGAAGGCCTCGTTCCCTCTCGCCCTCGCGCCACGCCGTGGACCCCGGCACCATGAGACGGCTCAGCCAGGCGCATCCACGAGAGCCCAAAAAAAATCCGACGGCGATGTCGAGAAAGCGTGACCGGCTCCGTCCCCGAGGTGAACGCGACCACAATGGGTCGCACCAGCACCGAGGAGAACCACGATGGCCAAGTACCTGCTGCTCAAGCACTACCGCGGCGCCCCGGCTCCGGTGAACAACGTGCCGATGGACCAGTGGACGCCGGAGGAGATCTCGGCGCACATGCAGTACATGAACGACTTCGCGGCCCGGCTGGAGAAGACCGGCGAGTTCGTCGACGGCCAGGCGCTCGCCCCCGAGGGGACCTGGGTCCGCTACGACGGGGAGGGGCGCCCGCCGGTCACCGACGGCCCGTTCGCCGAGACCAAGGACCTCATCGCCGGCTGGATGGTGATCGACGTCGACAGCTACGAGCGCGCCGTCGAGCTGGCCGGGGAGCTCTCGGCCGCTCCCGGGGCGGGCGGGAAGCCGATCCACGAGTGGCTCGAGGTGCGCCCGTTCCTGGCCGCGTCACCCTCCACCACCGAGTGCCCTCACCGATGAACGAGGCCCTGCTCCGCAGCCTCACGCCGAGCGTTCTCACCATCCTCGTCCGCCGCGGAGCCGACTTCGCGGCGGCAGAGGACGCCGTGCAGGACGCGCTGGTCGAGGCGGTCCGCGGCTGGCCCGCCGACCCTCCGCGAGATGCCAAGGGCTGGCTGGTCACCGTCGCCTGGCGCAAGTTCCTCGACCAGGCCCGTGCGGGCGCCGCCCGCCGCCGGCGTGAGGACCTCCTCGACCAGGAACCGGCGCCCGGGCCCGCGGCCGCGGTGGACGACACACTGCAGCTGTACTTCCTGTGCGCCCACCCGTCGCTGACGCCGTCGTCGGCGGTCGCGCTCACCCTGCGCGCCGTCGGCGGGCTCACCACCCGCCAGATCGCCCACGCCTACCTGGTGCCCGAGGCCACCATGGCGCAGCGCATCAGCCGGGCCAAGCGCACCGTCGCCGGCGTGCGCTTCGACCAGCCCGGCGACGTCGCCACCGTGCTGCGCGTCCTCTACCTGGTCTTCAACGAGGGCTACTCCGGTGACGTCGACCTCGCCGCCGAAGCCATCCGGCTCACCCGGCAGCTCGCCGCCGCCATCGACCACCCCGAGGTGGCCGGGCTGCTCGCCCTCATGCTGCTCCACCACGCCCGGCGCGTCGCCCGGACCGCTCCCGACGGCGGCCTGGTGCCGCTCGCCGAGCAGGACCGTAGCCGCTGGGACACCGTTTCGATCGCCGAGGGCGTCGAGATCCTGCAGGCGGCCCTCGCCCGCGACCGGCTGGGCGAGTTCCAGGCCCAGGCCGCCATCGCCGCCCTCCACGCCGACGCACCCACCGCCGAGGAGACCGACTGGGTGCAGATCGTCGAGTGGTACGACGAACTCGTGCGCCTGACCGACAGCCCCGTCGTCCGGCTCAACCGCGCAGTCGCCGTCGGCGAGGCCGACGGACCACGCGCCGGGCTGGCGGCGCTCGCGGCGCTGGACGCCTCACTGCCCCGCCACGCCGCGGTGGCCGCGTACCTCCACGAACGCGACGGCGACCTGGCGACAGCGGCGCGGCTGTACGCCGAAGCCGCCCACAAGGCACCCAACCTCGCCGAACGCCACCACCTCACACGCCAGGCCGCCCGGCTCAACACCCACCGACACAGCTGACAGGCCCCGCCGAAGCCTTCCCACACCCCTGCCGCGGCCCCGTGGCCACAGCCGTCGCCGCACAGTGAGGTTTTCTCAGAGGCCAGGTCCGACGTCTTGGCGGGATCAGGGGTGGACCGCTTCGAGTATGCGCGGCCTTCGCCGGTGGGCCGTCACACCGGGTCCGGCAGGTCCATGAGCGCGAGTTCGGCCGGGTCGACCACGGCGGTGATCTCGGTGATGCGGCCGTCGGCGACGGTGAAGGCCAGGAGGGAAAGCGGGGTGCCGTCCTCGCTCCAGGAGATGACGCCGGGGCGGCCGTTGACGGTCGCCGCATGTGCTCGTGCCGCGCTGCCGGCCACTCGTGCGCGGGTGGCGACTTCGGTGGCTCCGAGCGTGACGAACCGGCCGTTCGGGGTGTGGACGGTGAACTTCACCTCGGGGTGGAGAACCTGCAGCAGCTGCTCGAACCGGCCCTCGCGTGCCGCGCCCAGGAAGGCCTGGACCACCTCGCGTTGTCGTCGTCCCACGCTTGCCGGCTGCTGGGCGGCTCGTGCTTTCCTGCGGGCGCGGCTGGCGAGCATTTTGGTCGCGTCGGCGGACTTGCCGAGAATGGTGCCGATCTCCGCGAAGGGCACCGCGAACACGTCGTGCAGCACGAACGCCAGTCGTTCGTCCGGACGCAGCGAGTCGAGGACCGTGAGGAGCGCGAGGCCGACGAAGTCCCCCAGTGCCACAACGTCTTCCGGCGCGGGAGCGTCGTCGAGCGTCACCGTGAATTCGGGCAGCCGGTCGTCGAAAGAGACTTCCGGGCGGGTCCGGCCGGACCTGAGGACATCGAGGCTGATGCGGCCGACCACGGTGGTCAGCCAGCCGCCGAGGTTGTCGATGGTGCCGGTGTCCTGGCGGGACAGACGCAGCCACGCCTCCTGGACCACGTCGTCCGCGTCGGCGTGCGATCCGAGCACGCGGTAGGCGACGGCCCGCAGCCGGTCGCGGTGGGACTCGAAGGCATCGGTGATCGGATCCGTGGGATGGGTGCCCGGCATGTTGTTACCTCCATGGAAGCTGCTCCGTCATAGGGGTGACGGGCGCAAGCCCCGCAAGGTAACCCGATGAAGGAGAGCACCTCACATGGAAAACCGGCTCAAGAACAAGAACACGAACAACCCCGATGTGTGGACCGCGATCCAGCACCTGCAGAAGGCGATCGCCGCCGGGGGCGTCGACCCGAAGCTGCTCGCACTGGTCCACCTGCGCGTCAGCCAGATCAACAGCTGCTCGGCGTGCGTCCACGCCAGTGTCGCCGGAGGGAAGAAGGCCGGTGACACCGACGAGCGGCTGCACAACGTGGCGGCGTGGCGCGAGGCGCCGTTCTACACCGATGCAGAGCGCGCGGCACTGGCGCTGGCAGAGGCCGCCACCCGGTTGCAGGACGGTGCGCAGGGCGTCACCGACGCGATCTGGGAAGAGGCCAACGCCCATTTCACAGAGGAGGAGATCGGCGCGATCAACCTGGAGATCGCGTTGACCAACTTCTTCAACCGGATCAACCGCACCATCAAGGAACCGGCCGGCCAGACCTGGGGCTGAGCCCGGAGCGGCTCTTTCCGGGAGATCCCCGTCTCGGCGGGGACGTGGGCGATCGGGCGGTTCTGGCAACGCTGCACGAGACGCAACCCACCCTCCGGGGACAGCGGGGTGTTTCGGTGAGTCGCGGCCGGTTCCTAGAGCCACGGATCGAGGGCGTGCTTGCCACGGGTCCGGCCCGCTTCGAGTTCCTGAACGACGGCCGGTCCCTCGGCCAGGGGGTGGACCTGGGGGGTGCCGGGCGTGTACACGCCGTCGGCGATGAGTGCCTCGATCTCGGCGAGCAGCTCGTCATAGATGGATGGGGCTGCGGATGCCAGCGCGCCGATGTGCAGGCCCTTGACCTGGACCTGGTGAGTGAAGACCAGGTCGTGTGTGGTCAGGCCGGCGTCGCCGGAGGCGGCTCCGAACACGACGACGCGCCCGGTGAAGGGCTTCGTGACCGCCAGGCTGACCTGGAAGGTGGCTTGTCCCACGGACTCCAGTACCAGGTCCACGCCGCCGGTCAGGTGGGTGATCTCCGCGGCCAGATCGGGGTGTGCGCTGTCCAGGACCGCGTCGGCGCCGAGCGCTTTGACGGTGTCGTGCTTGGACGGTGAGGTCGTGGCGATCACCCGCGCGCCATAGTGACGTGCGAGGCGGACAGCGGCCTGTCCCACACCGCCTGCCGCGGCATGAATGAGCACCGCCTCGCCTGCCCTGATCTCACCCAGCGGTTTCAGTGCCGCCAACGCGGTGGCCCAGTTCAGCACCAGGCCGAGGGATTCGGCGTCCGTCCAGCCGGACGGGACGGGAAGCACCTGCGCGGCCGGCATCGTCATGTACTGCGCGAAGGCGCCTGGGCCGGCCCCGACGACATGGCTGCCGACCTGGAGGGGACTTTCGACCTCCGGCCCGACGCCCACGATCTCGCCGGCGGCTTCGAAGCCCGCCACGTAGGGCGCCTGTGGTCCTCCTGCGTAGGTTCCATGGGTCTGCATGACATCCGCGAAGTTGACCCCGGCGGCGCCGACACGGATCAAATACTCGCCCGGCCCCGGGATGGGGCGGCGCTGTTCCGTCGTGTGGCTCAGGTCCTTCGGCCCGCGGTGCGAGTGCTGGACCAGGGCCCGCATCGTCTGCTCGGGGCTGTGTTGCTGCTCGTCGATCTCCATGTACTGGAACGTAGAAGCTTCACACTGGCGTCAAGGTCAAGCGGTGATCATGCGTCAGTGGATCGGGCCTCTCGCAAGTAGGCGTCGAGTGCTGACTGTTGAGCACAGAGATCGGCAATGCGGGCAGTGAGCCGATCGCGATAGCTCTGCACCTCGCGGAGGAACTCCGCGCACAGCACGTCCGTGCCGCCATCATCGCGACCGTGGTTGAGGTGGGGCAGGATCTCCTTGATCAACCGCACGGGCAGTCCGGACTCCAGCAGCGAGCGGACGGCGAGGACCCGGTCGATGGTCGACCGGCAGTAATCGCGGTATCCATTGCTGAAACGACCAGGGACGATCAAGCCCTCGTCCTCGTAGTACCGCAACGACCTCGCACTCACGCCGCTGATCCTGGACGCTTCGCCGATCTTCATGTCTGGAAGCAACAGCCGGGCGCTCCGCGATCTTCCACGCACCGGCAACCTCCCGTCCCGGAACAGCCAGCCACCGCTGCCGCCAGGTGGACGAACTCAGGACAGCACTCTTACGGGTGTACACGTAGTAGAAGTACACACGGCGACCCGGCAGAAAACCTGTCGTGGCGACAGTAGACATCGGCTCGTCCCAGAGGTACTGTTTTCGTCGTAGCCAGGAAGTCGAAGTAGGCACGGCAGACACGAACTGCCGTGCAAGCAGTCAAGAAGGACACGGCCCCAGCGGGCCGTGAGCAGTACCCGCGATATCCAGCAGTACAGCCGAGTAACCGAAAGTAAGGAGCCGAACGCCATCAGGATCGCCCGGGCGAGGAAGCAGTCCGCCCGGGTACCGCAGGCCCCGGATTGGAAGGTGGTCCCCGGTCAAGCATCCGCGATTCCCGCAGCCCCGCCCTCCCAGGCGGAACCTGCGGACGAAGAAGGCCGGCGCAGTGCGCCGGTAGATGGTGTTGAAAGCTCGGGGCCCCGGGGGGCCGCCCCCCCCCCCGCCCCCCCCCGCCGCCCCCCCCCAAAAAGGGGGCGGGGGGGGGGGGGGGTGGGGGGGCCCGGGGGGGGGGGGGCCCCCCCCCCCCCCCCCCCCCCCCCCGACGCGTCCCCGAAAGAAGAGGTCTATGCCCCCTGCCGCTTCCCGCCCCGTCGACAATCTCGACGATGACGACTACCCCGCCTACACCATGGGCCGGGCCGCCGAGATGCTCGGCACCACCCCTGCCTTCCTCCGAGCCCTGGGCGAACACCGCCTGATCAGCCCGCTCCGCTCCCAGGGCGGGCACCGCCGCTACTCCCGCCACCAGCTGCGCATCGCAGCCCGCGCCCGCGAGCTCGTCGACGATGGCACCCCCATAGAGGCCGCTTGCCGCATCGTCATCCTCGAAGACCAGCTCGAAGAAGCCCAGCGCATCAACGAGCAACTGCGCACCCAAGGCGACACGTCGCAGCCGCAGACCTAGCTTGATCAGGACGCCAGGGCGCCACCCGAACCCCGACCGTCAGCGCACGAGGCCCGCCGTCATGGGCCGACTCTCCGGCCACGCACAGCACGCCATCGCGACCTACCCGCAGCGCCAGCCAGACCTGCGGCCCGTTCGTCACGATCGGGGTCTGCCCCAGAAGAACACCGAGGACCCCGACACACCCGTCGGGGCCCCCACCACTTCAAGATCAACCACTAATTCCAGCGGTAGCCCATGACCACAGCGATTGCGCTGCTTGGACGCTCCCAGGGCTCTCACATCGCCGCCCGGCTCCATGCTCACAACGGCGTCGTGGACGAATGCTTGGCGCACCGGGTCAGTATGCACCCGGATGGACGCCCCCAGCTCATTTTTCCGGGTGGCTGGTCGCCGGTGCGGCAAGGGGGTGGGCGGGGCGTCATGGAGAAGGGGCGGTTGCGGACGGAGAGTGGTTGGGAACTGCCGGTGAGCACGGACGGGAGCGGACTGTCGGCGCAGCACCCGAGGATGCGGGGGCTGTTCCTGCTGGTGGAGACAGTGCGGAGGGAGGCAGGTGCGCGCCAGGTGCGGAGGGGGGCTGCCTCGGCTGGGGGGTGTCGGGGACGGGGGTGGTTCTGCTCGTCCGGGGCGGTGGTGCTTGGCCGGAACTGATCGGCGGGCACACGGAGGAGGGAAGGCAGGTCGGGACGTCCGATGTTGGCCGTGATGACCTCACCGAGCGAGCCGCTGGAGGAGACCGAAATGCCCTTGAGCCGTGAAGAGCGGGAGCAGTTCCTGGCGGAGCCGCACGTCGCCGCGCTGTCGGTGGATGCAGGGTCCGGACGAGCGCCGTTGAGCGTGCCGATCTGGTACCAGTACGCGCCGGGCGGAGATGTCTGGATCATGACAGGGCCGGCGTCCCGGAAGTACAGCCTGATCAGCGAGGCGGGCCGCTTCACGTTGCTGGTCGACCGCATCGAGCCCACGATCAGGTACGTGTCCGTGGAGGGCCCGGTGGTGAAGACGACGCCGGCGACGATCGAGGAGCTGAGGGAGATCTCGGCGCGGTACCTGCCGGCCGACAAGGTGGACGCATACGTGGATTTCGCCTGGAAGAACCACGGCGAGCAGGCCGTGATCCACATGCGCCCCGAACGATGGGTGTCCTCGGACCTGGGCCAGGTCTGACCATCCGGGGCCGTTGGGTCTGGCCATCGGGGAGCCAGGTCTGACCATCGGGGCATGGCACCGATCTTCACCCACTGCTCAGATCGCTCCGGTCCGGCCCCTGGGACGGCCACCGTCCCGCCCTTCGACCCGGCGGCGCCCCCCCGCTGCCCCTCCTCACGACCTGGTTACGGGAAGGGGTGGCGGCGGGCGAGCGCGAGCCGCACTGTCCCGGACCGACCCGGTGCCCGGCCACCCTGCGGAACCTGACCTGTCCAGTGACCGAAGACGTCAACCGACACCAGCAGCGGATCATGGAGATGCTCCACCGACTCACGCCCGGTCGGCGAACGATGGCCGCCTGGCAGGTCGTCAGTGTCTCCTCAGCGGTCCGAGGCCCCGGCGGGCGGAAGCAGGGGCCAGGCCAGCTCCGCTCGGCCGGCGCCCGCGCTGACCCACTGCTCGCCGTGAGCGTCGATGTGAAGCCGGTAGCACGCTGGTTCACCGGCGGCCCGCCAGCGGGCGGCGACGCTCTGGAGCTCGTCCCAGATGTCCCGTGGCCCACAGGCCGCGAGATCCCACTCACCGGCCTCGGCGGGGCGGACGGTGAGCCAGGACCCGCACGCCGGCGCCCCGTTCTCGAGCCGGGCCACCATCGCCGCACGCGCGGCGGCGGCACGGTTCACGGCCTGGTCCGAATCGGCTGGAGAAGGGTCAGGGATCATTCCCACCCCATCTCGGTGTACCGGTGACCCTCACGGAGGCGTTCGACAGCTGTGCGGGTGTAGGCCACGATCGGCTCCGGCAAGGCACTCGGGCTCCACCAGCGCCAGGCCAGGCACTTGTCGGGCTCGCGGATCACCGGCTGTCCCTCCCACCGCCGTACGCGGAAGACGAGTTGCAGGCGCGGCTGGGTGCCCGGCACGTCGCAGAGGTGCACCGTGTGCACGAGCTCGGCGTCTTCGGGGTGAATCAGCAGGCCCGCTTCCTCGTACGCCTCCCGCACGAGGCACGCGACCGCGCTCTCCTGCTCACAGTGCCCTGCCAGGAAGTGCCAGGTCTCGCCGGCGTACGCGCAGTCGGGGTGGCGCAGGCCCAGCAGGACGTCGCCCCGCGCGTTCTCGAGGTAGAGATGGACACCGACCACGTTGGGGACGGTTCCGCGGTCCGTGTTCGGAACAGGCCGCCGTACCCGAGGCAGGGCAGCGGGATCCGGTACGGCGCTCCGCGGGCCGGTCGGCCGCCGCGCGGCGTGGGCGCGCACCAGGTCGAGGGTCGAAGGGCTCATCCGCAGACGCGACATGATCTGCGGGGCGAACCAGCGCAGCATGATCCCTTCGGTGAGGTGAAGAGCCTCGGGGTCGCCGTTCCAGCGGGCCGCGAACACCTGGATGGGCACGGTCGCCCCGTCGAGACCCACCGCGTACTCCGTTCGGAAGGGCTCGAGAACCGGCAGCACGAGTCCGGCTTCCTCCCACAGCTCCCGGCGAGCTGTCTCCTCCAGGGACCGGTCGCCGGGCTCCCGTCCCCCGCCGAGCAGGGACCAAGCTCCCGGCTCCCAGATGCCAGGGACCTGATCCCGTAGATGCAGGAGGTACTCGCCGCTGTCGTTGACGATCAGGACCGATGCGTTCTCCGGCTCGGGTACGGAGGAGTCGGAGTCGAGTGGTCCGGTAGGTGCAGTAGCTCCGTCGTGAGCCGAGGCCAACACGTCCCCCAGAAGTCGCGCGAGAGTTCATCGTCGCCCAGCTCAACGACCCAGCACGTCTGTCGAACGCACGTTTTTCAGACGTGTTGTCCGGCCACCACTCCCGCAGGTGCTCGGGGCCAACGTCGCATGATCAGTGGGCGCTGGACTTCGCCGTCGGGGGTGACGCGGACCCGATGGTCTTCTTGCCGAAGCGTTTGCCCGACTCCAGGTGGCCCCGTTGGGCTGAGCCCCGTCCGTCAGTCCGCGTGTCATACCCCGCAAGACCCCCCCATTTCGTTTGGCACCGGGCGAACTTGGGGATGCCGTGACACGCCGCCAGGCGGCAGGGGATCATGAAACACATGCCTCACACGTCTCGGCGAAGACTCCTCGCCGCCTTCGCTGCCTCTGCCGCCGCTGCCCCGCTCACCGGTCTGGCCGCCGCCCCGGCTCGCGCCGCCACGGCGGCGGACGTTCCGGCCTTCCCGGGACCGGGCGGCCTGTCCTCGGCCCGTTCGTGGGTGACCATGGCGCCGCTGGGCGCCTCGTACTTCACCCCGGTGGCCCTCACCACCCCACTCACCACCACCGTGCTCTCCGGCACCCCGGCCCGCACCGAGGTCACCTCCGGCGGCAAGCGCGTCGCGCTGCTGACGCACGGCGCGCGAACCGTCGTACTGCCCGGCCCGCAGCGGACGTTCGGGGAGAACAAGCGGCCCTTCGTGGACGACTTCCAGCGGACACTGCCGGACCTCACGCTGGACGAGGAGAACCGGGTGTACTGGGGCACCTCGCCGGGCGGCGGCAAGTGGGTCACGTCCGAAACCTTCAGGACCGACTTCTCGGTGGTGCCGGGCACCGGAATCATCGACCTCACGACCGCCGGGTACAGCCGGCACGCCAGCCTGCGCGACGACGAGATCACCGACGTCGACGTGCGCTGCACGGCCAGGTTCGACAAGGTCCCGACGGGTCAGGCCTGTTCGTTCGCGTTGAGCTTCGGCTATGTCAGCACCCAGAACCACTACCGGGCCCGGCTGTCCTTCCTCACCTCCGGGGCGGTCGAGATGCGGTTGGAGAAGGAGGTCGACAACGCCGTGACCCAGCTGGCGACGGCGGTCACCCTGGCCACCGGCGTGCCGGCGGGCACCGACTGGACGATCCGGGTGCGGCGGGAGGGCACCCGGATCCAGGCGAAGGCCTGGCAGTCCGCGTCGGCGGAACCGTCTTCGTGGGCCTTCGACCTCACCGACTCCACGCCCACGTTGACCAAGGGCCGGGTGGGTCTGCGCGCCTTGGCCAACGAAGGCTGCACCAATCTGCCGGTCCGACTGTCCGTGAGCCGCCTCGAGGTGGACGCCGCGAACTGGGCGGTTCTGCCGACCGTCACCCACGGCGACTGGGTGCGCCTGCTGCCCGAGCCGTTCGACGGCAATTGGACGGCCGGGCTGGAGCAGACGATCCGCGGCTGGGCCGGTTCCACCGTCCCGGACGTACTCGCGTACGCCGCGATGTTCCTCGGCGGCGCTCCGGCGGTCACGGCCGGCTCCGGACCGGCCCAAGGCAAGCAAGTACTGGGCGAAGCCGGGTACGGCTATCTCGACACGCAGGGCTATCGGCTCGAGGGCGCCGACTTCCACGAGTACATGAAGGTGGGCTGGACCTTCCCGGACGGCACGTACAAGGGGCCGTCCAGCAAACAGGTCGGCAACCTCGACTGCTCGGGCTACACACGCATGGTCTACGGCTACCACCTGGGTGTCCCCCTGGCCGCCGACGAGGACACCTCGGGCACCCGGATACCGCGCAAGTCCCGGCACATCGCCGACTACGCACCGGGCGTGGTCGTCGACCGCGCTACCGGGACCACCCCGCCCGCCGCGGCCCTGCTCCAGCCCGGCGACCTGGTGTTGTTCAACGCCGACTCCAGTGACGACGCAGTCAGCCTGACCGTCGACCACGTCGGCATCTACCTGGGTCTCGACCAGGGCGGCAGACGCCGCTTCCTCTCCAGCCGCAAGACGGTCAACGGACCCACCATGTCCGACCTCGGCGGCGCGTCCCTCCTCGACGGCTCGGGCACCTACGCCAAGACACTGCACACCGTCCGCCGTATCTGAGCCAGACCAGGAGCCACTCAACGGACTCCCACAGGGACCGGCGGGTGCGGATACCGAAATACCGGAACGACTGCACCTGCCGGCCACCCTCGACTTCTCCCTGCCCCTGGGCGGCGTACGCAGCCATCCTCCTCACCTCGATCGCCCGACAGCCTGAGGTGCGCGTGAGCAAGCCACTGCCGAACACCCTGACCCAGCTCGCCGGCGAACTTCTCCTCAAGAGCCCGGAGTTCGCCCGACTCTGGGAACGCTACGACGTCAAGAGCCGCAGCCACGGCCGCAAGACCTTCCACCACCCCGAGGTCGGCGATCTCACCCTCGGCTACCAGTCCATGCAGCTCGAAGGCACCCCGGGCCACCGCCTCACCACGTACTACGCCGAACCGGGCACCGCCGAGCACGACGCCCTGGTACTCCTTGACATGCTCGGCTCCCAGTCCTCGCCCCAGAAACCGGCGAGCGGCGCCCCGTCGACCGCCGGTCAGGACGAGTCCGAGCCGTCCGCCTCCCTGACAACACCAGCACCCACGAGCAGCAGTACGGCACCGGTGGCCAGGAGATGGCGACCTGACGGCGCAGCCCCCGGTCACCGCGGGCGAGCAGCCCGTAGACGACGAGGTGCACGCAGCGCACGAACAGGTAGGCGCCGGCCAGCACCAGCGGATCGGCTCGGAGGTGACCGAGCACGCCGTCGGCGACCGCGTGGGCGTGGGCTGCATGGCCGACTCCTGCCGCGAGTGCGTCAACTGTCTCCAGGGCGAGGAGCAGTACTGCCTGAAGGGCCACACCCTGGTGTTCGGCAGCGTCGGACGGGACGGGCAGATCACCCAGGGCGGCTACTCCACCCACGTGGTGGTGACCGAGGACTTCGTACTGCGGATCCCCGACGGCCTTCCCCTCGACACGGCCGCGCCGCTGCTGTGCGCGGGCATCACGACATACTCCCCGCTGCGGCACTGGGGCGCGGGCCCCGGCAAGAAGGTCGCGATGGTGGGACTCGGCGGCCTGGGCCATCTCGCCGTGAAGATCGCCAAAGCGATGGGCGCCGAGGTCACCGTCCTGTCGCAGTCGCTGAAGAAGCAGGACGACGGCCTGCGTCTGGGCGCCGACCGCTACCACGCCACCAGCGACCCGACGACCTTCGAAAACCTCGCCGGCAGCTTCGACGTCATCCTCAACACGATCAGCGCCAAGATCGACGTCGACGCGTATCTGTCCCTGCCGGCCCTCGACGGCGCCCTGATCAACCTCGGTGCCCCCAGCGAATCGCTCCCGGTCAACGTGCCCTCCCTGTTCGCCAACCGCCGCTCCTACGCCGGCTCGCTCTTCGGCGGCATCCGCGAAACCCAGGAAATGCTCGACTTCTGCGCCCGGCACGGCATCGGCGCCGACATCGAGGTCATCCCGGCGGAGAAGATCAACGAGGCGTTCGAGCGGCTCCTCGCCTCCGACGTGCGCTACCGGTTCGTGGTGGACACCACCTCGCTGGCCTGACACACGCGACCAGTGACTACGGGTCCCGCCTCCCTCGGGTGCGGGACCCGTAATCGTCCGATACGCCGGTGCCGACAGCTACCTGGTGCCCTGTGCGGCGTACTGCTCGATGGCGGCAATGTTCGGTCGCTGCAGGCGGGGTGTCGCTCCGGCGTCCGGTCAGCGGGTGGCGAGGAGCTCGAGCGTGTCGATCACGCGGTTCGAGAAGCCCCACTCGTTGTCGTACCAGGCGACCACCTTGATGTGGCGGCCGTCGACGCGGGTGAGGGCCGAGTCGAAGATCGACGAGGCGGGATTGCCCGTGATGTCGGACGACACGAGCGGCTCGTCCGAGTACTCGAGGATGCCGGCGAGCGGCCCCTCCGCCGCGGCGCGGTACGCCGCCAGCACCTCGTCGCGCGTCACGTCGCGGGCGACGGCCGTGTTGAGTTCGACGATCGAACCCACCGGCACCGGTACGCGGATCGAGTCGCCCGACAGCTTGCCGTCGAGGTTCGGCAGCACCAGGCCGATCGCCTTGGCGGCGCCGGTCGTGGTCGGCACGATGTTGACGCCGGCGGCGCGGGCACGACGGGCGTCGCGGTGCGGACCGTCCTGCAGGTTCTGCTCCTGCGTGTAGGCGTGCACGGTCGTCATGAACCCGTGCTCGATGCCGGCGAGTTCGTCAAGGACCGCTGCCAGGGGCGCGAGCGCGTTGGTGGTGCAGGAGGCGTTCGAGACGATCGTGTGCACGTCCGGGTCGTAGGCGTCGGTGTTGACCCCGAACGCGAGCGTGACGTCGGCGCCGTCCGACGGCGCACTGACGAGCACCTTCTTCGCGCCCGCGTCGAGGTGGGCGCGGGCAGCCTTGGCCGAGGTGAAGCGGCCGGTGGCTTCCAGGACGATGTCGACGCCGAGGTCGGCCCACGGCAGCTGCGCCGGTTCGCGCTCGGCCAGCACCGTGATCCGACGGCCGTCGACGACGAGGGCGTCCCCGTCGACGGTCACCGGACGCCCGAGCCGGCCGGCCGTGCTGTCGTAGGCGAGCAGCCGGGCCAGCGTGGCGGGCTCCGTCAGGTCGTTGACGGCGACGATCTCGAGGGCGCTGTCGCGTTCGAGCAGTGCGCGCAGCACATTGCGTCCGATGCGGCCGAATCCGTTGATGGCGATGCGAGTCATGAGTGATGTCCCTTCCCTTCGCCACCAGGCTCGCCCGCGGCTCGCGCCGCTGACAGTGGCGAGATCGCCATCGTTCAAAAGGATCCTGCCACGGTGCTATTCGCCCCGGGTGAAGGTGCGCCGGTACTCGCTCGGTGTGGTGCCGAGGACGCGCTGGAAGTGCAGGCGCAGGTTCGCGCCGGTGCCGAGGCCGACGTCGGCGGCGATCTGTTCGACGCTGCGCTGCGACCGCTCGAGCAGTTCGCGGGCCAGGTCGATGCGGGCGCGCATCACCCACTGCATCGGCGTGTAGCCGGTCTCCTCGACGAAGCGTCGGGAGAACGTGCGCGGCGAGACCGCGGCCTGCCGCGCCAGTATGTCGAGGGTGAGGGGCTCGTCTAGCCGGTGCAGCGCCCACTCGCGGGTGGCGCCGAAGCGCTCGCCGAGCGGCTCGGGGACGCTGCGCGGCACGTACTGGGCCTGGCCGCCGCTGCGGTAGGGGGCCGCGACCAGGCGGCGGGCCGCGTGGTTGGACGCGGCCACCCCGAGGTCGCCGCGCAGGATGTGCAGGCACAGGTCGATGCCGGAGGCGGCGCCGGCCGAGGTGAGCACGCTGCCCTCGTCGACGAACAGCACGTTCTCGTCGACCTGGACGAGCGGATGCCTGACCATGAGTTCCCGCGTGTAGTGCCAGTGCGTCGTGGCGCGCCTGCCGTCGAGCAGGCCCGTGGCGGCGAGCGCGAAGGCGCCGGTCGAGATGGCGGCGAGCCGCGCGCCCCGAGCGTGGGCGGCGATCAGTGCGTCGACGACGGCCTGCGGCGGGTCGTCGCGGTCCGGGAACCGGTAGCCGGGGACGAAGACGATGTCGGCCCACGCAAGCGCGTCGAGGCCGTGGGCGACGTAGTACGACAGGCCATCGCCGCCGGTCACGAGACCGGGCGTCGCCCCGCACACCCGCACCTCGTACGGCATGCTCGTGCGGGTCGTGAAGACCTGTGCGGGAATTCCGACATCGAGCGGCTTCGCACCCTCGAGCACAAGGACGGCGACGCGATGCAGGCGGGAGGCTGGCATGGGCAAGAGGCTACGCGGGGCGTGACTTCGATCTCCGGCTGCAGACACCGCACCGCCGCCGCTGAAGCCGCCCGCCGTCCGGAGAACCTCGGGCAACGAGCCCGCTTCCAGGGCGCCGTCGTCCTCGACGACCGCAGACTCAGGCGGATCATGAACCCCAACGACCCCGCGGTCCATCCCGGCACTCCCGTCACCTGCGTCCACGACCCCGCCAAAGCCCTGTCCGAACGGGCCCGCCAAAGAGCCTCTGGAGCTCCTCGGCCCCATCCTCGGCACACCGCTCGGATCGGTCGTCCTCGCGGGCGAGGTGGTGCAGGAAGAGCGCCAGTCCGGAGCGGCCGTGGAACAGCCCGCGGGCGGCAGACAGATGCACCCGGCGCTGCCGCGCGGAGGTCGCGGCCGGCACAAGCCGGGCTTCCGCAGCCCTGGGCATCGGAGGCCCGGCCGGCTCTGACGCCGCCGGGCGATCTGTCCGCCCGTGGCGATGCCGCCGTAGAAGGCTCCGTGGCCGTGGCGCCGGTGCCGGCCCTGGCCGGGATTCTGCCCGGCAAGGGCCGGCACACGGCCCGGCGTACATCGCCTAGTTGGAGAAGTAGAAGTACTTCCAAGCTCCGTGAGTGGTGGAGTTCACCGTGTCCCCGGAACTCCTGTCGATGTAGGAGGAGCGAACCCGGGCGCGGATGCCGGACTGACCGGCGTGGCCCAGGTTGACGACCGACTTGCCGTTGGTGCTGAGGGCGAAGTACTGGGTGGCGGTGTCGTACCACTTGCCGCCCGAGTACACCTGGAGCTGGATCCGCTGCATGCGGCCCTTGTAGTAGCTCATCGTCGTGGTGCAGATGACGTCGGTGTTCTTGTGGAAGTACTGGTATGTCGTGTTGCCGATCTTGCCGGTCTTGTAGTGCCTGGAGAGGGTCGTCGAGACCTTCACCTTGGCGTAGGCCGTGGCAGTGACCGACTTCGGGGCATAGCGTGCGTCGCCCTTGAACACCGCGGTGATCGTGGTGTCACGGCTCATGTCGAGGGTGACCGACAGGTTGCCGCTGGAGTTGACCTTGCCGGTCTTGACGAGCTTCTTCGGCTTGTCGGCGCCGGCCGGGTCGGCCCAGATCTCCACGGAACGGTTCGTGTACGTGGTGCCGAGGCGCGCGGTGAAGGCGATGTCGGCACCGTAGGCGTAGAGCTTGCCGTTGTTGTTCAGGGTCAGGCTCGGCGTGGCGCGCGAGACGGTGGCCGTGTCGGAGGCGGTGACGGTGGTGTGGGACGCGTCGCCCGCGTAGGTCACCGTGTACGTGACGGCGCCGCCGGCCGGCGGGGTGTCGGTGAAGGAGAAGCTGCCACCCGATCCGAGGGGCTTGGTGCCGAGTGACTTGCCGTTCGGCGACTCCACGTCGGTCCGGGTGACGGCCAGTGGGGTCCCGGCGGGCAGGGCCAAGCCGGAGGTGAGACTGCCCTTGACGGTGAGGGGCTTGGCTCGGGTGGCCGTGGCGGGGGCGTCGACCGTCAGCCTGGCGACGTACTTGCGGGGGGTGTCGACGGCGTGGAACCGGGTGGAGTCGTTGGACCCGGTCAGCACGAACAACTGGGTGCCGTCGTGCGACCAGTTCATCGAGTGCCCGAACCAGGGCATCCATCCGGACGACAGGTTACGGATGCTGGGCGGGCGGCCGGGGTCGTTGCTGAAGACGTAGGTGTCGCCGAGGTTGTCGGTGTCGAGGACGGTGGCCGCGACCGTGCCGTCCTCGGCGATGCTGACCGTCTCCGGTTCGGAGGCGACCGGGTAGGTGCGCACCTGCTCCAGGTCGGAGAGCCGGTACTCGGTGAGCGCCCGGTTGCCCGGGCCCGCCACGACGACGTTCTGGCCGTCCGGGGTGAGGGCCGCGTCGTTGTAGAAGCCGCCCTTGTTCGCGGAGACGCGGATGGCCGGGGTGCCGGTCGAGATGTCGTAGACGATGATCGGGCCGGAGCTGATGCCCGAGTCGAGGGCCAGCAGTGTGCCCGGGTTGTCGGGGTCGGCGTACAGCTCGGGCGGAGTGGCGAAGTCGTGCCCGGCAGCCAGGTCGAGCGTCACCGTCGGGCTCTGGGCCGTCAGGTCCACGACGCCGAGTCCGGAGTCCCACTGGTCGCCGTAGCCGAACCACAACTTGCCTTCTGCATAGGCGAGTCGGGAGGGAGCGGTCTTCTCACCGGTTGGGTATTCGGCGCTCCGGGTGAGGGTCGCCGTGTCGAAGGCGACGATCTTGTCGGCCCCTTGGACCGCGGCGTACAGCGTCCCGGAGTCCGGGCTCAGCTCCAGGTCCCGGACCTGCGGCAGGTCGGTGAGGGTGGCGGTGACCTTACCGGTGTAGTCGGTGACGACGATCCGGTTCTGGTACCGGTCGCTGAAGTACAACTGCCGGTGCAGGCCGTCGACGACGGTGTCGTCCGCGTCCGAGACGGCGATGGGCCTGCTGGTGTCGGCGGTTGCCGGTGTGGTGTTGAGCGCCACTGAGCCCAAGACGATCGCCAGCGTCGTAGCGGCCGTGAGAGTGCGTCTGTGCACGGTGTTTTCGAACCCCCCGGAACGAAAATTGTCTGGTGCCACCGCACCCGGCGGCCGCAGCGAAATGGGTGTGGCCGGTGAAGTACGTGTGGCGAATGAGTGCAGGTTAAGTCATGCCACCGACAAGCCGACCGGTGGGATCCCCCTCTGACGCCCCACGGCGTGTCGCGGACCGGGCGCCGGCCCGGTGACGCCGGCCGGTTCGTGCGGGCATCAGGTGGGCCGACCACCACCTGACCGTCACGCTGCAGCCCAGGGGCCCGGAAGGTCCGTGTGGACTCCCGGGCCCCGGCGCAGTGCGGGCCCCCGCCGCAGTGCGGGCGCCCTTTGATCACCTGTTCAGCAGTTCCGGATGTGCCACACAGGCGTCCAGTCGTAGTCGTAGGCGACCCTGTCCGGCAGGACGGCATCCAGCACCTCGCCGTTCTGGCCGTAGAAGAACGCGGCGGCGCCGATCTGGTTGTTGACCACTTGGCCCCGGCCGTTCCAGTTCGACAGGGAGTACCGGTTGCAGTAGTAGAGGAAGAAGACCTTGTACGCCCCTGCCGAGGGGTCCCAGACGGCGGGACACAGATAGCCCTCGTCACAGTCGACGGGATTGCCGGAAGTCGCGTGCACATAGTTGGCGGACGGGGAGATCGTCGGAGAGGCCGCGGCCACTCGGGAGGTCGGCGAGGGTGCGCCCTCCGACGCCGGCGGCATGATCATCGTGTGGCTGTCCTCCGCGCGGGGCGAGTCGGTGGCCGCCTGGACCGGCCCTGCGGCGAAGGCGGAGAGCAGCACCGACAAGAGGACGCCGAACACGCCGAGAGTGGTACACCTGGTACGCACCGTCACTGTTCTCTTGTTCGTCACGCGTACGTCCTTTCCGGTCACTGCTGATTCGGGCACAGCGGAACATCCGGCAGTTGGTTGTCCGGATGGCTGATGTAGATGTTGGAGATGTAGCCGCCGTATTGGGGCAGGTACGCCCACCACTCGTTGGTGTAAGGCGGAACGGAGACGACCTGGCCCTTCTTCTGGCACCCCACCAGCACTTCCACGCCGGCGGGAAGCCGTGTCAACACGTTGCCGTCCTCGATGAGCGGTTCCTCGCGGACGTTGACGCCCGAGCTCCAGGTTCCGTACCACTTTCCGGACGGCACGCTCGCGCCGGGTACGGTCAGCGAACGGGTCAGACGGCCGAGGTCGGTGAAGGCCTTGCCGTACGAAGTGCCTTCCGGATGCAGCGAGAAGACGGCCACGATGGAACGGTCGCCCGCGCCGACGGTGCCGGTCGTGTGCAGCGCCGGACGACGCAGGTCCGCGGTCGCGGCGGTCGGAGCACTCGGCCGGGAGACGGCCGCCGGTGCGGAGGCGGAACTCACGGGCCCGCAGGTGCCCGGCTCGAACCCGGTCGCCCCGCCGGACCAGCCCTGCTTCACGGCCCATGGACGGTCGAACGCGGCTGCGACACCGAAGTGCTGGTCGAACCCGTCCGACGCGCAGCGTGTCGACTGGCGCAGATTGCCCATGACGAGGTCGCGTACGGGCGCGGGCGCCCCCTCCAGGAGGTACCGGTAGACCTTCACCGTGTCACGGGCGGACGTGGCGGTGTAGCCCCACATCTGCTCCTGGCCGGCGGGGGGCGGCGCCGTGTCGGTGAGGCCGAGTCGGCTTGTCATCCGGTTGACGATCGCGGACCCGCCGTAATGCGACCAGTAGTGGTTGGCCGCGTCGTCGTCGCTGCTGCGGAGCATGACGTTCAGCCGGGTGCGGTCGGCGGCCGGGACCGTGTAGTCGGGGCCTCGGGTCCACAGGAAGTCGAGGGCCAGCAACAGTTTGACGATGGACGCCGACCGGAACTGTGTGCTCGCGTTGAGCTGCTCGGAGAAGGTGCCGGTCTGTCGGTCGAACACGGCGACACCGGCCGTCACACCGACGGGCACCTGGGCGTTCGACGCCTCGACGGACGAGGTGTCGTCGGTTCCATCCGGTAGTGCCGCGGCGGATTGCGGCCATGCGGCGCCGGCGAAGGTCAGAGAGAGAAACGCTGCTATGACGACGAGAAGATGTCCGGGTCTACGACTTGCGGAGGCCCAGGTGGAGACAGTGCTGCGTATCATCGGTCCTCGGGTTCGTCAGGCACCGACAAGGAGCCCTCTCGGAAGGCGAGGGCTCCGCCGGGCCGGGGGCGGCGGGACAACTCCCGTGACTTCAGGGAATGTTGCATTCCGTCATGCCGGGCCAGGGATCGGTCGAGGTCCACACGTCCACCGCCGGAACGAACCCCCAGCCGCGCTGCCTCTCCTCACCGGGGGCGATACGGTCGCCCAGGGTGTAGTACCAGATGTTGTTGCCTCCGGCGTGCGCGGCGCCCCTGCCCCAGCACACGAACCAGCTGGGCGAGGTGTCGATCCAGCCGATCACCCCACAGGCGGAGATGAAGCTGGCGCAGCCGTACAGGGGAGCCCCGGAACGATTGCCGCAGACCCAGTCACTGGTCCAGGTGCGCCCCGTGTAGGCGTCGTAGTGACTGACGTTGCGGTGGGTGCACGACGCCTGGACGGCCAGAGGATCGGCGGCGCCCGTGTGTTGCTCTTTCACTTGCACGGCGTTTGGGCCACCGGCCGGTGGCGACGATGCCTGGGCGGCACCTCCGCCCAACACCACGGCCAAGAGGGCGGCGACCACCGCCACGGTCTGTTTCACGGACATGCTTCGGCCCCCGATGTGTAGAAGTCGATGGTCATCGAGTCCTGTCCGCCCCCGCCAAGCGCCTGCGAAGGGCGTGCAGTTGCCAGGACGTCGCCTGTGAGCCTTACATCAAGGAACCGCTCTGTCACGACAGGCAACCATGCGACATCACAGTCGATCGATAAGGGATTCACCATGACCGCAGGCGGAGCAGCCGCTGACGACGCGTTACCGGCGGGCTCGGATTCACGCGCCCCAAGCCTTCACCAACTACGCCTCTTTGTCGCCCTGGCCGATGAACTCCACTTCTCGCGGGCCGCGGATCGCCTTTTCATCACGCAGTCGGCACTGAGCCAGCAGATCAAGGACCTGGAAAGACGCCTCGGCCTGAGGCTGTTCACCCGGACGAGCCGGGCCGTCAGCCTCACCGCGCCCGGTCAGGTACTGCTGGTGGACGCGCGTGAGGCGGTCGCGGCCGTGGACCGGCTGCGCCGCAGCGCCGAAACCCAGGCGCGTCGGGCCTCCGGCCGACTCGTCGTCGGCAGTATCGGCGCCGAGGCCGCGATGCCGCATACCCGCGCCGTGCTGCGCCTGTTGCACGACCGGCACCCACAGATACATGTCGAGGTACGCAGCCTGAACTTCGCCGACCACGTCGATGCCCTGTTCCGGCAGGAGGTCGATGTCGTCTTCCTACGGCCACCCGTACCGAAGGGCATCGACGTGCAGCACCTCGTCACCGAGCCACGGGTGGCCTGCCTGCCGGCGGACGACCCTCTCGCGAACCGAGAGTGGATCACGCTGGCCCAGCTGGCCCACCATCCGGTGATCGACGTGCCGCCGGAAGTGCCGAGGAACTGGTGGGACTTCTGGGTCGTCGATCCTCGCCCCGACAACACCCCCGTACGCTACGGGCCCGTCGCATCGGACATGGAAGGGCTTCTGCACCTCGTGGCCCAGGGCAAGGGAATGTGTTTCCTGCCGGCTGCCGCCCGTGACTTCTTCCCCCGCCCCGGTGTCCGGTACCTCGACGTCGTCGATCTGTCGCCCTCCACCGCGGCACTCGCGTGGCTCAAAACCCATCGGTCCCAGCCGATCATCGACGCCGTTCTCGAAGTAGCCAGGTCATTCAGCAGGGGCGAGGACTCTGGGCCTCGTGGCGCGTGACCACAGTCGAGTGATGCCAACACGCCTTGTAATCACTGGGATTGCCGGGCACCGGTCGGGCGGGCCGGTGCCGCCACGCCGCAGAGGGTCCGGGTCAGAACATGGTGTTGTCGTTGCCCGACTCCTCCGGGACGGGCTGGATGACGTCCCAGTGCTCGACGATCTTCCCGTCCCGGACCCGGAAGATGTCGACGACCATCTGCCTGGTGCCCGGCTCCAGCACGGCGTGGGAGTGGAGCAGGACCAGGTCGTCCTCGGCGATGACCCGCACGACGTCGTACTGGAGATTCGGGTAGCGGCCCCTGAAGCCGGTGACGAAACCGCGCAGCGCTTCGGTGCCGTTGGGAGCGTGCGGGTTGTGCTGGATGTACTCGTCCCCGACGTCGGAGCACTCTGATCGTCCTGCGGCTCGGGCAACGCACCCACCGATTCAACGAACTCCACCGCGAGATCGACGGAATAAGTCAGCGGATGCTGACCCTGACCCTGCGCGCACTCGTCCGCGACGGCCTGGTCAGCCGCACCGCCTACGCCACCGTCCCGCCGCGCGTCGACTACGAACTCACCGAACTGGGCCGCACCTTGCTCGGCCCGATCATCGCGCTCCACGAATGGGCCGTGGCCCACCGCGACGACATCCGCCAGGCACGCGTCGACCACGACGACGCCGCAGGTGCGGGGCTCGATTCCCTGCCTGCGCCCGCCTGATCGAGGCCACCCGCGACGGATGACGTAGGCGGGGCGGGACAAACCTCTGCCCGGTCAGAGCACTGGCCGGGGTGCGGGAGGCATTGGTCGTACTGCGACAGCAAGCTCGGGGGCTTACCGAGCCTCAGCTCTTGCCGGGGTGCCGCCGAAGGCGGCGGTGCGCCGGTCCCGGAGCTTGCCGGAGGCCGCCGGTCAGCGGTCCTCTCGATGTGCGTGTGCTTCGGCGAGGAGGAGGTAGCTGCTGGCGGTCCAGGTGTAGGCACGGTCGCGCAGACCCGTTCCGGTGAGGGCGTCGAAGTTCTCGGCGAAGCCGTGGGTCTCGCACAGGGCGCGGAAGCGGGCGCTGATGTCGTCGGCCAGCCGGTGGTGGCCGGCGCGACGCAGGCCGTCCTCGACGAGGACGGTGGCGGGGGCCCAGATCGGGCCGCGCCAGTAGCCATCGGCCAGGTAGTGCGGTGACGTGGTCACTTCGGTGGCCAGGCCGTACGGGGTCAGGTGGATTTTGATGTGGTCGGCCAGCGCGCTGCTGACCTCGCCGGGCAGGTGCTCGCCCAGCACGATGGGCATCAGGTCGAGGAGGCTGGAGCTGCTCCAGGTGTCCCCCGTGGCGACCCCTCGGGCGACGAATCTGTCGCCGGTCCAGAGCTGCTCGAACAGCGCCGTCTGGGTCTCCTCAGCCACTCGTATCCACCGGCGGCTGTCCTCGGGCTTACCCAACTCAGTTGCGAGAAAGGAGAGTTCACGTAGCTGGAGGACGAGGAAAGCGGCCAGGTCAGCGGTGACGATCACCCGCTCGGCGTCGAAGGTGGTGGCGTTGTCCCAGCCGCTGTCGTTGCCGTGCTGGTAGTGGGGCAGTCCGGTGCCGGGGGCTCGTCGTGCGGTGAGCCAGAAGTTGGTCCAGCGCTCCAGCCGCTCGTACGCCTCGGCCAGCTGGGCTTCCCCGAGAGGCGCCGGGAGGCGGCGGCGCAGGTGGCCGAGGGCCCAGCCGTGGATGGGCGGTTTGACGAAGTTGTAAAGCACCTCGGAGTGGGTGACCGAGTCCGGCAGGGCGCCGCTGTCGTCCTGGTGGTCGAAGGGCAGGTGGTACTGGTCCCAGGCGAGTTCGGGGCGTCCGGGGGCCAGGGCGAGGGCGTTGAAGCAGTGGTCCCAGCTCCAGACCTTGTCCATCCAGTGCTTGGACATCAGCACGCCGGGCCGGGTGACCAGGCCCGTCGGCCGTACGGTCGCCGACCAGACGACATAGGCGGCGAGTTCGGCCGCCGGGGTCGCGGACGAGCGCCAGGGGGCCACCGCGTCGACGAAGTCCGCGAACGCGCCGCGAGCGGACTCCACGACGTCGTCGAAGGCCGCCGGGGTCGCGTGCGGCGGGCGGGCGGCGTCGAGTTCCTCGATCGCGATCTCCCAGGCCCCGTCCGCCTGTGCGGTCACGGCGAGCCCCCGGTCGGCGCTGCCCAGGGCCTGGGCTCCGGCCGCCTCGGCGATGGTGCCGGACAGCACCGTGACGCGGTACCGGCGGCCGGTCTCGTACGACGTGAACACGTGCGCGTCCGCCGCCGGGTCGTGGAAGAAGTACGTTCCGCTGAACGGGGTCAGGGTGTGCACGGCGGCGAAGACGCCGATGTCGATACCGGTTCCCCGCAGGCGTACGGTGTCCGGCGACTCGTATGCGAGGTCGACGCGCCCGCCCGCGCCGATCCAGCTGAGCAGGCCCGGTGTCGCCTCGACGCCGGTCTCGGCACGGTCGCCCGTCTCCGAGTCCAGGGGGACCAGGCGCAGAACGGCGTGCATGCCGTTCTGATGCGAGACGAGGTGGAGGTCCTCGGCGTACGTCTTCTCCGCCACCACGGGCGAGATGTCGAACCAGGATCCGTATGTGCTGAACGGGATGTCGTGGACGGAGAAGGCCGGGCCGGACGGGGCGGCGGTCATGGTGGCGTGACTCGTTTCTGGAGCAGGGGACGGCAGCCGACTGGCGACTGGCCAGTCGCTCTGGCGAGTTGGGGCTCAGTCCTTGACGGCACCGGCGGTCACGCCGGCGGCGACGTAGCGCTGGGCGAGGACGAGGATCACCGCGGCGGGCAGCGAAGCCACGACGGCGGTGGCCATGATGGCGTTCCACTCCTGGTTGTTGTTGCCGATGTAGTGGTAGATGCCGAGGGTGATCGGCTCGTGGGCGCCGCCGTTGACCAGGGTGCTGGCGAAGACGAAGTCGGACCAGGACCACAGGAAGGCGAACAGGGACACCGTGACGACGGCATTGCGGCTCATCGGCAGCACGATCGACCAGAAGGTGCGCAGGGGTCTTGCTCCGTCCATCTGCGCGGCCTGGAGCAGTTCGCCGGGGATGCCGGACATGAACGCGGTGAAGATCAGCACGGCGAAGGGGACGGCCAGGGTGGAGTCGGCGACGATGAGGCCGGGGACGGACTGGAGCAGGCCGAGCTGGAGGTAGATGGCGTAGAAGCCCATCGCCATGATGATGCCGGGGATCATCTGGGCGGCCAGCAGGACGAAGCTCAGGACGCCGCCGCCGCGCGGGCGCAGCTTGGCCAGTGCGTAGCCGGCGGGTGCGGCGAGTGCCACGGTGAGGGCGACGGTACCGAGGCCGATGACCAGGCTGGTGCCGAGGTAGGGCAGCTGCTGGTCGAGGACGGCGCGGTAGCCGGTCAGGGTGCCGTGGACGGGGAACAGGTCGGGCGGGCTCTTGCGCATGTCCTGGTCACGGGTGAAGGACACGTTGAGCATCCAGTAGACCGGGAAGAGCATGATCCCGGTCAGCAGCAGACCGAGGGCTGTCTTCCACCACGTACGGCGGCTGCTTGGGTTCATGACAGCGCCTGCTTTCGCTGAACTCGGACGTAGACCAGGCCGAACACCAGGGCGGCGACGACGAGGAGGTTGCCGACGGCCGCGCCGGGGCCGAAGGCGGGCAGGAGGTTGCCGAAGCCGAGCTGGTAGGACCAGGTGGCGAAGGTGGTGGACGAGTCCGCGGGACCGCCCTTGGTCATGATCCAGATGATGTCGAAGACCTTGAGCGTGTAGATCAGCCCGAGCAGCAGGGTGATCGCGGAGACCGGGCGCAGCAGCGGGAAGGTGACGCGCCAGAAGCGCTGCCAGGCGTTCGCCCCGTCGAGGGCGGCGGCCTCGTACAGGCTCGCGGGGATGGACTGCAGGCCGCTGTAGAGCACGACCAGGTTGAACGGGACGCCGATCCATATATTGGCGACGATCACCGAGGTGAGCGACCAGGAGGGTGAGGTCAGCCAGTTCACCGGGTCGATGCCGATGACGTGCAGGGCGGCGTTGACGATGCCGGAGTCGCTGTTGAGCATCCACGACCACGTGGAGGCCGACACGATCAGCGGCAGCAGCCAGGGCACCAGGAACAGGGCGCGCAGGGTGGCCGAGAGCCGGAAGTGCTGGTTGAAGAAGACCGCGAGGGCGAGGCCGATGGCGTACTGGAAGACCAGGCACACGGCGGTGAACAGCACGGTGTGGAGCAGGGCCGGGGCGAACGTCGGGTCGTCGAGGACGGTCTGGTAGTTCTTCAGGCCTGTGAAGGGCGCGTCGCCCTGGACGAAGGAGCGGACGGTGTAGTGGCGCAGGCTCAGGTCGACGTTGCGCCAGAGCGGATAGGCGTAGAAGAGGGCGAGGTAAAGGGTCACCGGGGCGAGGAATCCCCAGGCGGCCCACTGCGGGGAGGTGGGCCGGCGGCGTTTCCCGGTACGGGCGCGGGGCGGGGCGGCGGTGGCCGCCCCGTCCTGGACGCGCACGGGCCGGTGGTCCGGCGGGTGTGTCGTCTGCTTCATCGGGCTCACGTCACTTGGCCGCGGCCTGCGCCGAAGTGAGCGCGTCCTTGGGCGACTTGGACCCGCTCAGGGCGGACTGGACGGCCTTCCACATCTGCTCGGAAATCTTGGGGTACTTGGTGCCCAGGTCGTCACTGGTGCGGCCCTTGGCCGCCTTGACCGCGTCCACCCAGGGCTTGAGCTCGGCGTTGGCGGCCACCTGCTTGTCCTGGACCTCGCTGGTGGGGGCCACGTAGGACAGGGTGGTGTCGGTGTCGTAGAGGTTGTCGGTGCTGGTCAGGCAGGTGGCCAGCTTCTGGGAGGTGGCGTAGCGGCCGGTGTCGTCCTGGACCGGGAGGGTGACGAACTCGCCGCCGGTCGGGGCCGCGGCGTTGCCTCCGCTCGAGGCGGGGATGGGCAGGACGCCGTACTCGAAACCGGCCTTCTTCGCGTTGGCGAGCTGCCAGGTGCCGTTCTCGGCGAAGGCGTAGTCGCCACTGGCGAACTCCTGCCAGCTGGTGGTCTGGGTGTTGTTGAGCACCGAGTTCGGGGCGTAGCCGTCCTTCAGCCAGTCCTGCCACAGGGAGAGGGCGGAGACGGCCTGTGCGGAGTCGAGTTCGGTCAGCTTCGCGCCCGAGCCCCAGAACCACGGCAGGAACTGGAAGCTGCCTTCCTCCGTGCCGATCGCGGAGAAGGTGATGCCCTTCTTGCCCGCCTTCTTGACCTTCTCCAGCGCTGCCGTCAGCGACTTCCAGTCCTTGACCGAGGCGATGTCCACGCCGGCGTCCGTCAGTACCTTCTTGTTGTAGTAGAGCGCGAGGGTGTTGGCGCCGATCGGCGTGCCGTACGTCTTCCCACCGGACTGGCCGGCCGCGAGCAGGTTGGGGTCGACCTTCGAGGTGTCCAGCTTGTTGTCGTCGGTCGTGGTGAGCACACCCGCCTCGGCCAGGGTCGACACGACCGGGTTGTCCACGATCAGGACGTCCGGGGAGTTGCCCTGCTGCGCGGCCAGCAGTGTCTTGTTGGCCAGGTCGCTGGTGTCGAAACCGGTCCGCTTGATCTTCACGCCGGCCTCGGTGCCGCACTTGTCCAGCAGCTCCGTCCAGGACGAGCCCTTGGCGAACTGCGGGTACGGGTCCCAGACGGTGTACGTGCCGCTGCCGGCGCCCTTGGTGTCGGCGCTGTCCGAGCCGGAGGAGCAGGCGGTGGCGCTGACGGCCACAGCGAGGGCGGTCAGGGCCGCGGCGGTCAGACGGCGCTGTCTGGAGGAGCTGTTCATTGCACGGGTTCCTTTGTTCTGGGCATGCGGGTGCCTGGGGCACGGGTTGCTGGGGAGGCAGGTGGTTGCTGGGCGACGGGCACGCCGAAGGGCACCGAGGTGCGCTTGGGACGTTTGGGGGTGATGAGGGAGGGCGGGGGTCACCCGTGGGGTGCGGTCAGGGTGTCGTACCGGGTCCGGTGTCGGCGGTGGGGGTGCCGCCGGCGGGTCCGGTGCTGGCCCGCAGGGAGATCGGGGGTGCGAGGAGGTGGTGCCGGGGCGGCGCGGTGGGATGGTCGAGCCGTTCGACGAGCAGGTCGACGGCTCGGCGGCCCATCTCCTCCGCCGGCACGTCCGCCGCGGTCAGCTGCGGGGTCACCGTCTCCGCCCACCGGCCGGCCACGACCCCCGTGACGGAGA
>NZ_JBNCAQ010000022.1:151412-167635 GCF_049808595.1 Streptomyces aurantiaciflavus | reverse complement strand
AGCCGCCCCTCTCGCGTGCCGGACAACCGGACGAAGGGACGGGCCCGAGGAGCCCCTGCGTGGGCGGTGATCGCAGCGCGGGAGGCACTTCCGCGATCTGCCGCCATAATGGCGCCTAGACGTCCGATGTCTGGGCGATGAAGGACAGGGAGGCCGGTCATGGCAGTCACGGACGAGGCGATCGAGAAGATCAAGGGCATGATCGTCTCGGGTGCGCTGCGCCCCGGCGACCGGCTGCCCAAGGAGAGCGAGCTCGCCGCCGAGCTGGGCCTGTCCCGCAACTCTCTGCGCGAGGCGGTGCGCGCCCTGGCGCTGATCCGGATCCTGGACGTGCGGCAGGGCGACGGCACCTACGTGACCAGTCTGGATCCCCAACTGCTCCTGGAGGCGCTGAGTTTCGTCGTCGACTTCCACCGCGACGACACGGTCCTGGAGTTCCTGACCGTGCGCCGCATCCTGGAGCCGGCCGCGACCGCGATGGCCGCCCTGCGCATCAGCGAGCAGCAACTGGACGCGTTGGACGCCCAGTTGGACAAGCTGGGCGCCGAGCCGTCGGTGGAGGAGCTCGTCGCCTGCGACCTGGAGTTCCACCGGGGCATCGTGCAGAGCGCCGGCAACTCGGTGCTGTGCTCCCTCCTCGACGGTCTGTCGGGGCCCACCACCCGGGCGCGGATCTGGCGCGGACTGACCCAGGAGGACGCCGTCGCCGGCACCCTGCGCGAGCACCGGGCGATCCTCGCCGCGCTGCGCGCCCGGGACGCGGAGGCGGCGCGGTCATGGGCGACCGTGCACATCGCGAGCGTCGAGCAGTGGCTGCGGTCCAGCCTGTGAGCGGCTTCGCGAGGGGGGTGTTCGGGCGTGGCGAACGGGGCAGTGATCCGTTCACTCCCCCGTGCAAGGGGGCTGCGGGCGCCCCCGCGGGACGCCGTAAGGTTGGGTGGTCAGGCGAGGGCACGTCGGAAGGAGGCGCTGGGTGATCGAGCTCGAGGGGGTTCCCGAGCTGATCGACCCGGTCATGGTGGCCGCGTTCGAGGGCTGGAACGATGCCGGCGACGCCGCCTCCACCGCGGTCGCGCATCTGGAGAGGGAGTGGAAGGGCGAGGTGTTCGCGGCGCTGGACGCCGAGGACTACTACGACTTCCAGGTGAACCGCCCCACGGTGTTCATGGACGGCGGCGTACGCAAGATCACGTGGCCGACGACGCGGCTGTCGGTGGTGCGGGTCGGCGGCGAGAAGCCGCGTGACCTGGTGCTCGTCCGCGGTATCGAACCGTCCATGCGCTGGCGCTCGTTCTGCAACGAGCTGCTCGGCTTCGCGCACGAGCTGGGCGTGGAGCTGGTGGTCATCCTGGGCGCCCTGCTCGGTGACACCCCGCACACGCGTCCCGTCCCGATCAGCGGTACCACGTCCGACGCGGACCTCGCCCGTCGCATGGACCTGGAGGAGACCAAGTACGAGGGCCCCACGGGCATCGTCGGCGTCCTGCAGGAGGCGTGCACGCACGCGGGCGTGCCGGCGGTGAGCCTCTGGGCGGCCGTACCGCACTACGTGTCGCAGCCGCCCAACCCGAAGGCGACGCTGGCGCTGCTCAACCGCCTGGAGGACCTGATCGACGTGCGCATTCCGCTGGGCGAGCTGCCCGAGGACGCGCGTGCGTGGCAGGTGGGCGTGGACCAACTGGCCGCGGAGGACAGCGAGGTCGCCGAGTACGTCCAGACGCTGGAGGAGGCCCGGGACACCGCGGAGCTGCCGGAGGCCTCGGGCGAGGCGATCGCCCGCGAGTTCGAGCGGTACCTGCGGCGCCGGGACGGCGGCCCGTCCGGCCCGTCCACCGGTCACGCCACCGCGGACGGCGGCGAGGGGCCGCCCTTCCTGCGGGAGAGCCCCGGGGAGCGGACGCGACCGCCGAAGCCGCCCAAGCCGCAGACCGACAGCGCGGACAACACAGACAACGCGGACAGCACAGACGGCGACAACGGCACCGAGGGCCCGAACACTTCGGGCGACGGGGATTCGTCGGAGGACTGAGGGGGGGGGGGGGGCCCCGCCCCCCCCCCCCCCCCCCCACGGTGGCCCCGAACACTGGGGGCGCGGGGTGGGGGGGGGGGGCCGGGGGGGGGGGGGCGCCCCGCGCCCCGCCCCCACTTCAGTTTCTCGCGTCAGTCGTCGCGTGAGACCTTGGGTCAGGCCTCGCGTCGGTCCGCGCTTCAGACCTTGTTGACGGCCACCACGTCGTACTCGGTGTCGGGGGTCGGCTGCTCCACGTCGAAGCGCGCGTTCGGCAGGTAGAGGCGGTCGCCCCAGGCCGCGACCGTCGTCGGGATGCGGAAGCGCGGGTCGGTGATCCGGGCGACGGCGGTACCGCGGGTGCCGGCCGCGTCGAGCCGGAACACGTCGACCGCGTTCTGCGCCTGCTGGACGGCGTAGAGGGTCCTGCCGAGCAGCAGCAGGCCGTCCCCGTTGGGGAGCCGCGCCGAGCCGAGGTCGACCGTGCGGGCGGCTCCGGTGCGAGGGTCGACCCGCATGAGGCTGCCGCCGTTCGCGAACGCGTTGATCACCAGCAGGGCGCTGCCGTCGGGCGTGCGCTCGACGCCGTTGGCGGTGAAGTCGTCGCCCTGGACCCAGTCGCCGCTCAGCGGCACCGTCTCCACGCCCTGTGGGGCGCCGTGCCGGCCGAGGACCACCTTGTACAGCTGCGGCTTGAAGGAGTCGGTGAGCCAGGCGGCCCCCGGCGTGAGGATCACGTCGTTCACGAACGTGCCGCCGGTGGCGTACACCTGCTCGGTCTCGCCCGTGCGGGCGTCGGCGGTGCGGATCTCGCCGCTGTCGCCGCCGGCGAGGAAGAGCCGCTCGTGCCGGTCTGTCTTCAGGCCGACGGTGGGGTGCCCGGCGCCGAGGCCGCGGACGACGACGGAGCCGCGGCCGGTGGCGAGGCTCGCCCGGTACACGTCCCCGTTGGCGAGGGAGCCGAAGTAGGCGAAGGGGCGGGTGCCGATGGCTATGCCCTCGGGCTGGAAGCCGTTGGGCAGCGGGAATCCGGTCGGCCACGCCGCGCCGCGCGTCTCGGCGGCGTGGGCGGTGGTGCCGGAGGCTCCGATCAGGGCCGCGCCGGACACGGCGGCGGCAGTGGTGAGAAGAGTTCTGCGGGACAAGGACCGTTCTGTGGGCGCCACTGTGCGTCCTTCCGCAAGGGGGCCGGCCGGGGCCGGCGTAGCGGTCAGCAATCACTGTCACCCCATCACATGACAGGCGTCTCCTACAGCCCTGACGGCGTTTCACCGAACAAGTGAGAGGGGCGCTTCCTCCTGTCGGCAGGAAGCGCCCCTCTCACAGGTCCGAGGGACTGAGGGACTACAGCGCCACACCCAGCAGTGCGTCCACCGCCCGCGACACCACACCGGGCGCCCCGATGTCCGTGCCGCCCCGCTCCTGCTGGAGCGCGGCCCAGCGGTCGACGGCGGCCAGCGCGGCCGGGGCGTCGAGGTCGTTCGCGAGGGCCTCGCGGATCTCCTCGACGAGTGCCTCCGCGGGCGGGCCGTCGGGACGGGAGACGGCGGCGCGCCAGCGCCCGAGCCGGTCCACGGCGTCCCGGAGCACCTGGTCGGTCCACTCCCAGTCCGCCCGGTAGTGGTGGGCGAGGAGCGTGAGCCGGATCGCGGCGGGGTCGACGCCGTCGCGCCGCAGCCGCGAGACGAAGACGAGGTTGCCCTTGGACTTGGACATCTTCTCGCCGTCCAGGGCGACCATGCCGGCGTGCACGTACGCCTTGGCCATGGGGAACTCGCCGGTGAGGACCTGGGCGTGGGAGGCGCCCATCTCGTGGTGCGGGAAGGCGAGGTCCGAACCGCCGCCCTGTACGTCGAAGCCCATGCCGAGGTGGTCCAGGGCGATGGCCACGCACTCGATGTGCCAGCCGGGCCGGCCGCGGCCGAGCGAGCCGCCGTCCCAGCTCGGTTCGCCCTCGCGGGCCGCCATCCACAGCATCGGGTCGAGGGGGTTCTTCTTGCCGGGCCGCTCGGGGTCGCCGCCCCGCTCGGCGGAGAGCAGCCGCATCGCGGCGGCGTCCAGGTTGGACACCTTGCCGAAGTGGGCGTCGGACTCGACGGAGAAGTAGATGTCGCCTTCGAGTTCGTAGGCGGCGCCCGCCTCGCGCAGGCGCTCGACGAGCGGCACGATGCCGGGTATCGCCTCCACGGCGCCTATGTAGTGCCGGGGCGGGAGCATCCGCAGGGCGGTCATGTCCTCGCGGAAGAGGGCCGTCTCCTTCTCGGCGAGGGCGACCCAGTCGACGCCGTCGCGCTCGGCCCGCTCCAGGAGCGGATCGTCGACGTCGGTGACGTTCTGGACGTAGTGAACCTGCCGCTTGGTGTCGAGCCACACGCGCTGAACGAGGTCGAACGCGTTGTAGGTCGCCGCGTGCCCCATGTGGGTCGCGTCGTACGGCGTGATGCCGCAGACGTAGATACGGGCGACGGGACCGGGGTCGAGGGTGACCAGGCCGCCGGTCGCGGTGTCGTGGATCCTCAGGTCGCGGCCCTGACCAGGCAGGGCGGGGACCTCGGAAGCGGGCCAGGCATGCATGTCATGAGCCTAACCGGAGGGAAGTTCCGCATACGAACCGGAGCACGCCAAGTGACCGGGAAGGCGCTCTTGCACGATTGCCGTTCCCGTGCTGCCAAGGCTCCGGCGCGCGTTGGCCGGCCAGGGCCTGTCCTCCGGATCGGCCGGCTCTGTCGACGGCGCCCGCAGCGCGCCGAGTGCCGCGCGCGGAGATGGAGTGCCCCGCGCGAGGTTGTGGGAGCGGGGGCGTCCAACTGCAAGGCGGAGGAGAGCGTCGACGCCACAGGGCCCCCGCTCAAGCGACGTGGAGAGTGGGGGCCGACGACCGACGACACGCGGCCCGGGCCCGCGCCCCCGCAAGGTCCGGAAGAGAGGTCCTAGACGGGTGGCCAGGGGATCGCCGGCCACTCGCCGCTGGGCTCCGGATGGCGGCCGGACTCCAGCAGCGCGTCGACACGCGCGCGGGTGGCGTCGAGTTCGGCGGGGGTGACGAGGGCGGTCAGGGTGGCCGTCAGCTCGCCGCCCGGCTCCAGGGCGCCCCGGAGGCCCTGGAGGACCTCGACGGCCTCTCCGGTGAGGGACTCCCCCGCCCAGCCCCACAGGAGGGTGCGCAGCTTGTTGTCGACGTTGAAGGTGACGCCGTGGTCGATGCCGTAGAGCTGTCCGTCGCCGGTCGTCAGGAGGTGGCCGCCCTTGCGGTCGGCGTTGTTGATGACCGCGTCGAGGACGGCGAGCCGCCGCAGCCGCTCGTCGTCGGCGTGCACGAGGAGAGCCGTCTGCCCCTCGCCGACCTCGGCGAAGCCGATCGCCTTCCAGCCGGGCTCCGGCTCCTCCCCCTCGACGAGGGCGAGCAGCCCATCCCCCGGGGACGCCTCGATCCACAGCTGGCACATGCCCTCGCCGTACGGCCCCTCCCGCAGCACGGTGGGCGGTACGAGACCCCAGCCGGTCGCCTCGGAGACGGCGTACGCGGCGACCTCGCGCTGGGCGAGGGTGCCGTCGGGGAAGTCCCACAGGGGTCTCTCGCCGGCGACGGGCTTGTAGACGCAGGTCGCCTCACGGCCCGCGTGGGCGACGGTGCAGTACAGGGCCGCGTTGGAGGCGTCACGAATGCGTCCGCGCACGGTCAGCTCGCCCTGCGCGAGCAGCTCGGCGAAGGACGGGTCGGCGGTCGTCACGCCCCGCGGCGGTATCCGTTCTGGCGCGGACATACGTGTCCTTCCGGGTCGAGCGGCAGACTGCACAGCGGGCAGGGCGGCCGGCCGGCGTTGACGACGTCGAGGGCTCTCTTGGCGAAGGCTCTCGCCTGGGCGCCGGTGAGGCGGACCCGCAGCATCGGTGGCCCGTTCTCCTCGTCCTGGAGCAGCCGCTCCTCGGCCTCGGCGAGATCCTCCTCGGAGTCGGCGTCGAGCTCCACGAGGGCCTGCGCCTCGACGATCATGCGCTGCTCCTCGCCGTCCCAGGCGAGGGCCATGGTGCCGACCCGGAACTCCTCCTCGATCGGCGTCTCGAGCGGGGCGCTGTCGGCGATCTCACTGGGTGCCATGGCCGGCACGGCGGCGTTTCCGCCGCTGCGGCGCACGACCTCGTCCAGCAGCTCGTCCATGCGCTCGGCGAGCGCGGCGACCTGGGTCTTCTCCAGGGCCACACTGGTCACTCGGGAGCCGGCGGTGGCCTGGAGGAAGAAGGTACGGCGCCCGGGCAGTCCGACCGTACCGGCCACGAAGCGGTCCGGGGGGTCGTAGAGGAACACCTGACGGGACACGTCCTGTCTCCCTGGTAATCGTGGGTACGTGAACGTCCATGCGTGAACGCGCGTGATGCGGACCGCTTCACCCTACTGCGGCCGACGATCACGGTGCGCCCGCACCGCCCCCGACCGTGGCCTCCTCGCTCGGCGGCTCCTCGCGCGGCACGAGGGAGGCGAAGTCACCGGTGTCGCCGAGGCGCACCAGAAAGGGCCGCAGACGCGTGTAACGGATCGCGGTGATGGAACACGGTTCGACGGAGATCCGCTGGAAGAGGTCGAGATGGAGCCCGAGCGCGTCCGCCACGAGGGACTTGATGATGTCGCCGTGCGAGCACATGAGGTAGACGGCGTCGGGTCCGTGGTCGCGCTCCACGCGCGCGTTCCACTCGCGCACCGCCTCGGCGGCGCGGGTCTGCATGGCCCGCATCGACTCACCGCCGGGGAAGGCGGCCGCGGAGGGGTGCGCCTGGACGACCTCCATCAGCGGTTCGTCCTTCAGCTCGGCGAGCTTGCGTCCGGACCAGTCGCCGTAGTCGCACTCCCCGATCCGCTCGTCGGTGTGCACAGGCAGCCCGGGGCGGGAGTCGAGGAGCGGCCGGACCGTCTCCTGGCAGCGTTGCAGGGGGCTGAGGACGACCTCGGCGATCGGCAGTCCGGCGAGCCGCCCGGGCAGCGCGGCGGCCTGCTCGGTGCCGCGCTCGTCGAGGGCGACGCCGGGCGTCCGGCCGGCGAGCACTCCGGAGGTGTTGGCGGTGGAACGTCCGTGCCGGACGAGGATCAGCGTGGGCATGCCGCCCAGGGTAGGCGTACGCCCGGAAACACAGGTGAACGGCCGAAGGGAGAATGGGCTCCGTGATCGTCGACTGCGCCATCTACCGTGACGGGCATCGTACGGAGGGCCCGCAGGACTTCTCCGACGCGCTGGACGAGGCGCGGGCCGCGGGCGGCTTCGTCTGGATCGGGCTGCACGAGCCCAGCGAGAAGGAGTTCGACCACGTCACGCAGGAGTTCGCGCTGCATCCGCTGGCGGTCGAGGACGCCCTGAAGGCCCACCAGCGGCCCAAGCTGGAGGTCTACGACGACTCGCTGTTCCTGGTGCTGAAGCCGGTGGTGTACGAGCCGGCGAGCGACACGGTCTCCTCCGGGGAGGTCATGGTCTTCCTCGGTGACTCCTTCGTGGTGACCGTCCGGCACGGCGAGGGTTCACCGCTGGCGGCGGTTCGGCGCCGTCTGGAGGAGGAGCCGGAGATGCTCGCGAAGGGGCCCACCTCCGTGGTCTACGCGATCGCCGACGCGACCGTCGACCACTACCTGGACGTGGCGACCGAACTGCAGACCGACCTGGAGGAGCTGGAGGCGGAGGTGTTCTCGCCGGACGGCGGCGGCTCGCGGCACACCGCGTCCAGGATCTACACGTTCAAGCGGCAGGTCCTGGAGTTCCGCCGGTCGACCGGCCCGCTGGCGCCGCCGCTGTCCAAGCTCGCCGGCACCGGAGCGTTCGGCTCGCCGCTGCCCTTCGTGAACGACAAGGCGCGGCCCTTCTTCCGGGACGTCAGCGACCACCTCGCGCGCGTGAACGAGTCCGTGGAGGGCCTGGACCGGCTCGTGTCGGACATCCTGTCGGCGCATCTGGCGCAGATGAGCGTCCGGCAGAACGACGACATGCGGAAGATCTCCGCGTGGGCGGCCATGGCGGCGATCCCCACGATGATCGCGGGGATCTACGGCATGAACTTCCAACACATGCCGGAGCTGCGCTGGACGTGGTCGTATCCGGCCGTGATCGCGCTCATGGCCGCCCTGGTGGCGTCGCTGTACCGGATGTTCAAGCGGCGGGGGTGGCTCTAGGTGTATTGACCCGCAGGGTTGTTCACACGGGTGACGGGTAGCCCGGGGTCAGGCGAATTCGGGGGCGGTGGTGGCCGGTCCGCCCAGGGCGTCGCGGTGTTCGGGCATCTTCAGGGAGACCATCCGGCGCCAGCCCGCGCACCGCTCCCACGCGTACACGGTGTGGATGCCGGCCGCGAGGAGGGCCGCTCTGGGGCGGGACCAGCCGAGGATGCGGCCCATGTGGGACATGACGGCGAGGCTGACGTCACGGTAGACGCGGATCTCGGCGAGCGCGGTCTCGCGCAGTGTCCGCTGGATGGCCCGGCCGTGCCCGGCGCGCGCGAAGCGCAGCAACTCCTCGTGGCAGTAGGCGAGATGGTTGTCCTCGTCGTGGGAGATCATCTTCACGGCGCGGCCGAGGTCGGGGTGGTCGGCGAAGTGCCTGCGCAGCAGTCGCATCTGCTCGGAGGCGCGCTGCTCGGTGACCCGGCTGTGGGCGAGGTAGGTGACGATGTCCTGCGCGGTGAGCGGCTGGTCGGCCCTGAGCTTGTCGTGGGCGAGTCCGATGCCGTTCTGCTCCAGGAGCATCGTGTAGTCGGTGTCGCAAGGAACGGGGACGGGTTCGAGGCCGCGCTTCTTCATCAGGGCGTTGAAGATCCGCCCGTGTTTGTCCTCGTCGGCGCCGTGCCGGGTGATCTTGGGGGCGAGTGGGCGCTCGCTCTGCGGGACGAGTGCCGCGATCCGGGCGTTCTCCCAGCCGCCCTGGGACTCGCCGCTGGCGGCGATGGAGCAGAACAGTGCGAACGACTCGTCGTTGTCGACGATCTCCTGGAACAGACTCCTGGCCGAAAGCATCGTGAGGCACCTCTCTGCATCCCGCGGGATTCCGCGGGATCCCGCACAGAACGAGTCAAATGCGGTGGGAAGTGTGCTGCAACAGCTGTGTCGGACAACTCGGCCGAACGGATGAGCACCGCAGTCGCGTCGGCGGCGTAACCGCGCGCGTGCGGGCGCGTTGTTCTCCGTGACGGCCGTGGCGGGGAAGACCCCCGAGCCCCCACCACGGCCGCTGAAATCCCTCTCTCCTCACGCCGGGACGGCGACGGTCCGTCACGCCAGGCCGGCGAGCTCCAGGGCCTCGGCGCCGGCCCGCAGCGAGGCGAGGCGCTCGTCGAGGGTGAAGCCGGCGGGGGCAAGACTCAGGGTCGTGACCCCGGCCGCCGCGTACTGCCGCATCCGGTCCGCGATGCGGTCGACGGAGCCGAGCAGCGTCGTCCGGTCGATCAGCTCGTGCGGGATCGCGGCCGCGGCGCCCTGCTTGTCGCCGGACAGGTACTTGTCCTGGATCTCGGCGGCCTCCCTCTCGTATCCCATGCGCCGGGCGAGCTGGTTGTAGAAGTTCTGCTTGCTGCTGCCCATGCCGCCGACGTACAGCGCGGTGTAGGGGCGGAAGGTGTCGGCGAGCTGCTCGACGTCCTTGTCGGCACCGACGGCCAGCGGCAGCGTCGGGCAGACGTCGAAGCCGTCCAGCGTCTTGCCGGCCTTCTCGCGCCCGGCGCGCAGGTGCTTGATCGCGGTGTCCTCGAGGTGGTCGGCGGACGGGAAGATCAGCAGGGCGCCGTCGGCGATCTCGCCGGTCTGCTCCAGGTTCTTGGGTCCGATGGCGGCGATGTACAGCGGGATGTGCTCGCGCTGCGGGTGCACGGTCAGCTTGATCGGCTTGCCCGGACCGCCCGGCAGCGGCAGCGTCCAGTGCTCGCCCTCGTACGACAGCCGCTCCCGGGTCATCGCCTTGCGGACGATCTCCACGTACTCACGGGTGCGGGACAGCGGCTTGTCGAACTTGACGCCGTACCAGCCCTCGGAGACCTGCGGGCCGGAGACGCCGAGGCCGAGGCGGAAACGGCCGCCGGAGAGGGAGTCGAGGGTGGCGGCGGTCATCGCGGTCATCGCGGGCTGGCGTGCCGGGATCTGGAAGATGGCGGAGCCGACGTCGATGCGCTCGGTCTGGGCGGCGACCCACGAGAGCACGGTGGCCGCGTCCGAGCCGTAGGCCTCGGCGGCCCAGCACACGGCGTATCCGAGCCGGTCGGCCTCCTGGGCCACGGCCAGGTTGTCCCCGTCCATTCCGGCACCCCAGTAGCCGAGGTTGATCCCGAGCTGCATGGCCGATTCCCCTTACTGATCAGTAACGACGCTGTCGCCCCGACCATAGCGCGGGGTCCCTCGGCCGGGGAGGGCGGTGTGGTGGGCGTCGCGCGGATCGGGGCGGGGTGTGCGACCTGCGGGGAACCGGACTCGGGCGGGCCGGGAAGCGAGGGTGACGCGCGGAGATTCGGTTGTCCACAGGCAACCCACGGCCCAGTTCTGGCCAGTAATCTCGGCGTTCATGGAGCAGAGGCATCTCGGCCGCACCGGCCTGCGTGTGTCCCGCATCGGGCTCGGCACCCTGACCTGGGGCCGTGACACCGACGAGCACGACGCCGCGGACCTCTTGAAGACGTTCTGGGAGGCGGGCGGCACCCTCGTCGACACGGCGGACGTGTACGGCGACGGGGAGGCCGAGTACCTGCTGGGGCGGCTCATAGACGGTCTGGTTCCGCGCCGGGACCTGATCATCTCGACGAAGGCGGGGAGTGTGCCCGACCCGGACCGCCGCTTCGACGGCTCCCGCGGGCATCTCCTCGCCGCCCTCGACGCCTCGCTCACCCGGCTCGGCACGGACCATGTCGACGTGTGGCACGTGCACGCCTTCGATCCGGACACCCCGCTGGAGGAGACCCTCCAGGCCCTCGACATCGCGGTCGCCAGCGGCCGCGCCCGCTACGCCGGCGTCTCCAACTTCTGCGGCTGGCAGCTCGCCAAGGCCGCCACCTGGCAGCTCGCCGCGCCGGGCACGCGCACGCGGCTGGCCAGTACGCAGATGGAGTACTCGCTGCTGCAGCGGGGCGTGGAGCGCGAGGTGCTGCCGGCCGCGCTGGACCTGGGCATCGGTCTGCTGCCCTCCTCCCCGCTGGGCCGGGGCGTCCTCACCGGCAAGTACCGGGGCGACGCCCTGCCCCCGGACTCCCGGGCCGCCTCCGAGCACTTCGCGCGCTTCGTCGAGCCGTACCTCGACGACACCGCGAGCCGCATCGTGGACGCGGTGACGACCGCGGCGGACGGGCTCGCGGTGACTGCGCTCCAGGTCGCCCTCGCCTGGGTCCGCGACCGGCCCGGCGTGACCGCCCCGATCGTCGGCGCGCGTACCGCGCAGCAGCTCACGGCGGCATTGTCAGTGGAGGCCCTTAGTCTTCCTGACGAGATCTGCCGGGCGCTCGACGACGTGTCGGCGCCCGTGCACCGCTATCCCGATCACGACTGGAGCACCCTGTGAGCACGGAGCCGGAGACCACGGAGACCCCCACCCCGGGGACACCGGACCCCGCCTCCCCGACCGACACCACCCCGGCGTCGAAGCCTGCGGCGGGCTCGGGGGCCGCGGAGGACTCGGGGGGTGCCGCGGGTTCGGCGGCTGCGGCGCGATCGGAGGCTGCGCCGGACTCGGGGGGCGCCGAGGGCTCGGCAGCTACGGCGGGCTCGGAGGCCGCTGACGGCTCGGGGACCGTGGCGGGCTCGGAGGCTGCGCCGGACTCGGGGGACGCTGAGGGATCGGAGGCCGTGGCGGGCTCGGAGACCGCTGACGGCTCGGAGGCCGCGGCGGGCTCGGAGGCTGCCGCGGGGTCCGAAGAGGCGGGTTCCGCGGGCGGCGGCGGGGGTGAGGGTGCCGGGCAGCTCAGTGAGGCGCAGGCCGAGCTCGCCGCTCAGCGGCTGGAGCGGGAGCGGATCGAGCGGCGCAAGGCCGAGAAGAAGGCGCCCGTCGAGGCGGGGGCCAAGCTCAGCGGGAAGGCCGCCGACCTGCTCGCGGCCGTCCGGGCCGTGGAGGGCGGCCAGAAGCCCCCGGCAACGGTCTTCGCCGAGCCGGAGCCCACCCCGCGCCGCCCGGCCCCGGAGCCGGAGCCCGTTCGACGCCCGCAGCCGGTGGCCGCCGGGTCCACCGTCGCGCCGGGCCCGGCCCCGGAGACCGTCGACGCCGTACGGCGCGTGCTGACCGGCGGCGGCGCGCCCGAGGCACTGGCACCGCAGGTCGCCGCCGTGCTCGGTGAGGGCGCCGAGGACGTCCTGGCCGAGGACCCCTGGCAGCTGCTGCGCGTCCCCGGCGTGCGCCCCGAGCAGGCCGACGGCTTCGCGCGGGCGCTGCTGGGCGCGGAATGCGCCCCGGACGACGAGCGGCGGGGCCGCGCGGTGACGGTGTGGCTGCTGGAGCAGGCGGCCCTGGCCGGACACACGGCCCTGGAGCTGCCGACGCTGACGGCCGCGCTGGCCCAGCGGGGCGTGCCGGACGCGGACGCGGCCGTGCAGAGCACGCTGGCGGAGGGCGAGGCCCTCGTCTTCCAGGACGCCTTGGAGGAGCCCGGCGCCCCGGCCACGGCGAGCGGCGCCGGACAGTCCGAGGAGGACGACGAGGAGGCCGAGCGCCCGGTCCGGGTCCTGGTCGGTCTGGAGCGGTACGCGCTCGCGGAGGAGAGCCTCGCCGACGGACTGGCCCGGGTGGTCAACTCCCTGGTCAAGGACACCTCTTCGCAGTGGGAGTCGGCCGCGGCCCGGGCCTCCGGCAGCGCGGCCGAGCTGATCCGCGCGGTCGCGGGGCACGGTCTGGTGCTGCACACCGGAGGCGAGACCGCTCGCGCCGAAACGGCGGCCCTGCTCATCGCCGCACGCGCCCTCGGCCTGCGCGCCGTCGCCGCCTGCCACACACCGGACGGACGGAGTCGGCTCACGGCACTGCCGGCCGTGGCGGACGAGGGGGAGGGTGCCGTCGTCACCCTCCCCGGTCTCCTGTCCGGAGCCGAGGGCCCGGGCCGGGACACCGACGGCGCGCTGGACCTCGACCTGCTGATCGTGCTGGACGCGCCGCAACTCGACGTGGAGACCGCCGCGATGGTGGTGGAGTCGCTCCCGGACGGAGCCCGGCTGGTGCTGAGCGGTGACCCGGCGCTGCTGTGGTCGGCGGGCCCCGGCCGTGTCTTCGCCGACCTGCTCGCCGCACGCGTGTGCCCGCAGGTCGCCTCGCGCACGCCGGATCCCGGGCCGCTGGGCGAGCTGGTCTCCGGGGTCGGCATCGGTGAGCTGAACCAGGTGGACGCGCCCGGCAAGGAGATCGTGATCGTGCCGGTGCGGGACGCGGGCGAGGCCGTGCACAGGACTGTGCAGCTCGTCGCGGACTCCGTGCCGCGGGCCTTCGGCATCGCCCCCGAGCAGACGGTGGTGATCACTCCGGGTCACGGCGGCGCGGCCGGCACCCGCGCGCTGAACGCCGCTCTCAAGGAGCGCCTCAACCCCGGCCCCGGTCGCTTCGGCGGCTTCGACCCCGGCGACCGCATCGCCTACTCCCCCGCCCCGGGCCGTACGGTGCCGGGCCGGGTGGTGACGGCCGACGCGGAGGGGCTGCACCTGTCCTGCGCGGGCGCCTCCGTGGTCGTACCGCGCGAGCGGGTGGAGCAGAGCGTGCGGCACGGCTGGGCGCTGACCGCGCATCAGGCGGTGGGCGGCCGGTGGCCCGCGGCGGTCGTGGTGCTGCCCGGAGACGCCGCGCAGGCCCTCTCCCGCCCGTGGGTCTACACGGCTTTCGGCCGGGCGGAGCGCCATCTGTCCGTGGTCCACGGCGTCGAGCAGGCGCTGCCGAGAGCGGTCGCCGAGGTCCCGGCGAAACCCCGGACGACCCGGCTGCCCGTCCTGCTGCGCACCCAGGTGCCGACGGCGGGCTGACGGACGGGAGAACGGGGACGGCGGCGGTGGCGAAGGGCTCCCCTCCGTCACCGCCGCCGTCAGGACGGGCGGGCCCGGGCTACCGATCCACGCGTTTCAGGTCCACCGGCTCCAGGTCCTCGTCCTCGTCGAGGTCGGCGTCGAGATCGGCGTCGAGATCGGCGTCGAGATCGTCCTCCACGTCGCCCTCCCCGTCCTCGACGTCCTCCATGTCGTCGATGTCCTCGATGTCGTCGTCGAACACCGAGCTGACGTCGAAGCGGCAGACCACCTGCTGCGGGTCGGGCTGCTCGAAGGGCGTCTCCAGCCAGTCGCCCGGATCGGCCGGTTCGTCGGCGGCCAGGACCCACAACGTGGAGTCGCCCTCCTCCAGGCCGAACTCCTTGTGCCGGGAGGCGATCTCGTCCGGTTCGAACTCGCCGAACAGCAGGCCCAGGGCGCCGTGGATCGTGCCGGAGGCCTCCGCGTCCACGCCGTCCTCGAACTCCGCCGCCTCGACCCGCTGGGCCTGCGCCAGCAGGCGCTGCGGCTCCACCACGGCGTAGTCGCGGCGGATCAGCACACTCAGCGCGTTGGGTTCCTCGGGGCCCGCGTACGGCGGCAGCGACTCCTCAGCGCCGGGAATCTCGAAGGGGGTGACCTCGTCGTAGCGGTCGTAGAGCAGTTCGTCGTACGCCTCCGCGGCCGCGGCCAGCTGGTTGAACGCCTCGTAGACGGCCGGGTCGTCCTCCCCCGTCCTGCGTTCGACCGCGGCCAGGTGGCGGTCGAGCGCGGTCTTGACCGCCTCGGCGGCGGCGCGTACCTCGGCAGCGGTGGGCTGCGCAGCATCAGACATAGTGCAGACGCTATCCGTACCGGGCCCCAGCCCGCACAATAGATGCGATGCCGGAATACGAATTTGTCGACGTGTACGTACCGCGCGGGGTCTCCCGCAAGGAGGCGACACGTCTGCTGACGGACCATGCCGAGTACGGACACTGGGAGTTGCATCGCCTGAGTCTGCTGCGCGACGGCAGCCGCAGAGTGCGGTTGCGGCGGCGGATCATCCGCCAGGTGCGCGCCACGTGGTGAGCTGAGACAGCGGACAGAGAGTGGGCCCCGCCGGGACGGGGCCCACTCCGCTCTGTGCGGCGCCGGGGAGGTTTCGCCGCACTGTGCTCACATACGCCCTCTTTCAAGGGACTTGGCGGTAAGGGACTTGGTCCTTTCGCCGACTACGCCGAGGTCCGCGCCCTGCGGTAGAGCACGGCTCCCGCGAGCAGCGCTCCCGCCCCGGCCGAGAGGGTGACACCCATCGGCAGCTCGCTGCCCGTGTGCGCGAGCTGGGCGGTGGTGGCCCGGACGGGCTGGCGGGCGGTCGAGGCACCGGCCGGCGTCACGTGGTCCGCGGTGGACGAACCACCCTGGGACCGGGACGGGCCGGAGTCGTCCGGCGTGCCGGGGCCCTGGTTGCCGGGCCGTCCCGGCGTCTGGTCGCCGCCCGGGGTCGTGCCGGGCCGCGTCGCGGGGCCACTGTCGTTGGCGCAGTCGTTGCCGGCCGCCGGGTTGAGGACGCCGCCGACGTCGACGCTGTTGCCGCAGACGTTCACCGGCACGTGGACCGGCACCTCGACGTGGTTGCCCGAGGCGACACCGGGCGAACCGACGGTGGACCCGCCCGCGTGCGCGCCCCCGGAGCTTCCGTGCGCACCGGAGCCGCCGTGTCCGCCGCCGGTGCCCTCCTGGTCGCCGTATCCGCCGCCGGAGCCCTCGTCGTCCCCGTATCCACCACCGGGGCCGTCCTCGTCGCCGTATCCGCCCGGGGCGCCGCCGTTACCGCTGTGGTTGGCGCAGGTGTTGCCCACCGCCGGGTTGAGGATGCCGATGACGTCGACGGTGTTGCCGCAGACGTTCACCGGGACGTCCACCGGCGCCTGCACCGTGTTGCCGGACAGGACGCCCGGGGAGTGTGAGGCGGACCCGCTCGCGCCGGACGCGGCGTGGGCGTAACCGCCGGCGGCTGCGATCACCCCGGTGGCCGCGGCCACGGTCATGAGGCTTTTGCGGGTGACGTGTCGCATTACTGAATCCCTGCTTTCGATTCTCGTCCCGAACCCTCGCACGATGCCGGCTTCCGGAGTCGTGCGAGTCTTCGCTTTCTTCGGCTTTTCCTTCGACTTCTTTGCGCGGCCTTCCGGCTCTGCGCGAAAAGACCGGTCGGGCCCCCCGGCCCCGGCCCCCCCCCCCCGGCCCCCCCCCGGGGGGCCCCCCCCCCCCGCGGCCCGAACCCCAGAT
>NZ_JBNCAQ010000022.1:0-151402 GCF_049808595.1 Streptomyces aurantiaciflavus | reverse complement strand
CTGCGGGCTGGCCCCAAACCCCGGGGTCGCCCCGGCAGCGTCGGCCCCGCGCGGGGGCCCCGACGGTGTGGACGACCCCTCAGCGGGTTGACGTCACTTGTTGATGCAGGTGTTGCCGAAGGTGGGGTTCAGCAGCCCGATCACGGAGACCGTGTTGCCGCAGGCGTTCACCGGGACGTGCACGGGCACCTGGATCACGTTGCCGGAAGCGACACCCGGGGAGTGCACGGCGGCACCGTGGGCACCCGAGTCGGCGACGGCCATGCCCGCGCCCGCGAGAACCAGACCACCGGTGGCGGCAGCAGCGGCGACGACCTTCTTGATCACTATTTCCTCCTTGTTGGCAAAAAAGCGATCCTGATTAGCGGATCACACCACCAGTAACGAGGAGGGAGTAATCAGGCTACGAGCGTATGGTCGCATTCACTCTTCCCAGTCGCGCCCGCACACGCTGACGAATAGTGAAGGTTCGTTTCTCGGGCGAATTCGGGACATGCCGCCGATCAGGACGCGTCGATGAAGCGGTCGAGGACCCGCACCCCGAACTGCAGCCCGTCCACGGGCACCCGCTCGTCGACCCCGTGGAACATCCCGGCGAAGTCCAGCTCCGGCGGCAGCTTCAGCGGGGCGAAGCCGAAGCCGCGGATGCCGAGGTCGTCGAAGGACTTGGCGTCCGTCCCGCCGGAGAGCATGTAGGGGACGGCCTTGGCGGTCGGGTCCTCGGCGAGCAGCGCGGACTGCATCGCCTCGACCAGTGCCCCGTCGAAGGAGGTCTCCAGGGCCTTGTCGGAGTGCACGTCCTCGCGGCGCACCTTCGGACCGAGGATGCGGTCGAGGTCGGCGAGGAACTCCTCCTCGTGGCCCGGCAGGAAGCGCCCGTCGACGTGCGCGGTGGCCTCGCCCGGAATGACGTTGACCTTGTAGCCGGCGCCCAGCTGGGTCGGGTTGGCGGTGTTGCTCAGGGTCGCGCCGATCAGCTTGGCGATGCCGCCGAGCCGGGCGAGGGTCGACTCCATGTCCTCGGGGTCCAGCTCGGTGCCGAGCGCGTCGCCGAGTTCGTCGAGGAAGGCCCGGGTGGTCTTGGTGACCCGGACGGGGAACTTGTGCCGCCCGAGCCGGGCGACGGCCTCGGACAGCTCGGTGATCGCGTTGTCCCGGTGGATCATCGAGCCGTGCCCGGCGGTGCCGGCGACGGTCAGCTTCATCCAGTGCATGCCCTTCTCGGCCGTCTGGATCAGATAGAGCCGCCGCTGCTCGTTCACCGTGAACGAGAAGCCGCCCACCTCGCTGATCGCCTCGGTGACGCCCTCGAAGAGCTCGGGGTGGCGGTCGACCAGGTACCGGGCGCCGTACAGGCCGCCCGCCTCCTCGTCGGCGAGGAACGCGAGCACGATGTCGCGCGGCGGCCTGCGCCCGGAGCGCAGCCGGTCCCGGACGACCGCGAGGGTCATCGCGTCCATGTCCTTCATGTCGACGGCGCCCCGGCCCCACACACAGCCGTCGGCGACCTCGCCCGAGAAGGGGTCGTGGGTCCAGTCGGCCGCGTTGGCCGGTACGACGTCGAGGTGGCCGTGGATGAGCAGCGCGGGCCGGGACGGGTCCTCGCCCTCGATGCGGGCCACCGTGGAGGCGCGGCCCGGGTGCGACTCGAAGATCCTGGGCTCCAGCCCCACCTCGGCGAGCTTCTCGGCGACGTACTCGGCCGCCCCTCGCTCCCCCGGGCCCGAGTGGTCGCCGTAGTTGCTGGTGTCGAACCTGATCAGCTCGCGGCAGAGGTCCACGACCTCGTCCTCGCCGGTGACGCCCCTGGCCGTGTCGTCCGTCGCGCTCACGCTGCTTCCTCCCGCTGTCGCTGCTGGTGGTCTCCCTCATCCTCCCCCTGCCCGGCGCCCGCGCCCAAGAGTGCTCCCGGCCCGTCACACGCCGTTCACGCCGGAGGCGCCGGGCGGCCGACCGCCTGTGATCGGGCACCTCCGAAAGCCTGGTAATGTTTACGACGTCGCCGCGAGGGAAACCCCGCACGACAGACACCTTGTCCGGGTGGCGGAATGGCAGACGCGCTAGCTTGAGGTGCTAGTGCCCTTTATCGGGCGTGGGGGTTCAAGTCCCCCCTCGGACACGCGAGATGAGCGAGGGTCGTGACCATCAGGTCACGGCCCTCGCTCGTTGTGTGGGGCATCTCTCTCCGTCCCGAAGATCACCAGGTCACCGCCCCTCTGCGGTCCCCCCGACGCCCCCGAACGGCCTCCGCGGACGGCTGACCCGGAGGCGCGAACCCGGCGTCGTACTAAAATTTCCGGCTTGTTACGGAGCTGGAGCCGGACAACCCCAGGCAGACCTGCGGGCCCGCCAGCGCCCCGGAGGCTTCCGGGAACGAGACGCGAGGACCGATGGCAGCCATCGACGAGAGCAGCGCTCTCGACCTGCTCGACGACGAGATCCGCGAACAACTCGGCGACACCGCCCGCTTCTCCGGCGGCCCCGCCGCCTCCCCCCGCACGCTCATCGACGTCTTCGACGCGTCCGTGCGCGCCTACCCGGACGAGCCCGCGCTGGACGACGGCACGACGTCCCTGACCTACCGCGCGCTGGCCGTCGAGGTGGAGAGACTGCGGCGCCGGCTGGCCGCCGCCGGGGTCGGGCTCGGCGACCGGGTGGGGGTCCGGGTGCCGTCCGGGACCAACGACCTCTACGTGGCGATCCTCGCCGTCCTGGCCGCGGGCGCCGCGTACGTCCCCGTGGACGCCGAGGACCCCGACGAGCGGGCCGAGCTGGTGTTCGGGGAGGCGGAGGTGCGGGCCGTCGTCGGAGCCGGGCACGAGCTGACCGTGCACGGGCGCTCCGAGGCGCCCGCCGCCCGCCCCGGCGTCGAGCACGACGCGTGGATCATCTTCACCTCCGGCTCCACCGGGAAGCCCAAGGGCGTCGCCGTCAGCCACCGCAGCGCGGCGGCCTTCGTGGACGCCGAGGCCGCGCTGTTCCTCACCGAGGAGCCGATCGGTCCGGGCGACCGGGTCATGGCTGGGCTGTCGGTCGCCTTCGACGCCTCCTGCGAGGAGATGTGGCTGGCCTGGCGGTACGGGGCCTGTCTGGTGCCGGTGCCGCGGTCGCAGGTCAGGAGCGGTGCCGATCTCGGGCCCTGGCTGGTGGAGCAGGAGATCACCGTCGTCTCGACCGTGCCGACGCTGGCGGCCCTGTGGGAGCCGGAGACCCTCAACGACGTACGCCTGCTGATCTTCGGTGGTGAGGCGTGTCCGCCCGAGCTGGCGCAGCGGCTGGTGACCGAGGGGCGTGAGGTCTGGAACACGTATGGGCCGACCGAGGCGACCGTCGTGGCCTGTGCGTCCCTGATGGGCGGGGAGGAGCCGATCCGGATCGGGCTGCCGCTCAGGGGGTGGGAGCTGGCCGTCGTCGACGAGGCCGGGGAGCCCGTGCCGATGGGCGGCAGCGGGCAGCTGGTGATCGGCGGGGTCGGGCTCGCGCGGTATCTCGACGCCGAGAAGGACGCGGAGAAGTACGCGCCGCTTCGGTCGCTGGGCTGGGAGCGGGCGTACCGCAGTGGGGACCTGGTGAAGGCTGAGCCCGAGGGGCTGGTCTTCCTGGGGCGGGCCGACGAGCAGATCAAGCTCGGCGGGCGGCGGATCGAGCTGGGCGAGGTGGACGCGGCGCTGCAGGCGCTGCCCGGGGTCGCGGGTGCGGCCGCCGCCGTGCGGACCGCCCGCAGCGGCAACCAGCTGCTCGTCGGCTATGTCGTCACCCAGGACGGCTGGGACCAGGCCGCGGCCGTGGAGAAGCTGCGCGCCGAGCTGCCCGCCGCGCTGGTGCCGCTGCTCGCGCCGGTCGACGACCTGCCGACCCGGACGTCCGGGAAGGTCGACCGCAATGCTTTGCCCTGGCCGCTGGAAGGGCTGGAGACGAGCGGTCCGGCCGAGCAGCTCTACGGCACGGAGGCCTGGCTCGCGGAGCAGTGGGCCGAGGTGCTGGGCATCCCCGTCACCGGCGCCTCCGACGACTTCTTCGCGATCGGCGGCAGCAGCCTGGCCGCCGCCCAGCTCACCACCCGGCTGCGCACCCGCTACCCGAGCGCGGCCGTCCTCGACATCTACCAGCAGCCCACCCTGCGCAAGCTGGCCCGCCGGCTGGAGGAGTCGGCGCAGGACGACGGTGCCCGGCGTGCGATCGCGCCGGTGCCGAGGCGCGCGCAGGTGATCCAGCTGCTGCTGCTCGTGCCGCTGTTCACGCTGCTCGGCCTGCGCTGGACGGTCGTGCTGGCCGCGCTGGGCAACGTCCTGCCCGCCTACGGCCGGCTGCCGACCGCCCCGTGGTGGCTGGTGATCGCCGGGGCCCTGCTGTTCTTCAGCCCGCCCGGGCGGCTCGCGCTCGGCGCGGGCGGGGCAAGGCTGCTGCTGCGGGGTGTGCGGCCGGGGCGGTACGCGCGCGGGGGCGGTGTGCATCTGCGGCTGTGGACGGCCGAGCGGCTGGCCGAGTTCAGCGGGGCGACCTCGCTGACCGGGTCCTGGCTGGAGCGGTACGCGCGGGCCCTGGGCGCGAAGATCGGCCCGGACGTCGACCTGCACGCGCTGCCGCCGGTCACCGGGATGCTCAAACTGGGCCGGGGCGCGGCCGTCGAGTCCGAGGTGGACCTGTCCGGCTGGTGGCTGGACGGCGACCGGCTGGAGATCGGTCCGGTCAAGGTCGGGGCGCACGCCGTCGTCGGTACGCGCAGCATGCTCTTCCCGGGCGCCCGCGTCGGCAAGCGGGCCGAGGTGGCGCCGGGCTCGGCCGTCACCGGGCAGGTCCCGACGGGCCAGCGCTGGGCGGGCGCGCCCGCGGTCAAGCTGGGCAAAACCAAGCGCAACTGGCCCAAGGAGCGTCCGCGGCGGGGCATCGCCTGGCGGGCGATGTACGGCGTGACGGGCGTCGCTCTCAGCTTGCTGCCGGTGCTGGCGGCCGGAGCCGCGCTCGCCGTGGCCTACCCGTTCGTCACCGCCGACGCGCCTCTGCGGGGTGCCGCTGTGGCACTGGTCCCGGCCACGCTCGCCTACGGGCTGGCGTACGCGCTGCTGCTCCTGGTCGCCGTACGGCTGTCGAGCCTCGGTCTGCGGGAGGGGACGCATCCGACGCACAGCCGGACCGGCTGGCAGGCGTGGACGGTCACGCAGCTGATGGACCGTTCCCGGGAGACGCTGTTCCCGCTGTACGCGGGGCTGGTCACGCCGGTGTGGCTGCGGCTGCTGGGGATGCGGATCGGGCGGGGCGCCGAGGTGTCGACGGTGCTCGCGCTGCCGAGCCTGACGACGGTCGGGGAGGGCGCGTTCCTGGCCGACGACACGTTGACCGCGCCGTACGAGCTCGGTGGGGGCTGGGTGCGGATCGGGCGTGCGGAGATCGGGCGGCGGGCGTTCCTCGGGAACTCGGGGATGACCGCGCCGGGACGGTCCGTGCCGGACGGCGGGTTGGTCGGGGTGCTGTCGGCGACGCCGAAGAAGGCGAAGAAGGGCAGCTCGTATCTGGGGCTGCCGCCGGTGAAGCTGCCGCGTGCGGCGGCCGACGGCGACCAGAGCCGGACGTACGAGCCGCCGGCCCGGCTGCTGTGGGCGCGCGGACTGGTGGAGCTGTGCCGGATCGTGCCGGTGTTCTGCTCGGCGGGGCTCGCGGTGCTGACGGTGGCGGCGCTGTGCGCGCTGGGGGCGTGGGCTCCGCTGCTGTCGGGGCTGGTGCTGCTCGGCGCGGGCGGCGCGGCGGCGCTGCTGTCCGTCGTCGCGAAGTGGCTGCTCGTCGGGCGGCATCACAGCGGGGAGTATCCGCTGTGGAGCTCCTTCGTGTGGCGCAACGAGCTGGCGGACACGTTCGTCGAGGTCGTGGCCGTGCCGTGGCTGGCCGGTTCGGTGCCGGGTACGCCGCTGATGACGGCGTGGCTGCGCGGGCTCGGGGCACGCATCGGCAGGGGCGTCTGGGTGGAGAGCTACTGGCTGCCGGAGACGGATCTGGTGACGCTGGAGGACGCGGCGACGGTCAACCGGGGCTGTGTGCTCCAGACTCACCTCTTCCACGACCGGATCTTGCGAACGGATACTGTGGTCCTCCGTGAGGGTGCCACGCTGGGCCCTGGCGGGATCGTGCTGCCCGGCAGCACGATCGGGGCCCGGACGACCCTGGGTCCCGCGTCGCTCGTGATGGCCGCGGAGTCCGTTCCGGACGACACCCGCTGGCTCGGCAACCCGATCGAAGCATGGCGTCCCTGAGCGCCGGCCACTCGGAACCGGAGAGCGGCACACCGGCGGGGAGTGGCAGCACGGCGCAGGGAGCGGACGGGGCAGTGGCAGTTCAGCAGTCAGTGGGGTCGGACCCGTATTTCCCGGCCAACGGCGATCCCCGGTACCGGGTGCATCGCTACGAGCTCACGCTGGACTACCGGCCCGGCCCGAACCGGCTGTCGGGCGCGGCGCGGATCAACGCGATCGCGGGGCGGGCGCCGCTCACCGAGTTCCAGCTGAACCTGGCCGACTTCAAGATCGGCCGGGTCCGGGTCGACGGCCGGCAGCCGCACTACACGCATCGGGGCGGCAGACTGCGCATCCGGCCGGCCAAGCCGCTGCGGGCCGGGGCCGCCTTCACCGTCGAGGTCCACTGGTCGGGCAACCCCAAGCCGGTCAGCAGCCCGTGGGGCGGCATCGGCTGGGAGGAACTGGGCGACGGGGCGCTGGTGGCGAGCCAGCCGGTCGGGGCGCCCTCCTGGTACCCGTGCAACGACCGGCCCGCCGACAAGGCGTCGTACCAGATCTCGATCACCACGCCGTCGGCGTACGCGGTGGTCGCGGGCGGGCGCCTGCTGACCCGTACGACGAAGGCCTCGACGACGACCTGGGTGTACGAGCAGTCCGCGCCGACGTCGAGCTATCTCGTCGGGCTGTCGATCGGCAAGTACCAGACGGTGCTGCTGGGCGATCCGGGGCTCGGCGGGGTGCCGCAGCACGGGCACATTCCGGCGCACCTGCTGCCGGAGTTCTCCCGGGACTTCGCCCGCCAGCCCGGGATGATGCACCTCTTCCAACAGCTCTTCGGGCCCTACCCGTTCGACGAGTACGCGGTCGTCGTGACCGAGGAGGAGCTCGATGTCCCCGTCGAGGCCCAGGGGTTGTCGCTGTTCGGCGCCAACCACGTGGACGGGGCCCGGGGTTCGGAGCGGCTCGTGGCGCACGAGCTGGCGCACCAGTGGTTCGGCAACAGCGTGTCCATCGCCGACTGGCGGCACATCTGGCTGAACGAGGGGTTCGCCAAGTACGCGGAGTGGCTGTGGTCGGAGCGCTCGGGCGGCCGTACGGCGCAGCAACTCGCCGCCGCCGCACACCGGTTGCTGTCCACCCTGCCGCAGGACCTCCTCCTGGCCGATCCGGGACGCAAGTCGATGTTCGACGACCGGCTCTACGAGCGCGGCGGCCTCACCGTGCACGCGCTGCGCTGCGCGATGGGCGACGACGCCTTCTTCCGCATGCTGCGCGCCTGGCTCGGTCTGCACCGCGGCGGGGCGGTGACGACGTCGACGTTCACGGCCCACGCGGCACGTTTCGCGCCCGAGCCGCTGGACGACCTGTTCGACGCGTGGCTGTACGCGACGGCCCTGCCGCCGCTGCCGGTGGCTCCGGTGGCGCGGGGCGCGTGATCGCTCCTGCCGGAGCCTGAGCGGCGTCTTGTGGCCCGCGGCGGCGGCGCGCCGCGCTGCCACGGTCCTGTGCGGCGTCCCCCGCCCGGGGCCGAGGGCGCCCGGACCGGCACAATGGGGCCCATGTCCCGACGCACCGCCCGGCCTTCCGGGTCCGCCCCGCCCGCCTCCTGCCCGTGCGGCCTTCCCGCGGCGTACGAGGCGTGCTGCGGGCGGTACCACTCCGGCGGCCTCGCCGCGCCGACCGCCGAGGCGCTGATGCGGTCGCGGTACAGCGCCTTCGTGAAGGGGGACGTGGGGTATCTGACGCGGACCTGGCACCCCCGGACCCGGCCCGGGCGGCTCGACCTGGATCCCCGGATGCGGTGGACCGGGCTGGAGATCCTCGACACGGTCGACGGAACGGCCTTCCACGCCACGGGGATCGTGGAGTTCCGGGCTTCCTACCGGGGCGGTGCGCTGCGCGAGCGGAGCCGGTTCGAGCGGGTGGACGGGGCCTGGGTGTACGTGGACGGGGAGTTCCCGGAGTAGTGCCGTAGGAGGTGCGCGGTACTGGGGTGCGCGTGCGTGGTACCGCCGTGCGCGTGCGCGGTACGGCGGGTGCGCGTCACGGGGCCAGGATGTCCAGTTCCTGGAGGGCGCCGACCGTGATCTCCCGGGTCAGTTTCTCCGCGCGGTGCGCGTCTCCCTCGCGGACCGCCTCCGCGACCTGGACGTGAAGGGTGACGGCGGCCGGGTCGGGGTCCTCGAACATGACCTCGTGATGGGTGCGGCCGGCGAGGACCTCCGCGACGACGTCGCCGAGGCGGGCGAACATCTCGTTGCCGGAGGCCGTGAGGATCACGCGGTGGAAGGCGACGTCGTGGACGAGGTAGCCCTCCAGTTGGTGGCCGCGTGAGTTGGCCACCATGCCGAGCGCGCACTCGGTCAGCTCGGCGCACTGCTCCGCCGTGGCGTGTTTCGCCGCCAGGCCGGCCGCGACCGGCTCGATCGCCGAGCGCAGGACGGTGAGCGAGCGCAGTTGGTGCGGGCGGTCGGCGCCCTCCAGACGCCAGCGGATGACCTGCGGGTCGTAGACGTTCCACTCCGCCTTCGGGCGCACCGTCACGCCCACCCGGCGGCGGGACTCGACCAGGTGCATGGACTCGAGGACGCGGACCGCCTCGCGCATCACCGAGCGGGAGACGTCGAAGCGCTGGGCCAGCTCGTCGGTGCGCAGGACGCTGCCAGGCGGGTACTCGCCCGCGGTGATGGCGGGGCCGAGGGTGTCCAGTACATGGCCGTGCAGACCCCGGCCCGGAGTGGTCATGTACTCAGCGTACGGGGTGGATCACGAGCCCATAAAGTCAGACTTATTTGTCACAGGGTCTTGAATTCGTCGTACGTAATAGGTTTCAGTGTCGTCGACATCAGGTGTCGAGGAAGACAGCGAGGCAGAGATGCGTACCCCCCACGTCGTCGTGGTGATGGGCGTCGCCGGCACGGGCAAGACCACGATCGGTCCGCTGCTCGCGGCCCGGCTGGGCGTTCCGTACGCCGAGGGCGACGACTTCCACCCGCAGGCCAACATCGCCAAGATGTCGGCCGGCATCCCGCTCGGCGACGACGACAGGTGGCCGTGGCTCGACGCCATCGGCACCTGGGCGCAGGGGCGGGCCGGGCTGGGCGGGGTGGTCAGCTGCTCGGCGCTGAAGCGGTCGTACCGCGACCGGCTCCGCGCCGCGGCTCCCGGGGTCGTGTTCCTGCACCTCGCCGGCGACCGGACGCTGATCGAGGACCGGATGACGCACCGGCGGGGGCACTTCATGCCGACCGCGCTGCTGGACTCCCAGTTCGCCACGCTCCAGCCGCTCCAGGCGGACGAGGCGGGGGTCACGGTCGATGTCACCGGCAGCCCGGAGGAGATCACCGAACGGTCCGCGACCGCGCTCGACGCGCTTCCCGACCCTCAGCGGTAGCGACCCGGAACCCGGGAGCACCCCCGCAGTACCCGCAGTTCCCCGGTGCCGCGGCACCCGGGGTACCGGATCACCCGTAGTACCCGCGGGACGGCACCACCCGCAGTGCCCGCGGTACGGCACCACCCGTAGCACCCGCAGTACCGGATCACCCCCAGGACCCGTACCGCGGCCTCGTAGTACCTCCGTACCTCCCTCCCCCATCCCCCCGTATCCGTAAGGGACTCCCTTGACCAGACTCAGCGTCGAGATGCTGGCAGCGGACACCGTCGAGCCGATCACCTCGGCCGGCCACGCCCAGCTGGGCATAGCCGTGCTGGCGGGCATCGCCGTCATCGTCCTGCTCATCACCAAGTTCAAACTGCACGCCTTCCTGGCGCTGACGATCGGCTCGCTCGCGCTGGGCGCGTTCGCCGGGGCGCCGCTCGACAAGGCCATCGTCAGCTTCACCACCGGCCTCGGCTCCACCGTCGCCGGCGTGGGCGTGCTGATCGCGCTGGGCGCGATCCTCGGCAAGCTGCTCGCCGACTCCGGCGGCGCCGACCAGATCGTCGACACGATCCTCGCCAGGGCGGGCGGCCGTTCGATGCCGTGGGCGATGGTGCTGATCGCCTCGGTGATCGGTCTGCCGCTGTTCTTCGAGGTCGGCGTCGTGCTGCTGATCCCGGTCGTGCTGATGGTCGCCAAGCGCGGCAACTTCTCGCTCATGCGGATCGGCATCCCGGCGCTCGCCGGTCTGTCGGTGATGCACGGGCTGGTGCCGCCGCACCCGGGTCCGCTCGTCGCGATCGACGCGGTCAAGGCCAACCTGGGCGTCACGCTGGCGCTGGGTGTGCTGGTCGCCGTTCCGACGGTGGTCATCGCCGGTCCGCTGTTCTCACGGTTCGCCGCCCGCTGGGTGGACGTGCCCGCCCCCGAGCGCATGATCCCGCAACGCCCCTCGGAGGAGCTGGAGCGGCGCCCCGGCTTCGGTGCCACGCTGGCGACCATCCTGCTGCCGGTCGTGCTGATGCTGGCCAAGGCACTGGTCGACATCGTCATCGACGATCCCGAGAACACGGTGCAGCGCGTCTTCGACGTCGTCGGCTCCCCGCTGATCGCCCTGCTCGCCGCCGTGATCGTCGGCATCTTCACGCTGGGTCGGCCCGCCGGGTTCTCCAAGGAGCGGATCTCGCAGCTCGTGGAGAAGGGGCTCGCGCCCATCGCGGGCATCCTGCTGATCGTGGGCGCGGGCGGCGGCTTCAAGCAGACGCTGATCGACTGCGGGGTGGGCCGGATGGTCCTGGAGATCTCCGAGGACTGGTCGATCCCGGCGCTGCTGCTGGCCTGGCTGATCGCGGTGGCGATCCGGCTGGCGACCGGTTCGGCGACGGTGGCGACGGTCTCGGCGGCCGGCCTGGTCGCTCCGCTCGCGGCCGACATGTCGACGACCCACGCGGCCCTGCTGGTGCTGGCCATCGGTGCCGGCTCGCTCTTCTTCAGCCATGTCAACGACGCCGGCTTCTGGCTGGTGAAGGAGTACTTCGGGCTGAGCGTCGGGCAGACGATCAAGACCTGGTCCGTCATGGAGACGATCATCTCGGTCGTCGCCGGCGGTGTGGTCCTGCTCCTGTCGCTGATCATCTAGTGCCGCGGCAGGCAACGTTTGCCCGGTGAGGAGCGGCGTCCGGTGCGTGCTCTCGGTGTGCCGGCCGGAAGCCCTCGTACTGGATGTACTTGGGCTTTCGGCCGGTGCGGCGAGAGGGCGTGCCGGGCGTCGCGACGGGGCGAACGTTGCCTGTCGCGGCACTAGGAGTACGGCGATGAGTCACCCCCTGTTCGACATCAGCGGCCGTACGGCCCTGGTGACCGGCTCCAGCCGGGGCATCGGACTCGCGCTCGCGCGCGGCCTGGCGGAGGCCGGCTGCACGGTGGTCCTCAACGGCCGGGACGGCGAACGCCTCGAGCGGGCGGCCGCCGAACTGCCCGGCGGCCGGGTGCACACGGCCGTGTTCGACGTCACGGACGGTTCCTCGGTCCGGGCCGGCATCGCGGATGTCGAACAGCGGGTGGGCCCGCTCGACATCCTGGTCAACAACGCGGGCATGCAACTGCGCGCTCCGCTCCTGGAGTTCACGGACACGGACTGGCACCGCATCCTGAACACCAACCTGACCAGCGCGTTCCTCGTCGGCCGCGAGGCCGCGCGCGGGATGACGGAACGCGGCCACGGCAAGATCGTCAACATCTGCTCGCTGCAGAGCGAGGTGGTCCGGCCCGGTATCGCGCCCTACGCGGCCACCAAGGGCGCGTTGAAGATGCTCACCAAGGGCATGTGCGCGGACTGGGGCCCGTACGGCGTGCAGGTCAACGGCCTGGGCCCCGGCTACATCGAGACCGAGCTGACCCAACCCCTCGTGCGGGACGAGGAGTTCAGCGCGTGGGTGCGACGGCGGACCCCGGCCGGCCGTTGGGGCCGCACCGAGGACCTGGTGGGCGGAGTGCTGTTCCTGGCCTCGCCCGCGGCGGACTTCGTCAGCGGACAGGTGCTGTACGTCGACGGCGGTATGACGAGTGTCCTCTGAAGGGAGCTGAGCGGATGCCGGCGTGTGTGATCCACGGGCAGGGCGACCTGCGCGTCGAGGAACTGGCGTCACCCTCCCCCGGCCCGGGGCAGGTGCTCGTCGCGGTCCGCTACGGCGGGATCTGCGGCTCCGACCTGCACTACTGGCGGCACGGCGGAGTCGGCGACTTCCGGCTGAGGGAGCCGATGGTGCTGGGCCACGAGGTGGTGGGCACCGTGACCGCGGGACCCCTCGCCGGTACGGCCGTCGCCGTGCACCCGGCCACCCCGTGCGGGGTCTGCCCGGAGTGCCGGGACGGGCGGCGCAACGTCTGCCGCGACACCCGGTACCTCGGCAGCGCGGCCCGGATGCCGCATGTGCAGGGCGGGTTCGCGACGGAGATCGTCGTCCCCGTCGAGCAGGTACGGCCGCTGCCGGACGGTCTGGGGCCACGCCGGGCGGCGCTGGCCGAGCCGCTCGCGGTGGCCGTGCACGCGGTCCGGCGGGCCGGACCCGTGGCCGGACGGCACGTCCTGGTCACCGGCGCCGGGCCGATCGGCTGCCTGGTGGTCGCGGCGGCCAAGGCGGCCGGCGCGGCCCACGTGACCGTGACCGACCTGCTGCCGACGGCGCTGGGCCACGCGCGCACCGCCGGCGCGGACACCCTCGTACGCGCCGACGATCCGGCGCATCCGGGGTGGCCGTCCGAGGTGGACGTGGCCGTCGAGGCGTCCGGGGTGGCCGCCGGGCTCGACACCTGTCTGCGGCTGGTGCGGCGCGGCGGGGTCGTCGTCCAGCTCGGCATGCTTCCGCCGGGCCGGAACCCCTTCGCGGGGAACCTGGTGGTCAGCCGGGAGATCGAGCTGCGCGGAGCGTTCCGCTTCGACACGGAGTTCGACGACGCCCTGACGCTGCTCGCGTCCCGGGACGCCTTCGACGGGCTGATCAGCGCGGTGGTCCCGGTACAGGAGGCGGAGTCGGCGTTCGTTCTGGCAGCGGACCGGGCGCGGTCCTGCAAGGTGCTGCTGGACTTCGGCGCCGGCTGAGCGGCGGTTCGGGGCTTGTGTCCCGAGGTCGGCCCGGTGGGTTCCGGGAGATGGTGCTGCGGCACCATCATGAGGGGACTTCCTCGGGGGGCCGTGAACCACCGCACCGTCGCGGCGCGCCCGGAAGCGACGACTGGGGGGGCGTCATGGCGATATCGCTCGGTACGCGGGTCTCGGCCCTGCTGGTGGCGGGCGCCGTGGCGATCGTGACGGCGGCCGTGTACGAGGGGCGCGGCGACACCGGGGCTCCGCCGCGCGGGGGGAGCGACACGAGCGTGTCCGGCGGGGGACGCGGGGGCGCCGCGGAGGTGGAGGAGCGTGGGGTGGGCAGTCCCACGCCCGCCGCGAGTGCGCTGGGATCCACGGAGACGGGGCGGTCCGTGACCTCCGGGCCGACCGGTGCTTCCAGCCCTGACGGACCGGACGGACCTGCCGGCCGGGCCGGTGACGCCGGTCCCGTGCCGGGCACGACCGCTCCCCACCCCGTCACCGCGCTCCCCTGGCTGCCGCCCGGGCCCGTCTCCCCCGACGCCGACCACCGGCCGGATCCGGCGAGCGTGTACGACCTTCTGCGGGAGCCCGAGGCGTGCGCGGACGCCCTTCGGGTGATCCCCCGGCCCGCGGTCGGCGACGACTGGCGGGTGCTGCGCGGACTGGCTCACGCCTGCCTCGCCGTCCAGGGCCGGGGTGGCAGCTGGAAGGTGGCCGAGCGGGACCACGCGGCGCTCGCCGGCACGGTGAACACCTGCAAGGGCGGTGCCGCTCAGCGCGTCCTGGCCGGACTGATCGCGTTCCACCGGGCCCGGCCTTCGGGCACCGCCCGGCTGACGAGCGCCCCGGCCGGCGCCGCGCCCGCCTGCTCCTACGGGGTTCACTCGGTCGATGTCGGCGAGGACGGGGAGGCACGGCCCGGCGAGACGATTCACGTCGAGCTGCGCGGTACGTATTTCGATCACACGGAGCTGCTGCGGGAGGGGGCGGTGCTCATCGGCGGGCGGCCCGTGGCCGGGCCGGCGCTCGCCGTGCCCGGGACAGGGGCGGGAGCGGGAACGGAGCGGGGTGACGGGCTCGTGCTGGCCGTCGTCGTACCGGCTCTCGACGCCGGGTATCCGCGGTCCGTCGACGTCGTCGTGCGGTATGCGGTGGTGGAGGTCGTCAAGGAGGCGGCGTTCCGGGTGGTGGGTCCCGGGGTGGGCGGGCCCACGGCTTCTCCTGGGCCCGGCTCGTCGAATCCGCCGGGGTCGCCGAACGGCCCCGGTTCCCAGGCCTTTCCTCCCGGCGCCCCGGGCCCTCCCGGGTCTCCCGGCCTCGTCGCCCGCTGAAGCACCTCATCCGCTGAAGCACCTCATCCGCGCCAGAGCGGATGCTCCCGTTCCGCCCACTCCGGGCTCACCGACCCCGTCCGCATGCCCCGCCGGGCCTCCGGGTCGCCCAGGGCCATGCCGATGTGGCCGGCGAGGACGACGCCGATGGTCAGGGCCAGCCAGTCGTGGACGAAGGTCGCGCTGGTGCGCCACATGATCGGGGTGAGGTGGGTGAACCACATGAGCAGCCCTGTGCCGAGCATCACCAGCGTCGCGCCGGCGATCCAGGCGGCGTAGATCTTCTGCCCCGCGTTGAACTTGGCCGCCGGGCGGGACTCGCGGCGCCGGTCGCGGCGCAGGGCGGCGCGCAGCCAGCGGCGGTCGTGCGGGCCGAAGCGGTTGAGGTGTCCGAGGTCGGCGCGGAAGGCGCGGGAGGCGAGGCCCGCAAGGACGGGCACGGGCAGGGCGAGGCCGGCCCACTCGTGGACGCGGACCACCAGCTCGCGGCGGCCGACGAGCCGGGCGAGCTCGGGGACGTACAGGAAAGCCGCCGTCACCACGCACACGCCCATCAGCGCGGCCGTCGCGCGGTGCACCCACCGTTCGGCCCGGCTGAAGCGGCGGATCCTCGTGGCGGGCGGCGCGGCCTCAGCTCGTAGGCTCATCGTCCCGCCCGTTCGAACGGCCCACCCAGGCGTCGACGTCGTAGCCGCGTTCCTCCCAGTAGCCGGGCCGCACCTTCTCGGTGACGGTGATGCCGGAGAGCCACTTGGCGGACTTGTAGAAGTACATGGGGGCCACATAGAGGCGGACGGGGCCGCCGTGGTCGTGGCCGAGGTCCTCGTCCTGCATGCGCAGGGCGACCAGGACGTCGGGGCGGCGGGCCTGGGCGAGGGTGAGGCTCTCGGTGTAGGTGCCGTCGAAGCTGGTGAAGCGGACGGCGCCGGCCTGCGCGCGGACCCCGGCCGCGTCGAGCAGCACGGACAGGCGGACGCCCTCGAAGGAGGTCCCGGGGACCCGCCAGCCGGTGACGCACTGCACGTCCCTGACCAGGCGGGTCTGCGGCAGGGCCCTGAGGTCGGCCAGGGTGTGGCCGGTGGGGCGGTCGACGAGGCCGTCGACGGTGAGACGGTACGTCTCGGCGTTCTTGTGGGGGACGGAGGAGGCCACGGAGTAGTAGCGGAAGCCGCCGCCGTTGGGGAGCAGGTCGGTGAGGCCGGTGGGGTCCTTGTCGGCGGCGCTGCCGAGGAAGTCCTCCAGGCCGCGCTGCAGGGTGGGCGCCGCGACGACGCCGAGGGCGCCCAGGCCGAGGGTGCCGAGGAAGACGCGGCGGCCGACGGGGGTGCCGCGTTCCTCGGGTTGTTCGGGATTCACCTGTCCATTCGAGCACTCGGGGGCCGCGGCGGCCAGTGATCCGGGGCGGCCGTCAGATTTCCGTCATCACTTCTCACCTGGTTCTCAGCGGGGAACTCTCAGCGGGAGCGCCCCGCGTCGATGCCGAGGGCGCCGTCGCGGGCGGCGCGGAAGGCGGCGTCCGGGTCGCGGTCCGGGTACGACCAGGGCGCCGGGGTGGCGTGGTCGCCGATGCGGTGGAACAGGGGGGCCGCCTCGGCGGGCCGGCCCTCGCAGACCTTGGCGTGGGCGAGGTAGTTCAGGTCGATCAGCCGGCGGGGGTGCCCGTCGTGCTCCCACTCCAGCCACCAGTCGAACGCGGCCTTCATGACGTCCCGGGCCCGGTGGTCGCGCCAGTGGGCCGCGGTGGCCGGGTCGGCGGGGGCGAGCCCGCGGACGGCCAGGGCGCGATAGCGCTCGGCGTGGGCGACGATCGGGAGGATGGCGAGCGGCGAGTCGGCGGGGGCCTGCTCCGCGGCCCAGGCGGCGAAGTCGTACACCTCGTGCAGCGGGTCCGGGCCGGCGGCGGCGCGGCGTTCGGCGAGCAGGGCGACCATCAGATGGTGCGCGTGGTGGTGGTCGCGGTGGCGGGCCCGGACCTCCTCGAAGACCCGGACGGCGTCGGCGGAGCCGTCGCGCTCCAGCATCAGCAGGCCTAGCCAGGGGGTGGGGTCGGCCGGCGCGAGCGCGGCGGCGTCCCGGCAGGCGGCGCGGGCGCGGGCCGGGGACTCCTTGCCGCGCAGGGCGCGCCGGACCCGGGCGAGGGCGAGCAGGACGGTGGCGTCGGCGCAGCCGGGTTCGGCCAGCAGCCACTCCTGGGCCCAGGCGGCGGCGTACGGTTCGAGGGCGAGGACGGTGAACCGGTGTCCGCGGCGGTCCCAGTCGTCGCCGGTCCGGGCGAGCAGGGAGCGGACGGCCTGCCAGCGGCCCTGTGCCAGCGCGGCGCGGGCGGCGGCGAGGTCGGTGTCGTCGAGGGCGGCGCCGGGGTCCGCGTCGGACGGACGGGCCGCGCGCTCACGGTCTGCGTCGAGGGGGGATGGGGGCACCGCGGGACTTCCTCATCCTCCTCGGTGACGGACCTGACGTCGGCACGCGATCGGCCGATCACCCACAGCAAATCCGCAGGCGGGACTTCCGTCAAGGGCCGGAGTCACATGACAGGTGTCAACTGCCGCCTGGCGAAGGGGACTTGGCGGAGCCCCACCGCTGGTGGGCGCGGGTGCGGGCGGCGCCGGTGTGGCGTACGCCATGGCGCGGCCCGATCCGGTCCCGCAGCATGGCTGTACGGTCGCGCCGCGGCCCGGCCCTCAGCGCCGGTCCCGTCGGGTGCCGCGACCGGGTCAGCGGCCCGTCTTTTTCGGGCACTCCCAGGGGCACCGAAGGCACTGGGACGCTACAGTCGGCCACTACCCCTCCGTGGCCCGACCCGATGATCGAGGTATGCAGCGTGTCGGTTCTGGTTCTGGTTCTCGCCGTGAGCGCTGCCTGCTGCCTGGGTTTCGGTTTCGTCCTGCAGCAGAACGCGGCCCAGAAGGCGCCGCCCGGCGACTTCCTCTCGCCCCGGCTGCTGCTCGACCTGATGCGGATGCCGCGCTGGCTGGGCGGCATCGGCCTGATGGTGGTCGGCATGGCGCTGGGCGCGGTCGCGCTCGGCAGAGGCGAGATCTCCCTCGTGGAACCGCTGCTGGCGACGAACCTCCTCTTCGCCCTCGCTCTGTCCCGCCACCAGACCAAGCAGCCCCTGGGCCGTCAGGGCTGGGCGGGTCTGGTGCTGCTCGCGGGCGGGGTGAGCGCGTTCATCCTCGCGGGCGAGCCACGCGGCGGCACCGCGATCGACGATCCGCTGCGGCACTGGCTGATCATCGGCGTGATGGTCGGCCTGGCCCTGCTGCTCACCACGTACGGCAAGCGCTCACGGCTGTCCTCGGGCCCGGTCCTGCTCTCCCTCGCGGCCGGCCTCCTCTACGGTGTGCAGGACGCGCTGACCCGGGTCAGCGGGGAGCGCTTCTCCGCTGGCGGCCTCCTCGATGTGCTGACCAGCTGGCAGCCGTACGCCGTACTGGCCCTCGGGGTGACCGGGCTGGTGCTGGTCCAGAGCGCGTTCGAGACGGCGCCGCTGCGCATGTCGCTGCCCGCGCTGACCGCGGCCCAGCCGCTCGCCGGGATCATCTGCGGCGTCGGCTTCCTCGGCGACCGGCTGCGCACCGACACCGGTGCGCTGGCCTGGGAGGCGGCGGGGCTCGCGGCCGTCGTCGCGGGCATCGTGCTGCTCGGTCTGCATCCGGCGATGCCGAAGGGCACGGGCACGCGGGAGCGGATGCGGGACTTCCAGACGCAGTGACCCGGCCGCCCGGGCCCGGCTCTGCCCGGGCCCGGGGGGCCCTGCTTGGATGGGCGCATGAGCGCTGCTGACGAGATCCTCGACATCGTCGACGAGAACGACCGGGTCATCGGCCGGTCCCCCCGGGGCGAGGCCTACGCCGCGGGCCTGCGCCACCGCTGCGTCTTCATCCAGGCGCGCGACGCCCACGGACGGATCTTCGTCCACCGCCGCACCCCCACCAAGCTGGTCTTTCCCTCCCTCTACGACATGTTCGTCGGCGGGGTGGTCGGCGCGGGCGAGACCTACGACGACGCGGCCCTGCGCGAGGCCGAGGAGGAACTCGGGGTGAGCGGGCTGCCCCGCCCCGGGTTCCTCTTCAAGTTCCTGTACGACGACGGCGCGGGGCACAGCTGGTGGTCGGCCGTGTACGAGGTCCGCTGCGACCTCCCCGTGCACCCCCAGGCGGAGGAGGTCGCCTGGCACGGCTTCCTCCCCGAGCAGGAGATCGAACGGCGCCTGTCCGGCACGTCCGACTGGCAGTGGGTGCCGGACGGGCTGGCGGCGTACGAGCGGCTCAGGACGTACCGGGCGAAGGGCTCGGCGGGCGCCGGGTAGGGTCCTGCGGGTGATCGAGTTCGTGCGGAACGTCCGGTTGTGGTTCGCGCCCGAGGAGGTCCGGCGGGAGGGGCGGACGCCCGACTACCGGTTCTCGCTGGCCAACGAGCGTACGTTCCTGGCGTGGCTGCGGACCGCGCTGGCGCTGATCGGCGGAGGGTTCGCGGTGGACCAGTTCCTGCCGGACCTGCGCTGGGGCTGGCGGGTGGGGCTGGCGCTCGCGCTGCTGGCGGCGGGCGTGCTGTGCTCCCTGCGCGCGGTGAACCACTGGGTGCGGTGCGAGCGGGCGATGCGGCGGGGCGAGGATCTGCCGGCGTCCCGGTTCCCTGCGCTGCTGGGTGTCGTCGTCGCGGTGGTGGCCGTCGCGATGGTCCTCGTGGTGCTGTTCGGGTGGGAGGGGTGAACGGCGAGCGCGACCCGGGGCTGCAGCCCGAGCGGACCCGGCTCGCCTGGCGGCGTACGACGCTGTCGAGCACCGTCGCGGCCGTACTCGCCGTGAAGACCGCGCTGCACGGCGGGGCGTCGGCCGAGGGGATCGCCGTGGGCGCGCTGTGCTGCGCGCTCTGGCTGGCCTTCCTGCTCCTCGCCCGCCATCGCGTCCGGGTCCTCGCCGCCACCGCCACCCCCAGGGCCCTCCCCGCACGCCACGCCACGGCGGCGGTGCTGTGCGCGGTGGCGATGGCGGTGTGCGCGGCGGTGCTGGTCGTGTAGGGGCTCGCCGGCCCTCCGGCACGCGGGCGTCGCCCTCACCGCCGCCCGCCCGCGTCTTAGCCGCCTACCACCCCGTCGCCTGTGTCTCCGTCTCCGCCTCCCACTCCACCGTCACCACGATCTTTCCGCGCGTGCGCCCCTCCTCGTTCGAGCGGTGGGCGTCCGCGGCGCGTTCCAGGGGGTAGGTCTCCGAGACGTGGACGGAGACCACGCCCTGTTCCGCGAGTTCGGCCAGTCGGGTGAGGTCGTCGGAGTCGGGGCGGACGAAGTGGTAGCGGCCGCCGTAGTCGACGGCGTTCGTGTCGGCGATCGAGACCAGGCGGCCCTCGGGGGCCAGCAGGTTGGCGGAGACCTTCAGGGTGTCGCCGCCCACCGTGTCGAAGGCCGCGTCCACGCCCTCGGGTGCGAGCCCCCGCACCCGTTCGGCGAGGCCGCCGCCGTGGGCGACGGGTTCGCCGCCCAGAGAGCGTACGAAGTCGTGGTTGGCCTCGCTCGCGGTGCCGATCACCCGCGCGCCCAGGTGGCGGGCGAGCTGCACGGCGATCGAGCCGACGCCGCCCGCGGCCGCGTGGATCAGGACGGTCTCGCCGCGCTTCACCTGGAGGGCCCTGGTCAGCACCTGGTAGGCGGTGAGGCCCGCCAGCGGCAGGCCGGCGGCCTCCTCCCAGGTGAGGTTGCGCGGCTTACGGGCGAGGGTGCGCACCGGGGCGGCGACGTACTCGGCGAAGGTGCCGCGGGAGAGGAAGTCCTCGCGGACGTAACCGATGACCTCGTCGCCGACGGAGAACTCCGTGACGGCCGGGCCGGGCCGGACCACGACCCCCGAGACGTCCCAGCCGGGGACCACTGGGAAGACGGAGTCGAGGATCCCGTCGAGGTAGCCCTCGCGGGCCTTCCAGTCGACCGGGTTGACGGCCGCCGCCCGTACCTTGACCAGCACCGAGTCCGGGCCGACCTTGGGGTCGCGCACCTCCCCGTACTCGAGGACCTCGGGACCGCCGTACCGGCTGTAGCTGATGCCCTTCATGCCACCGACCCTCCGGGTTGGTCGAACGCCACGCAAGCCGGATGCCCCGACATGTTCCCTTCACGTGGCCTGTTCGCCGTCCTTTCCGCTTCACTGTCATCCCCGTCTCACCACGGGAACCCGGCCGTCCGGCCGAAAAGACGCCCCCCGACGGGTTCCCGGGTTCTGCCGAGGGAGCCGTCGGCCTAGGGTGGGGCCGATCACGTCGGGCACCGCCACTGGACTACATACCGACCGGTCGGCATCATGGGGCGGGATCCCGTTCACCTGCCGTAGGAGCGATGTATGAGCCCCGATCATCCGCCCGGACTCGACCTCGACCGGCTGCGCGCCCTGCTCGACCGTGAGCGGCCCGGTCTGGTCCACGGCCCGCTCACCGGCCGGCTGATCGAGGGCGGACGGTCGAACCTCACCTACACGGTCTCCGACGGCGAGGCGCGGTGGGTCGTACGGCGGCCCCCGCTCGGCCATGTCCTGGCCACCGCGCACGACATGAAGCGTGAGCACCGGGTGATCAGCGCCCTGCATCCGACCAGCGTGCCGGTGCCGCGTCCGATCCTGCTGTGCGAGGACGAGGAGGTGCTCGGGGCGCCGTTCTACGTCATGGAGTTCGTGGAGGGCACGCCGTACCGGACGGCCGACCAGCTGGTCCCGCTCGGCCCGGAGCGGACCCGGGAGGCCGTCCTGTCCCTCGTGGACACCCTGGTCGAGCTGCACGCGGTGGACCCGGCCGAGGTGGGCCTCGGCGACTTCGGGCGCCCCGAGGGCTTCCTGGACCGGCAGCTGCGGCGCTGGGGCAAGCAACTGGACGCCTCCCGCAACCGCGAGCTGGCCGGCATCGACGAGCTGCACGCGGCGCTGGGGCGCCGGCTGCCCCACTCCCCCGGCGCGGCCGTCGTGCACGGCGACTACCGGCTCGACAACGTCCTGATCGGCGACGACGACCGGATCAAGGCGATCCTCGACTGGGAGATGTCGACCCTCGGCGACCCGCTCACCGACCTGGGCCTGCTGGTGATGTACAGCCTGCCGCTCGGGATGCCCGACTCCCCCGTCTCGACGACCGCCGAGGCCCCGGGGCACCCGGATCCGGCCGAGCTCGTCGAGCGGTACGCCGCGCGTTCGGGGCGCGACGTCTCGGCCGTCTCCTGGTACACGGCGTTCGCCTGGTTCAAGCTCGCCGTGATCCTGGAGGGCATCCACTACCGCTACACCCTGGGCCAGACGGTCGGCCGTGGCTTCGACCGCATCGGTGACCTGGTCCCCGTCTTCATCGACCACGGACTGACCACTCTCAAGGAAGGCTGACGGCCATGGACTTCGCGTTCGACGCACGCACCGAGGAACTGCGCGCCAAGCTGCTCGCCTTCATGGACGAGTACGTGTATCCGGCCGAGGCGGTCGCCGAGGAGCAGCGCGCACGGCTCGCCTCGCCGTGGGACACCCCGGCCGTGGTGGAGGAACTGAAGGCCGAGGCGCGCCGCCAGGGCCTGTGGAACCTCTTCCTGCCCGACTCCGAGTACGGCGCCGGCCTCACCAACCTCCAGTACGCGCCGCTGGCCGAGATCACCGGCCGCAGCCCGCAGCTCGCGCCCACCGCGCTGAACTGCGCGGCCCCCGACACCGGCAACATGGAGGTGCTCGCGCAGTTCGGCGACGAGCGGCAGCGGAAGCAGTGGCTGGAGCCGCTGCTGGCCGGGGAGATCCGCTCGGCGTTCGCGATGACCGAGCCGGAGGTGGCCTCCTCCGACGCCACCAACATCACCACGCTCATCGAGCGGGACGGCGACGACTACGTCGTCACGGGCCGCAAGTGGTACATCTCCGGGGCGATGAACCCGGACTGCGCGATCTTCATCGTGATGGGCAAGACGGACCCGGACGGGGACGACATCCGCCGCCAGCAGTCCATGGTGCTCGTGCCGCGCGACACCCCTGGAGTGACCGTCAAGCGGGCGATGAAGGTGTTCGGCTACGAGGACCACTACCACGGCGGCCACGCCGAGGTGATCTTCGACCACGCGCGCGTGCCGGTGTCGAACCTCGTCGGCGAGGAGGGCGGCGGCTTCGCCATCGCCCAGGCCCGGCTCGGTCCCGGCCGTATCCATCACTGCATGCGGCTGATCGGCATGGCGGAGCGGGCCATCGAGCTGATGTGCCGGCGGGCCGTGTCCCGTACGGCGTTCGGCAAGGCGCTGGCGCAGCAGGGTGTGGTGCACAACTGGATCGCGGACGCGCGGGTGACGGTCGAGCAGCTGCGGCTGCTGGTGCTGAAGACGGCCTGGATGATGGACACCGTCGGCAACCGGGGCGCCCACACGGAGATCCAGGCGATCAAGATCGCGACGCCGCGTGCGGTCGTCGACATCATCGACCGGGCGATCCAGTTGCACGGGGCGGGGGGTGTCAGCCAGGACTTCCCGCTGGCGGAGCTGTACGCCGGGGCGCGGACGCTGATGATCGCGGACGGGCCGGACGAGGTGCATCAGCGGTCGCTGGCGCGGCGGGAGCTGAAGAAGTACGTGTGACCCGGCGGGGCGCGCGAGGGGGTTTCGCCCCCGCCGCCCCTACCCGTCCTGTCCCGTCCCCCAGGGGCTCCGCTCCTCCCACCCCGCCAGGGGGCTCTGCCCCCTGGCCCCCGGGCCTGCGCCCACCCACCACCCGACTCGGTCGGTCGGGAAGCGCACCACAACCACCCCGCCCGGCGTCGGCTTTCGAGCGCCGGTCGGGCGATTCCGCCGTTCAGGGGCCGAAGCGGGGTTCGGGGGCGGCAGCCCCCGGGGACGGGTAAGGGCGGCGGGGGCGGAGAACGCCCGGCCGGCTACGGCCGCAGTGCCCGTAGCAGCAGGTCCGCCAGGTGGTCGGCGACCTGCTGCGGGGTGAGTGGGCCGTCCGGGCGGTACCACGTCGACAGGTGGTGGACGGAACCGAAGTGGTAGTCCACCACCAGGTCCGCCGGAGTCGCCCGGGAGAACACGCCCGCCTCCTGCCCCTCCTCGACGAGCGCCCGGAAGCGTTCGTGGTAGCGGCGGCGCTCGGCGCGGACCTGCTTGTTCTTCTCGGGGCTCAGGTGGTGCATCGAGCGGAAGAAGATCATCGCGTCGTCGAGGTTCTCGATCGTCGTGACGACGACGTCGGCCGCCGCGTCTCTGAGCCGCTTCTCGATCGGCTCGTCGGCGCCGGCGAAGGCGTCCAGGCGCTCCTGCTGGACGCGCAGCACGCGCGCGTACACCTCGTGCAGGAGGTCGTCCTTGGAGCCGAAGTAGTGGTACAGCGCCCCCTTGGTGACGCCGGCCGCCTCGACGATCTCCTGCACCGAGGTGCGGTCGTAGCCCTGCTCGGCGAAGAGCCGGGTGGCGGCGGCCAGCAGCCGCTGCGGCACGGGGGTCCCGTCGCCGTCCGTCGTCCTGGGCACTGCCGCCACCTGCCTTCCGTCCGTTTTCTACTGGCTGTCGTGCGCGCGGGAACGCAGTTCCCGACGGAGGATCTTGCCACTGGCCGTCTTGGGCAAGTCGGGCAGGATCTCCACCTGGCGCGGGTATTTGTAGGCCGCCAGTCTGTCCTTGCAGTAGGCGGTGAGCGTATCGGCATCCGTGTCGGCGCCCGGACGCAGGCTGATGTACGCCTTGACGGTCTCCCCGCGGTAGCCGTCGGGGACCCCGACGACGGCCGCCTCGCGCACCGTCGGGTGGGTGTACAGCACGTCCTCGACCTCGCGCGGCCAGACCTTGAAGCCGGAGGCGTTGATCATGTCCTTCTTGCGGTCGACGACGTACAGCCAGCCCTGTTCGTCCATGAAGCCGATGTCGCCGGTGCGCAGCTCTCCGCCGGGGAAGGTCTCGGCGGTGGCGTCGGGGCGCCGCCAGTAGCCGGGGACGACCTGAGGGCCCCGCACGAGGATCTCGCCCTGCTCGCCGAACGGCACCTCCGCGCCCTGCTCGTCGACGATCCGTACGACGGTGTCGGGGCCGGGCACGCCGACCGCGAGCGTCCCGGAGACCGGGTCGACCGGCGCCTCGCGGTGGGGCGGGACGGAGGCGCAGGGGGCGGTGCACTCGGTGAGGCCGTAGCCGTTGCGGATGTACGGCCCGAAGCCCGCCCGGAACTTCTCCACCAGGGCCGGCGGCAGGGGGGCTCCGCCGGAGGAGATGTTCACGAAGGACGAGAAGTGGTCGCGGGTGACGGACGGGTGGGCGGCCAGGGCCATGAAGGCCGTGGAGGGGCCGACCGTGTAGTGCGGGCGGTGCTCGGCGAAGGCGTCCAGCACGACGCCCGCCTCGAACCGGTACGTCAGGACGAGCGTGCCCGCGCTGTTCAGACAGGCGCCCAGCTGGCAGACCATGCCGGTGATGTGGAACAGGGGCGCGAGCGCGTGGTAGACGGGCGCCTCGGGCAGGTGCAGCCCGGTGCGCTGCCGCTCGGCGTTGTACATGATGTTGGCGTGCGTGTTGGTGGCGCCCTTGGGTGTGCCGCTGGTGCCCGAGGTGTAGCTGATGAGCGCGGTGTCGGAGGGTGCCGGGTCGCGGTCGGCGGGCGCGCCATGGCCGGCGCGGGCGACGGCGGTGAGGTCGTCGGCGTCGGGTGCCTGCGGGAGCCGTTCGAAGGTGAGCACGCGCGCGTCGCCCCGGGTCTGGAAGTCCGTCTCGCACCCGGTCAGCACGATCCGCACCGGCGAGTCCGCCGCCGTCTCGCGCAGGTACGACTCCCAGGCCCGGTCGGAGCAGATCAGCGCGGCGACCTCGCCGTCGCGCAGGACGTGGGTCACCTCGCCCGCCTTGTACATCGGGTTGACGGGGACGACGGTCGCGCCCGCCTTCCAGGCGCCGAGCACGGCGAGCACGAAGTGCGGGGAGTTCTGCAGCAGGACGGCGACCCGGTCCCCGCGCCGCAGGCCCCGGGCGGCCAGGTGGCCGGCGACGGAGTCGCTCAGCTCGTCGATCTCCCGGTAGGTGAGACGCCCGTCGAAGTAGGCGAGGAAGGTGCGCTCCGGGGTTTCGGCGACGGCCCGGCGCAGGGCGTGCACCAGGGAGGCCGCGGGGGCGACCGGGGCGCGCTGGGCCTCGTCGAGGAGTGCCAGCCAGGGCTGGGCCGCGTAGGGGGATCCGGTCACCGCTCGGCCTCCCACTTCTGCTGGATGTGGTTCATGCTCGTCAGCCAGCGGTCGGGGTCGGCGGCCCGCGCCTGGTAGTACCCGGCGACCTCGGGGTGCGGCAGGATCAGGAAGCGGTCCTCCTCGATCCCCCGGAACAGGGCGTCCGCCACGGCGCTCGGCTCGATCGCGTTCGGCTTGAGGACGAGGTCGCCCGCCGTCCCGGTGGCGTCCAGCATGTCGGTGCGCACGCCCTGGGGACAGATCGCGTGGACCTTGATCCCGCGGTGGCGGTAGGTCAGCGACAGCCACTCGGCGAAGGCGTACGCGCCGTGCTTGGTGACGCTGTACGGTGCCGCGCCGATCATGGTGAGCAGCCCGGCGGCGGAGACGGTGGAGACGAACCGGCCGCTGCCGCGTTCCAGCCAGTCCGGGAGCAGGGCGTGGGCCGCGCGGACGTGGGCCATGACGTTGACGTCCCAGGACAGCGTCCACGCCTTCTCGTCGAGCGGCTTCCCGGCGTCGCCGCCCTCGCAGGCGGCGCCCGCGTTGGCGCAGTAGACGTCGACGGTGCCGCCGAGGGCGTCACGGGCGTCGGCGACGACGGCGGAGGCGTCGCCCGGGACCGCGATGCCGCCGATCTCGTCGGCGACGGACGTCGCCCGGTCCGCGTCCAGGTCGTTGACGACGACCCGGGCTCCCTCGGCGGCGAAGCGGCGGGCAAGGGCGGCGCCTATGCCGCCTCCCGCTCCGGTGACGATCACTTTGGCACCCAGCACGGCTCCCACCTTCGGTCCCCTTCGACACGGTCCGGCTCCCCCGCCCGGTCAGACTAACCGGTCGGTATGTTGCACGACCAGCCCCTGAGGGCCCCCGCCTGCGACACCGCCGGCGCCGGCCGTCGCGTGCCCTCAGGGCGACTCAGCCCGCCCGGGGGTGGCCTCCCCGGGGGAGATCGAGGACGAGGCCCGTCCAGGGCCGAGGCGGGGGGCCGAGGGGGGCAGCCCCGGGGGCCCGGACGGGCCCGGGACGGGCCGGGGACGGGCCGGCAGACGGAGCCCGGGGCGTTCCGGCGGGTGCGGTCAAAACATCTGCCGCAGGGATGAGCGTGACGTCTGGTCAATTCCCTCCGTTGGCAGGACGATGCGCCCACCTGGTGCGCGGTCGCGGGGGACGAAGGGGCCTGGCATGGCGGATCCGGCGATGAGTGTGACTCCCTACTGGGAGCTGACCTTCGACGCCGACGGTGACGTCGACGGCGGACAGCGGGACCGGCTGCTGGCCGGCGTGTCCCGGCACGGGGTGCGGGATCTGATCGTCTTCGCGCACGGCTGGAACAACGACCGCTCGGGCGCGACCCGGCTCTACAGCCGCTTCTTCGCGCCGATCCCCGGGCTGGCCCCGGCGGCGAGGATCGGGTACGTGGGTGTGGTGTGGCCGTCGATGCGGTTCTCCGACGAGCCGATCCCGGACCTCCCGCGGTCCGTCGCGGCCGAGCCGGCCCGGCGCCCGGCGCTCGACAAGGACACCCGGCACGCGCTGCTGGAGACGTTCCCGGGCCGGGCCGTGGTGGTCGAGCAGATCGCGCGGATGCTGGAGCAGCGGCCGCGCGAGGAGGCCGAGCTGGAGGAGTTCGGGCGGCTGGTGCGGCTGCTGGTGGACGTGGTGCCGCCGGGACCGCAGGCGCTGTTCGCGGCGGACACCCTGGCGGAGGGGGTCCCGCAGAACGAGCCGGAGATGTTCTCCGGGTCCACGGTGGAGACCTGCGAGGAGTTCGCGCGGGCGCTGTCCCGCCTCGAATCCCCTGAGGGGGTCGCCGGGTTCGGGCTGCCCGACCCGTGGGACGGTGCGCACGAGCTGCTGCGGCAGGCGACGTACTACGCGATGAAGCGGCGGGCGGGGACGGTCGGTGAGCGGGGGCTCGGGCCGCTGGTCGGCCGGCTGGCCGGCGCGGCGCCGCAGGTGCGGGTGCATCTGGTGGGGCACAGCTTCGGCGGGCGGCTGGTGTCGTTCGCGCTGCGCGGGCTGCCCGAGGGGGTGCGCGCGGTGAAGTCGGTGACGCTGCTCCAGGGGGCCTTCTCGCACTACGCGTTCGCCACCCGGCTGCCGCACGACGCGCGCGCGGGAGGCGTGCTGCAGGGACAGCAGAACCGCATCGACGGGCCTCTGGTGTGCTGTCACTCGCGCCACGACTCGGCGCTGGGCACGATCTACCCCCTGGCCTCCCGGATGGCGGGCGACGCCCGGGGAGCGAGTGCGGAGTTCGGCGTCGGGAAGCTGCTCGGCGCCAAGTGGGGGGCGATGGGGTACGGCGGTGTGCAGGCGGTGCCGGGCACGCGCGCGTGCACGCTCGCCGAGGCGCTGGCCCGGCCGCTGCCGACGTCGGGGTGTGTGAACGTCGACGTGGCGGCGGTGGTCCGGCGCGGCGGGGCGCCGGCCGGGGCGCACAGCGACATCGTGCACCCCGAACTGGCGCGGGTCGTGCTCGCGGCGGGCCGCGTCCGCTGAGTCCGCTGAGGACGCAGCCCGCCGCGACGCGGGCTCACCGGTGGGAGGTGAACTCCACCACCTGCTGGTAGGTGGGCCGGTTCTGCCAGCTGATGTTGCCGTGCTTGATGCCGCCGAGGGTGCGCTGGACGATCGAGTCGGCGCACCACTGGTTGCCCGCGGCGCACAGCTCGTCACCGGGGTAGACCTGGGCCGCGGTCTTGCCGGCCGCCTCCTTCAGCGTGCTGATCAGGATGTCCCGGCAGGCGCCGATGCTGCCGCCGCCGCAGTACTTCTGTGCCAGCGGGCCCTGCACCGACTGTCCGAGCACCGCCCGGATGTCCTTGTCGACATAGCTCCACCAGCCGTATTGGAAGGAGCTTCCGGCGTGCGACCCGGTCGGGCCGTGGGCGGCCGACGGTGACTCGTCGACGGGCAGATTGGCGGTGAAGGCGGTGTACAGCTCGGAGCCGAGGCCCGGTTCGAACTCGGCCTTCACCAGCAGCGGCCACCAGGCGTCCAGGATGCGGATCGCGTCGGCGTCGGCGTACGTCTTCGAACCGGCCGTGGTCTCGGTGCGCTTGCCGCCCGCGGTCAGCCAGGTCTGGAGCTTGCCGACCGCCGCCGACGCCGTGGTGTCGGTGACCGGGGAGCTGTTGATCACCTTCAGCAGGTCGGGCAGGACGTCCTCGGCGCGCAGGTCGGCGAGGGCCGCGTCGGCCATCGCCTTCACCAGCGAGGCACGGGTGACGCCGCCGGCCTGGACCAGCTTCTTCACCCGGGTCTCGAGGAGGTTGCCGCGGTGCACCGAGCCGTCGCCCCAGGGCGCGGTCGTGTAGTCCTTGGCCTGCTTGTTGTTCCAGGAGATGTAGTAGTCCTGGTCGATGGAGTTGGGGTGCGCCGAGGCCGGCGTGTACTCGGCCGTGTTGGTCGTCGGGTTCCAGTTCCTCCACTCGTAGGCGGACTGCGCCCACACCGGGAACTCGGCGTCGACGCCGTTCGCGCGCACCGGGTTGTCGCCGCTGTTGTAGTACGCGGTGTGCTCGGAGTCGGCGTAGAACCAGTTGAAGGTGTAGTTGATGTGCTGCACCGCGCTCTGGAAGGTCTCCGGGCCCTTCACGTAGTCCGGGTCGTTCAGCATCTGGAAGCCGATGATGGAGTCGGCCTCGTGCAGGAACGAGGAGCGCAGCGTGGTGTAGGCGACCTTCTTGCCGCCGACGGTGGCGCGGTACTCGACGGGGCCGTACTTGGTGCGCCAGGCGCGCATCGTGTACGAGCCGGCGGCGGTGCCGTCGGCCGTGGTCGGCTTCCAGGCGTTCTTCTGCTCGACCTTCTCCATCGCCGTGCAGGTGCCGCGGTACAGGTAGTGGTAGTCGTCCTGGCACAGCTCGACGGCGTAGGTGTCGATGATGTCCTGGCCGGAGGTGGTGGCGCTCCAGGAGTAGTCCTGGCCGCGGCCGAGCTCGACGTACATGCTCAGGCCGGCGAAGGAGGCGCCGCGGGCGCTGATGCCGGGGCCCTGGAGCTCCTGGAGCAGGAGCAGCTGCGGGGCGAAGTAGCCGGTCTGCGGGCCGAACACGGCGACCGGGTGGCCGCTGGCGGTGTGGTCGCCGCCGACGACGAGGGCGTTGGACATGCCGCGCTTGGCCGAGGTCATGGCCGTCTTCGCCGCGGTGGTGGAGGCGGTCGCGGCGCCGGCGGTGGCGGCGCTGCCGGTGCGGTCGTAGACCAGCTGTTCCTCGACCACCGAACCGGGGTCGGGCAGTGCCAGGCCCTGCGGGTTCTCGGGCCTGACGGCGTACGGGAAGCTCTTGCCGTCGTGGAGGGTCAGGACGGCCTCGGGGTCGTTGCGCTCCCGGAAGGACTCCCAGACCTTGGTGCCCTGCTCGACGCCGTACTTCTCCTGCGCGGCCAGCAGGGAGATCGCGTTGTTGACCTCGCCGCCGCCCCCGGAGCCGAAGAGGGCGCCGATGACCGAGCCGAGGGCCACCAGGTCGGTGATCTTGAAGTGATCTATGGTCCCGGCGTTGGTGATTGAGTCTTTGTGGCCGGTCAGGACGTATTCACCGGGGAAGTAGCGGCCGCTGTCGGAGGCGTCGATGTAGGCGTTGATGCCGTCGAGGTAGGCCTTGGCGTCGGTCAGGGCCTGCTGGCCGCGGGCGCCGTTGGTGGCGACGGCGTTGTCGATCTGGGCCTGGAGGTCGGCCTCGGTGTAGGGCGCGTTGCGCCAGAACTGTTGCTCCAGGCCCTGGTTGGAGGCCGCGCCGCCCGCGAAGGAGGTGAGTTGTCCCCGGCCGACGTGCCGGAACACGTCCATGAGCCACAGCCGGTCCTCGGCTGCGGCGTAACCGGCGCCGAACTCGGTGCCGTATCTGGTGGTGCCGGTGATGTGCGGGACGCCCGTCTTCTTGTCGCGGACGATCGTGACGTCGCTGCGGCCGGCGGGCTTGACTGTGGAGGCGACTTGGTCGGCAGGGACCCCGAACGACGCGTCGTTGAAGAACGTGTTGATGGTGGCGTTGGTGAGGGTGGAGTAGCCCTTGGCCAGGTTCGCGTAGGGGCCGAGCTGGTCCTCGGCGTGCGCGGGCTGGGTGCCGAAGGCCTGGTTGAGCAGGATCTGGGCGAGGGTGGCGTTGCCGTTCTGCCCGGGCGGCAGGATGTCGGAACACTGGGTCCCGCAGTAGTCGTTGGCGGCGGTGACCTGGGCGGCGGCCGCTTGCCCGGACAGCCCGGCGGCTGCCGCGGCGGGGGAAAGAGGCGCCAAAAGACCGGCCATCAGGGTGCATACGGATGCGGTCTTCAGGAACCCGGGGAATCTGCCGGGAGTTCTCAGTCTGTCGAGAGCGGTGGGAGTGGTTCGCCGTGGCATCGGCAGCTCCTGGTGACGGGGGTGGCCGAGAGGTTACCGCCGGTATCCCCGGGATTGAAGATGAACATGCGTCACTTTTGGGAGTCGCCTCATCCGGCTTATGGGCGGCATCGGAAATCGAATGGAGCCGAAGGGAGCCGAATCGCGTGTCGATACGTCTATTCGGCGACGTCGTGCGAAGTCCGTGCGATGACGCCGAAGTGACCGAAGTACAGGTGCAGATGTGACGGAGGTGCAAGGCGATGGCCGGTTTCCGGAGTCTGGCGAGACAGGTGCGCGACCCGCGGTGCGATCTGGCGCTGCGGCGGTACTCACTGCGCAAGTGCCTCGAGCGGTTCGCTCCCTACGGGCACAGGGCGACCTGGGACCATCTCTGCTCCCGGGCCGGGTTCGGTCCCGAGGACCGCTCCCCCGATCCAGCGCGGCTCGTGGCCGCGTTGGAGGAGCTGGAGGAGGCACGGGCGGTGTGGCTGGCCTATGAGGTCGAGTTCGCCGAGCGCCGCAGGAAGGAGAAGCACGACGGGCTGCGCAGGCCGGGCACCGTGGACGACTGGCACCGGCTGACCTGGGGCGGCTTCGGAGTGGCGTGGTGCGACGACCCGCGCGTCCATCCCCGTGAGCCGCTGGCCGAGGTACTGCGCCGGCTGATCGCCGCGCTGGAGCGCGAACCGGGCTCCTCCTGCCCGGTGTGCGAGGGCGAACGGCTGGTGTGGAAGTACGACCTGGACCACGAGCCGTCGGCGGGGCCGGTCTGCGTGGACTGCGGCATACTCGTCCCGCGTCCCGTGCTGACACCCGAGGCCCTGGCGTACGCCAGGCGTGGACGGCTGTTGGTGTCGGCCTGAGAGCACGGCGGGGGTGCGCCGGGGATGCCGCACCCCCTGTTTCGCCGGATTCGGCCGGACCGGGCGTTGTCAGTGCCGGGTGTCACCATCGAGGCATGGTGCAGGTCTGTCTGAACGGGACGCGGGGGGCCGCCGACGGTGCGGCGGTGCCGCTGTCGCCGGAGGCGTTGGCCGAGTCGGCGGCCGAGGCCGTCGCGGCGGGGGCCACGGATGTCCATGTCCATCCCAAGACGCCGTGCGGACAGGACACGCTGTCGCCGCGGGTGGTCGCGGCGACGCTGGAGGCGATACGGGCGCGGGTGGCGGTGCCGGTGGGCGTGACCACGGGCGCCTGGGCCGAGCCCGATCCCGCGGACCGGGTGGCGAGGGTGCGCGCCTGGACCGTCCTGCCCGACCACGCGTCGGTCAACTGGCATGAGCCGGGTGCGGAGGAACTGGCCACCGCCTTGATGGAACTCGGGGTCGGTGTGGAGGCCGGCCTCTGGTCCGGGACGGACGGGGCCGCCCGTTTCGCCGTCTCGCCGTGCGCGCCGAGGGTGCTGCGGGTGCTGGCGGAGGTGACGGCCACGACCCCCGGCGGCGCGGAGGCGTCGGCGCGGGCCCTGCTGTCCGACCTCGGGTCCGCCCTCCCCGACGCTCGGCTCGGCTCGAGCGGGAGCCACCCCCCTCGCCCTGTGCTGCTGCACGGGATGGACGAGGGTGCGTGGCCCGTGCTGCGGCTGGCGGGACGGTGGGGGCTGGCGACCAGGATCGGCCTGGAGGACACGCTGTTCCTGCCGGACGGACAACGGGCGCGGTCCAACGCTCAGTTGGTGGCGGAGGCGCTGTCCCAGTACGGGTGCGCCCAGCGGTCGTCGTAGGGAAGGGCGAGGAGTTCGGCTCGGGTGGCGAGGTCGGTCTCGCCCGCGGCACGCAGGCGTACGGCGCCGGGGCCGGAGAGCCAGGCGCGCAGGTCCGCGACGCCGGCTTCGACGCTGTCGTCGTACCACCAGGAGAAGGGTGAGGCGTCGGACAGCAGGTCGTAGAGCCAGACGTCGGCGCAGTGGGCGAGGTGCGCCTCGGCGACCGGTCCGGTGACCCACGCCTCCAGGAACGGGGTCACCGTCCCGGCGATCGTCACGCAGGTGTCGAAGATGTCGTCGATGCCGTACGGCGGCTCGGGCGTCATGAGGGCGTCCTGCCACCAGGCGTGCAGGAACGTCTCGATCGCGGTGACCTGCTCGGCCGGCCACGAGCGCCATTCCACCCGGGACAGCCCGTGAGCCCCGTAACCGATCGCGCCCAGGGTGCCGTCGGCCATCGCCCGTGCGCCCTGGGGCAGCAGGCGCCGCATCACGGCCGCGTGGTCGTCGAAGTGGTCGGACACCTCGAAGAGGTAGTACTGCACCACGTCCACAGGCATCCGCACGTCCGGCGTGCGCAGATACGCGGTCTCCTCGGGTGCGTGACAGTAGCCGCAGCCGGTCTCGGCGGGGCTCGTGAAACCGCTGAAGACGGTGTCGACGGCGGCGAGAGCTGTGTCAAGGGCGGCGGAGGACATGGGTCGGTCCCGTCAGGACTCCGTGCGCGGCGGCGTCGCCGTCGGCCGAAGAGCGTGACGCTACCAGCCGCTAATCAGGTCGCTCCACCCCATTCCCGTGGAGACAGTTGGGGGCGATGAAACATCCCTGAGGTCCGGAAGGAGCCCCTGATGTCGACGCTGCGCGTCACCGCCGAAGTGCTGACCGTCCATGAGCATCCCAACGCCGACGCCCTCGAACTGGCCCAGGTGGGCCTGTACCGGGCCGTCGTCGCCAAGGGCGCCTACCGCACCGGGGAGGCCGCGGTCTACATCCCCGAGCAGGCGGTGCTGCCGGCCGGGCTGATCGAGGAGCTGGGGCTGACCGGGCGGCTGGCGGGGAGCGGGGCGGACCGGGTCAAGGCGGTGCGGCTGCGGGGTGAGCTGTCGCAGGGGATCGTGTGCCGGCCGACGGCGCTGGCCGACGTCGACCTCGTGCGGGCGGCGGCGGAGGGGACCGACTTCGCGGAGCGGCTCGGCATCACCAAGTGGGTGCCGCCGATCCCGCCCACGATGAACGGGGAGGTCGAGTCGGCGCCGGATCTGCTGCCGTGGGTCGACATCGAGAACATCCAGCGTTATCCCGGCATCTTCGCGGCCGGCGAGCCGGTGGTGCTGACGGAGAAGCTGCACGGGTCGGCGTGCCTGCTCACGTATGTCGCCGGCGAGGGGCGGGCGTACGTCTCCTCCAAGGGCTTCGGGGCGAAGTCGCTGGCGCTGAAGGAGGACCCCCGGAACCTGTACTGGCGCGCCGTGCGGGGCCACGGCGTCGCCGAGGCGGCCGCCCGGCTCGCCGAGCGGCTCGGCGCGCGGCGCGTCGGCATCTTCGGCGAGGTGTACGGCGCGGGGGTGCAGGACCTCACGTATGGCGCCGACGGGCGCCGGGACACCCTCGGGTACGCGGTGTTCGACGTGTCCGCGGAGATCGAGGGGACGGTGAAGTGGCTGGACCCGGCGGAGGCACTGGACGGTGAACTTCCGCTGGTCCCCCGGCTGTTCGAGGGTCCGTACGACAGCGAGCGCGTGCTGGAGCTGGCGAGCGGACGGGAGACGGTGTCCGGGCGGGAACTGCATCTGCGGGAGGGCGTGGTGATACGGCCCGCCGTGGAGCGGTACAGCCCGGTCACCGGGGGGCGGGCGATCGCCAAGGCGGTGAGCGCGGCTTATCTGACGCGGAAGGGTGGGACGGAGTACGAGTGAGGGGTGGCGGGTGAGTTGGCGTGGCGCGGGCCGGCCGGCCATCCCGGGTGCGACGCCGGTCGTGTCGCGGACCGCGCCCAGGTGCCCGGGGTGTCGCGCGGGTCGATCGGTCACCCGGCGTCGGTGCGGCGGGTGTCACGTCGGGTCGATCGGTCACCCGGCGTCGGTGTCGGGGGGTGGGTCGCGCAGCCCGGCGCTGACGGGGTGCCGCCGCGCCCACCCGTGCCGCCCCAGCGGCACGACTGCCCGCGGTTCGACGGCGCGGCCGGGTCGCTCCGCTCGCACCAGGCCTACGGGCGGTTGGGCGGCGTGCGTGGTCGGCGTTGGGGTCAGGAGTGCCCTGGCCTGTTCTCCCGTCGGGGTTGGCGGCCTGGCCGTTTGTCCTTTCTCTCCACCAACAGCCGCGACCCCGACTGGCGTTCGCCGAAGACGTCGTCGGGGTTGGAGAGGACGCAGGTGTCGAGGGACAGGCAGCCGCAGCCGATGCAGTCGGCCAGGTGCTCACGGAGGCGGTTGAGTTGTTTGATGCGTTCTTCCAGTTCGACGCGCCAGGTCTCGGAGAGGCGGGCCCAGTCCTCGCGGGTGGGGGTGCGTTCCTCGGGGAGTTCGGCGAGGGCCTCGCGGATCGTGGCGAGAGGGATGCCGACGCGCTGGGCGGCGCGGACGAAGGCGACGCGGCGGAGGGTGTCGCGGGAGTAGCGGCGCTGGTTGCCCGAGGTGCGACGGCTGCTGATCAGGCCCTTGGACTCGTAGAAGTGCAGGGCGGAGACGGCGGCGCCGCTGCGGGCGGCGAGCTGGCCGACCGTGAGTTCGTGGATCTTCTCTGGGATCTGGGGCACCCCTCGAAGCCTACCCATCGGTTCAGCCGCCGCCGATCGCCCCGGTTCGGCTCTGGGGACGGCCGGGGTCGGCCGGGGTCGGCCCCGGATCGGCCCGGATCGGCCCGGATCGGCCCTCCATCGGCCGGGCTCGGCCCGGATCGGCCCTCCATCGGCCGGGCTCGGCCCGGATCGGCCCTCCATCGGCCGGGCTCGGCCCGGATCGGCCGGGCTCGGCCCGCATCGGCCGGGCTCGGCCCGCATCGGCCGGGCTCGGCCCGCATCGGCCGGGCTCGGCCCGCATCGGCCGGGGTCGGCCCGGATCGGCCGGGGTCGGCCGGATCCGTTGACACGGGCCCCGGCCTTTACCATGCTAAGCAGTCGCTTAGATAAATGCCGAGTATGGCTTCGTGACGCGAGAGGGCCCGAGACATGGCAGAGCCGAGGATCTTCACGTCCGCCGACGACCTGAGGGCGGCGGTGGGCGAGCAGCTGGGTTACACGGACTGGCTGGAGATCGACCAGAAGCGGATCGACCTGTTCGCGGAGGCCACCGGTGACCACCAGTGGATCCACGTCGATCCGGAGAAGGCCGCCGCGGGGCCGTTCGGCACCACCATCGCGCACGGATACCTGACGCTGTCGCTGCTGCCGCTCTTCGGGCCGCAGCTGATCGCCGTCGAGGGCGTGAAGATGGGCGTCAACTACGGGACGAACAAGGTGCGTTTCCCCGCCCCGGTTCCGGTCGGTTCACGGCTGCGTGCCACCGCGACGATCTCCGGCGTCGACGACGTGCCCGGCGGCGTCCAGGTCACCGTCGCCTTCACCGTGGAGCGGGAGGGCGGGGACAAGCCGGTGTGCGTGGCCGAGTCCGTGTCCCGGTACTACCTCTGAGCGGTCCCGGCGGGGGCTACTTCGCCGCCCCCACCATCCGCAGCACGAGGTCGGCGTAGAGCGCGCCGACCTCGTCGGGCGTGCGCGGGCCGTTGATGTTGAACCAGCGGGCCACGTCGATGCAGAGGGAGAGCACGGCGAGGGTGGTGCCGTGGACGTCCGGGACGTCGAACTCTCCCGCCGCCACGCCCTCCTCGATGATCCCGCGCACCTCGGCGTCGACCTGCCGGCGCAGATCGAGGATCTCGGCACGGGCGTCGGGGCCGAGGGCCTCCAGTTCGTACTGCACGACCCGGGCGGTGGTGCGCCGCCCGGCGTGCCAGCGGACGAAGGAGCTCACGGCCTCGGCGAGCCGCTGCGTCGCGGTGCCCTCGCCGCTCGCGGCCGCGCGCAGGATGCCCAGCGCGCGGTCGTGACCGATCCGGCTGATGCGGTGGAGCAGTTCTTCCTTGGTCTTGTAGTGGATGTAGAGGGCGGCCGGGCTCATGCCCGCACGGCTCGCGATGTCACGGGTCGTCGTCGCGTGGTAGCCGCGCTCGGCGAAGGCCTCCACGGCGGCGACGAGCAGTCGCCGGGCCGCGTCAGGGGTGACCTCTTCCCACGGCTCGATCTCGCCGCCGGCCGTCTCCTGAGCCGTACTCATCGCTCGCTCGCCCCTCTCGCTGCAGGAGCTACACCATACCGCCGAAGGTGAGCGCTCGCTTAGCGTGCCCGCTCGGTCCGGTTCAGAGCTTCTCGAAGGGGTCGTGTTCGGCGAGAAGCTTCTCCAGGCGGGCCTGGTCCACCCGGCTCACGATCTGTCCGGCCTCCTGCCGGTCACGGATCACCTTCGCCAGGGTGAAGGCGGAGGTCACCAGGTACAGGACCGCGATCGCGAGGAAGCCCCGCACCCAGGCGTCGGTGTTCAGCTGGTAGATGCCGATGGACGTGGCCGCCATGGCGATGGCGAAGGAGGCGACGGCCTGGCCGTAGAACGCGGCCGTGCTCTGCTGCTTGACCGGTGTGTCACTCATGGGGAAAGGATCCTGCGCGGGTGGCTCGCGTCACATCCGCGCAGATACTCAAGCCGCGTACTCGGGCCGGTACTCAGAACGCGGAGACACCGGTCAGCGCCCGCCCGATCACCAGCTTCTGGATCTGGCTGGTGCCCTCGTAGAGGGTCATCACGCGGGCGTCGCGCAGCAGCTTGCCCGCCGGGTACTCGTCGATGTAGCCGTAGCCGCCGAAGACCTGGAGGGCGTTGTTGGCGGCGCGGACGGCGGCCTCCGAGGCGAAGAGCTTGGCCTTGGAGGACTCGACGGCGAAGGGCAGCCCGCGGTCGATCAGGTCGGCGACCCGCCAGGTCAGCAGCCGGGCCGCGTCGACGTCGACCGCGATGTCGCTGATCAGCTCCTGGACGAGCTGGTGATGGGCGATGGACTTCCCGAACTGCTCGCGCTCCCCCGCGTACCGCACGGCGGCGTCCAGCGCGGCCTGGGCTATGCCGACGCAGCCCGCCGCGACCGACATCCGGCCCTTGGCCAGGGCCGACATGGCGACGGAGAAGCCCTTGCCCTCCTCGCCGACCAGCGCCGAGGCGGGCACCCGCACGTCCTGGAGGACCAGCTCGGCGGTGGCCTGGCCGCGCAGCCCGAGCTTGCCGTGGAGGGTGCGGCGGGTCAGGCCGGGCGTGTCGGTGGGGACGAGGAACGCGGAGACGCCCTTGTGGCCGGGCGCGTCGGTGGAGCGGGCGAAGAGCAGCACGACGTCGGCCCAGGTGCCGTTCGTGATGAACATCTTCGTGCCGTTGATGACGTAGTCTCCCCCACCCTCGCGGACCGCGCGGGTCGAGAGGTTCCCGGCGTCCGAGCCGGTGCCGGGCTCGGTCAGGCCGAAGCAGCCGACGTACGCGCCGGACGTCAGGCCCGGTAGCCAGCGCCGCTTCTGCTCCTCGCTCCCCCAGGCCGCGATCGTCTTGGCGACAAGGCCGAGGGAGACGGAGACGATGCCGCGCACGGACGAGTCGCCGCGCCCCAGCTCCTCCGTGACGAGGCAGTACGCGAGGTGGTCGCCACCCGAGCCGCCGTGGTCCTCGTCGATCGTCAGCCCCAGGAAGCCGACCTCGCCGAGCCTCTTCACGATGCCCCGGTCGACCTCCTCGGCGCGGTCCCAGGCGACCGCGTGCGGGGTGATCTCGCGGTCCACGAAGTCGCGGGCGAGCCGGCGGACGGCCTCCTGCTCCTCGCTGAGCCCCAGGTTCACCACGGGATCACCTCACTTGAAAGCCGTAAGCATTTAAATTAGCACTGCTAGTTTCCTGTTCGCAGCCCTACTATGTGCGCCATGGCCCGACCGCGCAAGCCCTTGCTGAGCACCGACCGCATCGTCGACACGGCCCGGGCCCTCGTGGACGCGGAGGGGCTGGCGGCGGTCTCGACGCGGCGGCTCGCCGCCGAGCTGGGAGTGAGCGGGCCCTCGCTCTACAACCACTTCCGGACCAAGGACGAGATCCTGGAGGCCGTCGCCGACTCGGTGAGCGCCCAGGTCGACCTGGCGATGTTCGAGGACGGGCGGGACTGGCGGACCGCGCTGCGCGACTGGGCCGTCTCCTACCGCGCCGCCCTGCGCGACCACCCGAACATCGTCCCGGTCCTCGCCCGCGGCCCGGGCCGGCGCCCGGCCGCGCTGCGGCTCGCGGACGCCGTCTACGGCGCGATGGTCGACGCCGGCTGGCCACCCGCGCAGGCCACCTCGATCGGCGCGCTGATGCGGTACTTCATCATGGGCTCCGCGCTCGGCTCGTTCGCCGGGGGCTTCGTGGGCGACGCGAGCGCGTACGACCCCGCCGACTATCCCCACCTGGGGCAGGCCCATCTGCTGGCCGAACAGCAGGAGAAGGTCGACGAGCGGGCCTTCGAGACGGGGCTCTCGGCGCTGCTGGAGGGGCTGGCGCAGCAGTACGAGCAGATGAGGCGCACGGCATAGTTCGGCGGGCGCCGAACCGTCTGTGTCCCATGCTGGGGGCATGACCACGAAGGACCCCCGGGCACCCCTGCTGGCCCGCCTGGCCGGGCTGATCGCCGACGAGACCCGGGCCGCCTGTCTACTGGCGCTGCTCGACGGCCGGGCGTGGACCGCGAGCGAGCTGACCCGGCACGCGGGCGTCGCCGCGTCCACGCTCAGCGAGCACCTCGGCAAGCTCGTCGCGGGCGGCCTGCTCACCGAGGAACGTCAGGGCCGGCACCGGTACGTGCGGCTGGCCGACGCCCGGGCCGCCCAGCTGGTGGAGGACCTGGCCGCCCAGGTCGCCCCGGCCGCCGTCGTACGGCCCCGCGGTCTGCGCGAGTCGAGCGCCGGCTCGGCGATGGCCCGTGGCCGCACCTGCTACGACCATCTCGCGGGGCGGCTCGGCATCGCGGTCACCGACGCGCTGACCACGCGCGGGCTGCTGCGGGCGCCTGGGGAAGCCGGCACCGGGTTCGCGCTGACGGACGCGGGGCTGCGGTGGTTCGAGGGTGCCGGGATCGCCCTCGACCGCGGGGGGCGCCGTCCGCTGGCCCGGGCCTGCCTCGACTGGACCGAGCGCCGGCCCCACCTCGCCGGTGCCTCGGGCGCGGCCCTGTGCCGGCACGCACTCGACGCGGGCTGGTGCGTACGCATCGGCTCCGAGCGCGCGGTGAAGGTGACGGCGACGGGCGAACGGGCGCTGGCCGAGCTGCTGGGCGTCGACGCGGCGGCGCTGCGGTGACCTGGCGCCGCGCGGAGCGCCCGCCCTGCGGCGCGAACCTGCCGTCCGAAAACCGCGAGCTCTCACCCCCTTCGACTTCCTAGCCTCAGGAGCATGATGAACACCCCTCGTCGTACGGAACTGCTCGCCGCCGGTGCGGCCACGGTCACCGTCGTGCTGTGGGCGTCGGCCTTCGTCTCGATCCGCAGCGCCGGGTCCGCGTACTCGCCGGGCGCGCTGGCGCTCGGCCGGCTGCTGGCCGGGGCGCTGACGCTGGGGGTGATCTGTCTCGTACGGCGGGAGGGATGGCCTCCGCGGGCGGCGTGGCGCGGGATCGCCGTGTCGGGCGTGCTGTGGTTCGGCTTCTACATGGTGGCGCTGAACTGGGGTGAGCAGGAGGTGGACGCGGGCACGGCCGCCCTGGTGGTGAACATCGGGCCGCTGCTCATCGCGCTGCTCGGCGCGAGGTTCCTCGGTGACCGGCTGCCGCCGCGGCTGCTGGCCGGGATGGCGGTGTCGTTCGCGGGGGCGGTGACCGTGGGGCTGTCGATGTCGGGCGGGGGCGGGTCCTCGCTGCTCGGGGTGGTGCTGTGCCTGCTGGCCGCCGTCGGGTACGCCGGTGGGGTGGTGGCGCAGAAGCCGGCGCTGGGGCGGGCGAGCGCGTTGCAGGTGACGACCTTCGGATGCCTGGTGGGGGCGGTGGTGTGCCTGCCGTTCGCCGGGCAGTTGGTCCATCAGGTCGCCGACGCTCCGGCCCCGGCCACGCTCAACATGGTCTATCTGGGCGTCTTCCCGACCGCGCTGGCCTTCACGACCTGGGCGTACGCCCTGGCCCGGACGACCGCCGGCCGTATGGGCGCGACCACGTACGCCGTGCCCGCGCTGGTCGTCCTGATGTCGTGGCTGGCGCTGGGCGAGGTGCCGAGGCCGCTGACGCTGGCGGGCGGCGCGCTGTGTCTGGCGGGGGTCGCGGTGTCCCGCTCCCGGCCGCGCACGCGGGCCGCGGCGCCGGAGGGCACTCCGGAGCCGCGGCCCGAGCGGACCTCGCGGTCAGTGTGACCGGGCCCGGCCCGCGAGGACCTTGATGGAGGCCAGGGCGATCACCGCGAGGACGACGATGTAGCCGGAGACGGCCATCGAGGTGCCCGTCGCCTCCAGGAGCAGCACCATCACGAAGGGGGCGAGCCCACCGCCGCAGACGGCCGCGAGCTGGTAGCCGAGGGAGGCGCCCGTGTAGCGCATCTCGGGCGTGAACAACTCGGCGAACAGGGCGGCCTGCGGCCCGTACATGATGCTGAGGAAACAGCTGGCGACGAACGTGCCGACCGCGAGCCACAGCAGCGAGCCGGTGTCGATCAGCAGGAACAGCGGCACGGCCCACAGGGCGATGCCGGCCGCGCCGAGGGCGTAGACACGGATGCGGCCGATCCTGTCGGAGAGCGCGGCGGCGGCCGGGATCAGCACGAGCTGGGTGAGGCTGATGCAGAGTGAGACCGTGAGGACGGCGCTCTTCTTCATGCCGAGCTCGCGGGTCGTGTAGTCGAGCACGCCGGTGATGATGATGTAGAAGGTCGCGGTGTTCACGGCGAAGGAGCCGCCGGCGAGGAGGACCGTGCCGAGGTGGCCCCTGAGGACCGTGCGCAGGGGTGAGTTCTGCTCGGCCTTCTCCTTCTCCGCCAACGCCTTCTCGGCCTCCCGGAACGCGGGGGTCTCCTCCACGCGCGTGTGGATGTACCAGGCGAGCGCGAGGACGAACAGGCCGACGAGGAACGGCACGCGCCAGCCCCAGGCCGCGAACGCGGAGTCGGTGGTGAACGCTCCGGCCAGCAGGAACACCGTGTTGGCGGTCACCACGCCGATGGGGACGCCGAGCTGGACGAAGCTGCCGTAGACACCGCGCTTGCCCTCGGGGGCGTACTCGGTGGCCATCAGCATCGCGCCGCCCCACTGGGCGCCGACGGCGATGCCCTGCAGCACGCGGAAGGCGACCAGCAGGATCGGGGCGGCGACACCGATGGTGTCGTACGTCGGGAGCAGGCCGATGCCCGTGGTGGCGACGCCCATGAGGGTGAGCGCGAGGACCAGCATCGGCTTGCGGCCCCGCTTGTCGCCGAGCTGACCGGCGACGATGCCGCCGAGCGGGCGGGCCAGGAAGCCGACGGCGAAGGTGGCGAAGGAGGCGAGGACGCCGGCGGTGGGGCTGCCTGAGGGGAAGTACAGGTCGCCGAGGACGAGGGCGGCGGCGATGCCGAAGACGAAGTAGTCGTACCACTCGACGGCCGAGGCGAGGGCTGCCGCCGTGGCGACCCGCCGGCGGTTGCCCGTGGGCACGGCGGTGGTGGGGAGCGGGTGAGCGGAGGGGGCGGTGTCCATACGTGCACACTCCGGTGGGTGCGGGGACGGAACGCGGGGGGTGACGCGGGTTCCGGGAACGTACTGACCGGACGGTATGGACGTCAACGGGTCGTGCAGCAGCAGTTTTTGCCTGCACATGGCACTGACAGGGGTGCGGGCATGCCGCGGGCCCCGGCCTCGTACGAAGGCCGGGGCGTGCGTTGGGCAGGCCCTAGAAGACCACCAGAGCCCTGCCGCCCTTCCCCGCGAGCATGTTCTCGAAGGCCGCCGGGATGCCGTCCAGCGCGATCCGGTCCGTCACCAGGGAGCCCAGGTCCAGACGGCCCGCGCGGATGTGACCGGCGAGGACCGGGAGGTCTTGTGCCGGGTTCGAGTTGCCGTAGACGCAGCCGGAGAGGGTTCTGCCCCAGTGGAAGATCTCCAGGGCGTTGAAGACGACCTGCTGGTCCTTGCCGCCGATGCCGACGACCGTGGTGCGGCCGCCGCGGCGGGTGGAGTCCCAGGCCGTGCGGATCGTCGTCGCCCGGCCCACGCACTCGACGGCCACGTCGACGCCCTGCCGGCCGGTCAGACCCCTGATCTCGCGGGCCGTGTTCTCGGAGGCCACCACGTAGTCGGTGGCTCCCGCGCCGCGAGCCAGCTCCTCCTTCTCCGAGGAGACGTCGACCGCGACGATCGTCGAGGCGCCCGCGATCCGCGCCGACTGGAGGGCGGCGAGGCCCACTCCCCCGACGCCGTACACGGCCACCGTCTCGCCCGCCCGGACCCTCGCCGCGTGGTGGACGGCGCCGTAGCCGGTGAGGACCGCGCAGCCGAGGAGGGCGGCGTCGGTGAGGGGGATGCCCTCCGGGAGGGGGAGGACGCACGAGGCCCGGACGACCGTCTCCTCGGCGAACGCGGCCACGTTCAGGCCGGGGTGGAGGTCGGCGCCGTCGGCGGTCCGGGCGTACACGTCGGCGGCTCCGTCGAGGGCGTTGGCGCAGAGCCAGACCTCGCCGAGCGCACAGGCGTGGCAGGCGCCGCAGGACGGCGCCCAGTTGAGGACCACCTCGTCGCCGGGCGAGACGTGCGTGACGCCTTCGCCGACGGCCACGACCGTGCCGGCGCCCTCGTGGCCGAGGACGGCGGGCACCGGGACGCGCATGGTGCCGTTGGACAGGGACAGGTCGGAGTGGCAGACGCCGACGGCGGCGAGCCGGACCCGGACCTGTCCGGGACCGGGGTCGGGCAGGTCGATCTCGGTGATCTCCAAAGGAGCGCCCACGGCGGGCAGAACGGCGGCACGGACCACGTGGGACTCCTCAGAACTGCAGGGACTTGGTCTGGAGGTACTCGGCGAGACCATGGGCGCCGAGTTCGCGGCCGACGCCCGACTGCTTGTACCCGCCGAAGGGCGCGAGCGGGTTGAAACGGCCGCCGTTGATGTCGACCTGCCCGGTGTCCATACGGCGGGCGAAGGCCACCGCCTCCGCCTCGTCGCCGGCCCAGACGGCTCCCGCCAGGCCGTAGACCGTGCCGTTGGCGATGCGCAGTGCCTGATCCTCGTCCTCGTAGCGCAGGATCGACAGGACCGGGCCGAAGATCTCCTCCTGGGCGATGGTCATCTCGGGGGTGACGTCGGCGAAGACCGTCGGGCTGACGAACCAGCCCCGCTCGCGCGGGGATTCGGGGCCGCCCGCCACCAGTCGCGCCCCCTCGGCCACGCCCTTCTCGATGTAACCGCGCACCCGCGCCTGCTGCCTGGCGCTGACGAGCGGGCCGATGCGGTCGCCGTACTTCGCGGCGGCGGCCGCGGCCAGCTCGACGGCCTCGTCGTAGCGGGCGGAGTGCACCAGCATCCGGGTCCAGGCGCTGCACGTCTGGCCCGAGTTGGACATCACGTTGGCGACGCCGACGTTGACGGCCCGGGCGAGGTCGGCGCTCGGGAGGATGACGTTGGCGGACTTGCCGCCGAGTTCGAGGGCCACCTTCTTGATCGCGGCTCCGGCCGTCGCGGCGATCTGCCGGCCGACGGCGGTGGAGCCGGTGAAGGAGACCAGGTCGACGCCGGGGTGCTCGGCGAGGGCCTGTCCGGCGACCGGGCCGAGGCCGGTGACCAGGTTGAAGACGCCCGCCGGGACGCCCGCCTCGTGGACCGCCTCGGCGAAGAGCTGGGCGGTGAGCGGGGTGTCCTCGGCGGGCTTCAGGACGACCGTGCAGCCCGCGGCGAGGGCCGGAGCGACCTTGGCGACGATCTGGTGGAGCGGGTAGTTCCAGGGTGTGATGGCGCCGACCACGCCGATCGGCTCGTGGTGGACGGTCGAGTTGCCGACCTTCTCCTCGAAGGAGTGGGTGGCGGCCAGTTCGGCGTAGGAGCCGACGACCGCGATCGGGAGGGCGGCGTGGACCGCCTGGGAGAAGGGCAGCGGGGCACCGAGTTCGGCGGTGACGGTCTCGGCGATCTCGTCCTTGCGGGCCACCAGCACGTCCCGCAGGGCGCTCAGACGCGCGGCCCGCTCGCCCGGCGGGGTCGCGGCCCAGGCCGGGAGGGCGGCGCGGGCGGCCCGTACGGCGGCGTCGACGTCCTCGGCGCCACCGGCCGGGACCTGGCCGATGACCTGCTCGTCCGCCGGGTTGACGACCTCGATCACATCCTGGCCGGCGGCGGGGTGCCAGGCGCCGTCGAGGTAGATGCCGTCGTGTGCCTTCATCGTGTTCCCTCCGGGCGGGCCTCGTCGTCCGGGACCCAAACTAGCGCCGATAGTTTTCGGGCACCAGGGGCGCCCTCCGTGCGACGCCTCACCGTCCCAACCGTCCCATACGGGACACCTCGGGTGTTGTTCGCGCAGGTCGGGCAGCCGGGCCGGCGTCGGGCGGTTGCGGTCGCCGTGGCGGCGCCTGAAGCTCCGGTACGACGGCGGGGCGCGAGCCGGTGGCGAAGTGGACGAGCGTCTCGTGGCCCTGGAACTCCACGGGCTCCACCAGCCCGGTGACGAGCGGGTAGGGCGGGCTGCCCGGCTCAGCGGCTCAGGCGCGCGGTTCGCGGATCTTCGTGAGGTGGGCGAAGACGACGAGGTTGCCCGCATAGCCCTTCCTGCGGTCGAACGCTCCGCCGCAGGTGATGAGGCGGAGCTCGGGACGACCCCGGGAGCCGTACACCTCGCGGTCGGGGAAGTGTGCCTTCTCGTAGTTCCTGACGGCGTCGACGGTGTAGACGGCGACCCGTCCGTCGGCGCGGCGAACCTCCACCAGGCGGCCCGGCTTCAGTTCGGAGAGACCCCAGAAGACGGCCCTGTCGGTCTCGGTGTCGAGGTGCCCGACGGCCACGGCGGTCCCCTGCTCGCCCGGCGTCGGACCGTCGGCGTACCAGCCCACCAGGTTCGGATCGTCCTCGGGGGGCGCGGGCAGCCGCCGTTCGCCGTTGAGGCGGAGGTCCATGACGGGGGCGTCCACGTCGAGGTACGGGATGGCGAGGCGGGTGGCGCGGGAGCGTGGGAGCGGGTGGTGGGAGGGGGCGGGCCTCGGTCCGGCCGGCGGGCGTGCGGGGGTGGCGGGGCGACCGGCGGAGGGGTGGCCTGAGGAGCGGCCCGGGACGCCGGCGGGGTGACCGGCGGGGCGGGGAGCGTCCTGCCGGTTCGGCTGATCCGCCTGCCCGGGCCGATCCGCCGGCGCCGGCCGGCCTGCCTGCCCCGGTCGGCCTTCCCGGCCTGCGCGGTCCGGCTGGGCCGCCTGCCCAGGCCCGCCGACCGGCCCGGACCGGCCCGCCCGCCCGGGCCGGCCGGCTTGCTCGGACTGGTCTGCATGCTCGGACTGGCCTGCTCGCCCGCGCCGGTCTGCAGACGGGCCTGCCCGCCCGGGCCGGCCGGCTTGCTCGGACTGGCCTGCACGCTCGGACTGGCCTGCTCGCCTGCCCCGCTCGGCAGACTGGCCTGCCCGCCCGGGCCGACCGGCTTGCCCCGGTCGGCCCGGTTCTCCCGGCGCGCTCGCCGGCCCCGGCTGTGATGCGTCCGCGCCGTCCGGCCGGCCCACTCGTCCCCGCCGCTGCGGATCGTCGCGGCCCGGCTCATGGGGGCGCGGTGGGCCCCCGGCCGACGCCCGCGAACCCGGCGTCTGCGAACCCGGCCCCCCTTCTCCCTGCCGCGCCCCCCGAACGTCGGCCCCCGCACCCGCCCCTGCCCCCGACGCCCCTCCGGCCGCCGCTGCACCGGCCGCACCCGGCGCCGCCGGCCGGGCACCCGCACCGGCGTCCGACGAGCCCTCCGCGCGGCCGGCCGGCCAGGCCTCCCCGTCGACGACCCCCGAGGAACCCCCCGGCGCGGCCAGGACCGCCGCCGGGGACTCCTCGTCCTGGGCCGACCAGACGCCGCCCGTCACCAGCACGGCAGCCAGCAGCACCGTCCGCGTCAGACGGAAGGCGCGCGTCCGGGACCAGGGCCTCCGGACACGCCCACCCGCCGCCACACGAACCGAACGCCCACCCGGCGCCCCACGAACAGCACGGTCGCCCCCCACCACGCGAACCGCACGCCCACCGGCCGCCGACCCAACAACACCTCTCCCCGACGCGGAGCGAACCAGACGCTCACCCGACGCCCCACCACCCGCACGGTCACCCCGCATCGGGCGCACCGCACGCCCGCCCGGCACCAGGCCGACAGCACCTCCCCCCGCCGCCGAGCGCACCGCGCGCCCGCCCGCCACCGGGCGAACCGAACGATCACCTGGCGCCCCACGAACGGCCCGCTCAGCTCCCATCGGGCGCATCGCACGGCCACCGCGCATCACCGCACCAGCACGGCCCCCCACCGCCGCACGATCCGAACGCCCACCGGACACCACACGAACAGCCCGCTCACCCCCCATCAGGCGCACCGCCCGCCCACCGGGCGTCAGCCCACCAGCACCGCCCCCCGCCGCCGCACGAGCCGAACGGGCACCCGGCGCCACTCGAACAGCAGCTTCCCCCGCCGTCAGGCGAACCGCGCGTCCGCCCGGTGCCGGGCGAACCGCCCGCTCCCCCGGCGCCGTGGGACCAGGGCGTCCGCCCGGCGCCGGGCGGACGGAACGTGTGCCCGGTGCCGGGGCGGCGGGATCCACCGCCGGCGCGGAGCGGGCCGTGCGTCCGCCCGCCGCCAAGTCGACGGAGCGTCTACGCGGTGCCATGCGAGCGGCGACGGAGCCGGAACCAGACCGCCCCGCCGGCCGCGGCCAGTCCCACGGCGGCCGCGCCGACGACCGGGCCGACCGCGGCGTCACGGGCGACTCCGCCACCACCGGCCGGCGGGCCACCGTGCGGGGGCGGCGCCGTGGTCACGGACGGGGACGGGGACGGCGTGGCGACGCAGTCGACCCTGAACACCTTCTGCTTGCCGGCGCCGCTGCCGCCTTCGATGTTCCAGACGAGCTTGTACTGGTCGTCCGGCAGGACGATGTCCTCGGTGTGGCCGGTGCCGTCCGGGTTCAGCGTGATCTCGCCCGAGAGCGTCGCGCCGTTCGGGTCCAGGGGCTGGGTCTCGATGGTCCAGGTGATGTTCTGGCCGTCCGGGAGGTCGTCGAAGTGGGCGGCGTCGATGTAGAAGCTGCAGACCTTCGGCTCGTCTTTCGGGTCGCCCACGGGCGTGCGCGGGTTGGCCGCCGAGTGGATCTTGACGGTGCCGTTGTCGCCGGGCGCCATGGGCACGGCGACCGCGGCCGGCGCCGTGAGGGCGCCCCCCGCGATGGTGAGGGCCGCGAGGGCGGCGGCGCGGGCGCCGGCGCGGCGTGGACGGGGCGTGGCGTGCATGCGAGGTCCTCCGAGTCTGGTGATTATCGTACAAATCACGCTTCACCTGACTCTTTTTCACATGTGGGACCACAACGGTGGGACCATCGCCCGACACCCCGTCAGTTGTCCCTCTTCCGGCCCACAGCGGACCCGGGGCGGGAGGACTCGGCGGCCGGCTCCGACTCGGGCTCCCCGGCCGACTTCGCCGGCGAGCGCAGCGCCACCCCGGACGACACCAGCAACAGCGCCCCGAGCATCAGGAAGGGCGCGGCCACGCCCGCGACTCCGGCGACCAGGCCCGCGGTGGCGGGCGCGGCGACCTGGCCGAGCCGGTTGCCGGTCAGGCGCAGCGCGAGGGCGGTGGAACGGGCGCCGTCGGGGGCGGCCTGGACGACCGTCGTCATGGACAGCGGCTGTCCGACCCCGAGGCAGAAGCCGAGCGCGGCGAGCATCACGGCGAGCGCCCAGACCGGCGCCGGCAGCGCGATCCCGGCGCACAGCAGGGCCGCCAGCAGACACGTCACGGTGAGCAGGACCGTCCGCCCCAGCAGCCGCAGCAGCGGCGTGAGCACCAGCCGGCAGGCGATCGTGGCCGCCGCGCGCAGGCTGAGCAGGAGGCCGATGACGGAGGGCGCGATGCCCCGGTCCTCGCCGACCACGGGGAGGTAGGCGGTGAGGATGTCGGTCGCGGACAGCACGGAGAGGCTGACGAGGATGCCGGCGGGGACGCCCCGGGCGCGCAGGATGCGCAGGACGGGGACGCGGTCGCCCTGTGCCGTACGGGACTTGGACGCCGTGTCGCGGTGCTCGATGCGCCACAGCGAGGTGAACGCGACCGCGGCGCCCGCACCCGCGACCAGCAGCGCGAGGGCACTGGTGCCGGCCATGTCGCGGCCGCCGATGAGGGCGCCCGCCGCGATGGGCCCGATCAGCTGGCCCAGGGAGGCGCCGATGGTGAAGTGGCCGAAGTTGCGGTCCTGTTCGTGCGGCGCGGACTGCCGGGCCACCAGGGACTGGGAGCCGATGACGAAGCTGAGGTGGCCGAGGCCCATGACCCCGCTCCACAGGGCCATCGCCCAGAGGGAGTTCGCGAGGCCGCTGAGCGCGCAGCCGCCGGCTATGAGGACCACGCCGACGGGCAGCAGGGGCGCGCAGCGGCCGTGGTCGGTACGGCGGCCCAGCGGGACCGCGGCGAACAGTGGCAGCAGCGCGTAGACGCCCGCGATGACGCCGACCGCCCGCTCGTCGGCGCCCAGCGCGAGGGCCCGGTAGGAGACGGCGGGCCGGGCCATCGACACCGCCCCCTGCGCGAAGCCGAAGGCGATGACGAGGCGGAGCAGCCAGCCGCGGTTCCCACCGGGCCTCATGTCGGGTCCTCCAAGGACGGTCGAGGGCGGGTCAGATGATGCCGAACAGGATTCCGGCGCCGAGGATCACCAGCGAGGTGACCGCGGCCCACTTCACCACGAACCTGGTGTGGTCGCCGAACTCGACCTTCGCCATGCCGACGAGCACGTACACGGCCGGGACCAGGGGGCTCGACATGTGCAGGGGCTGGCCGACGAGCGAGGCGCGGGCGATCTCCAGGGACGACACCCCGTGCGCGGCGCCGGCCTCGGCGAGGACCGGCAGGACACCGAAGTAGAAGCCGTCGTTCGACATGAAGTACGTCAGCGGCAGGCTCAGGAAGCCGGTGACGAGCGCCATGTGCGGGCCCATGCCCGTGGGGATGCCGTCGACGATCCACTTGGCCATGGCGTCGACCATGCCGGTGCCCTGCAGCACGCCGGTGAAGACGGCGGCGGCGAACACCATGCCGGAGACGTTGAGGACGTTGTCGGCGTGGGCGGCGAGCCGGGCCTTCTGGTCGGGGATGTGCGGGAAGTTGACGGTCAGCGCGAGCGCGGCGCCGAGGATGAACAGCACCGGGATCGGCAGCCACTCCATGATCATGGCGGTGAGCAGCGCGACCGTGAGCAGCGCGTTGAACCAGTACAGCTTGGGGCGCAGCGTCGGGCGGTTGGGGTCGAGGCCCTGCAGGCGGATGTCGTCGCCGTCGTCACCGTCGTCACCGTCGTCGGAGTTCTCGGCGTCGGTACCGGAACCGGCGCCGCCGGTGGCCTTCGTCAGACGGACCTTGCCGGAGCCGCCGGAGGCACCGGCGCCGGCGCCCACGAGCACCGTCTCGGTCTCCTGGTCCTGCTCGTCCTTGACGATCTTCTCCTGCTGGAGGGCCTCGTCCAGGCTCAGCACACCGAGCCGCTTGCGCTCGCGCAGACCGAGGAAGTAGGCGAGGACGAAGACGAAGAGCAGGCCGACGAGGAGCGCCGGGATCATCGGCACGAAGATGTCGCCCGCGTCGAGCTTGAGCGCGGTGGCGGCGCGGGCCGTCGGGCCGCCCCAGGGCAGGGTGTTCATGACGCCGTTGGCGGTGGCGGCGACACCGGTCATCACGACCAGGCTCATCTTCAGGCGCTTGTACAGCGGGTACATGGCCGAGACCGTGATCATGAAGGTGGTCGAACCGTCGCCGTCGAGCGAGACGATCGCCGCGAGGACGGCCGTGCCGACGACGATGCGCAGCGGGTCGGCCTTGCAGAACTTCAGGATGCCCCGCACGATCGGGTCGAACAGGCCGACGTCGATCATGAGGCCGAAGTAGACGATGGCGAACATCAGCATCGCGGCGGTGGGCGCGAGGTTGCCCACCCCCTCGATGACGTAGTCGCCGAGCTTGGCGCCTTTTCCGACGAAGACACAGAAGAGTGCGGGGATCAGTACGAGCGCCGCGATCGGCGACATCTTCTTCATCATGATCAGGACCAGGAAGGTCGCGATCATGGCGAAGCCGAGGATGGTCAGCATGAGTGGATACCTAACGTTCGCCCTTGAACATCCCACCTGGGGGTCGGCGGTGCGTTGACGTTAGGACCGTTGAAACGGTGTTAACAAGACGTTGACGTGCGAGCAATAAGCGCAAAACTCCTGGTCACAGCTTTGCTCAGGTCAGAGGCATGAGCTTTTCGGTCACGGAACGGGGTCTTTCAGTCCACCGGGGCGAGGTCGACGGGCACGCCGTTGAGGACCGCGTTGCCCGACAGCGGGTCGAGCAGGCTGCCGTCGAGGAGCTGGTTGACGTTGACGCCGGGGTCGGTCGAGGCATGACTCAGCCGGGTGCCGGGACGGTCGTGGCCCCAGCCGTGGGGCAGGCTGACGACGCCCCGCCGCACGCCGTCGGTGACCTCGGCCGGAGCGGTCACCTCTCCCCCGGCGCCCTTCACGCGCACCGCGGAGCCGTCCCGGACACCCAGCCGCTCGGCGTCCTCGGGGTGGATCTGGACCGTGCAGCGGTTGGTGCCGCCGGTGAGGGCCGGGACGTTGTGCAACCAGCTGTTGTTGGACCGGAGATGGCGGCGCCCGACGAGGACGAACCCGGCGGGCCGCTCCTCCAGCGCCCGCCGAAGGCGCGGGAGATCGTCGGCGATCGGCTGCGGCAGCAGTTCGATCCGCCCGCTCCTGGTCTTCAACGGCTGCGGCAGGCGCGGCCGCAGTGGCCCGAGGTCGATGCCGTGCGGGTGCTCCAGCAGCCTGGCCAGGCTCAGCCCCTCGGGCCGTGCGCCGAAGCCGTCGCCGTAGGGGCCGAGGCGCAGCATCATGTCCAGCCGGCGCTCGGGGCCGTTGCCACCGGTGAGTTGTGCCGCGAGTTCCTGCGGGTCGCGGCCGTGCACCGGGGAGTGCGGTTCCCCGACCGCCTTGCCGAGGGTCTGCCCGATGACCAGGTCGTCGACGGCGGACGGGTCGGCGCCGTGCATCCCGGTCGCGGCCAGGGTCAGCCGGGCGAGGATCTCGGTCTCGGCCATCCGGCCGGGTTCGAGGGGGACGGCGGGGCGGGTGTAGCGGACCTGGTTGCGGACGGCGAGGGTGTTGAAGGCGAAGTCGTGGTGCGGGCTCTGGGAGGGCGGGGGCGGCGGCAGGACGACGTGGGCGTGGCGCGAGGTCTCGTTGAGGTACGGGTCGAGGCTGACCATGAAGTCGAGGGAGTCGAGCGCCTTGTCGAGCCGGTCGCCGTCGGGCGCGGACAGCACCGGGTTGGCGGCCACGGCGATCAGGGCCCGGATCGGCTCGCCCTCCTCGGTGGCGGTGTCGATCTCCTCGGCGAGCGCGGACAGCGGCAACTCCCCCTTGGCCTCGGGGTGTCGGCTCACCCGGGAGTGCCAGCGGGCGAGCTGGAAGCCGCGGCCGGGACCGGCCGGGCGAGGCGTCCTGTCGGTGGCGGACTGCGGGAAGAGGGCGCCGCCGGGCCGGTCGAGGTTGCCGGTGAGGATGTTCAGGACGTCGACGAGCCAGCTGGCGAGGGTGCCGTACGGGACCGTGCAGCTGCCGATGCGGCCGTAGACGGCGGCGGTGGGGGCGGCGGCGAGTTCCCGGGCGAGGGTGCGGACGAGTGCGGCGTCCACGTCACAGGCCGGGGCCACGGCCTCGGGGGTGAAGTCCCGTAGGGCCTCGCGGAGTTCGTCGAGACCCTGGACGTGCTGGGTCAACTCGCCCGGGTCCGCCGCCCCTTCCTCGAACAGCACCTGGGCCATCGCCGCGAGCAGCAGGGCGTCCGTGCCGGGCCGGATCGCGATGTGCCGGTCGGCGAGCCTGGCGGTGCGGGTGCGGCGGGGGTCGATGACGGTGAGGGTGCCGCCACGGGCCTTCAGGGCCTTGAGCTTGCCGGGGAAGTCGGGGGCGGTGCACAGACTCCCGTTGGACTCCAGGGGGTTGGCGCCGATGAGCAGCAGATGGTCGGTGTGGTCCAGGTCCGGCACCGGGATGGCGTTGGCGTCACCGAAGAGGAGCCCGCTGGAGACGTGCTTGGGCATCTGGTCGACCGTGGACGCGGTGAACAGGCTGCGGGTGCCGAGGCCGGCGAGGAGCACCGGCGGGTAGAGCGCGCCGGCCATGGTGTGCACGTTGGGGTTGCCGAGGACGACCCCGACCGCGTTCGGCCCGTACCGCTCGACGACCGGGCGCAGGCCGGCGGCGACCGCGTCGAAGGCCTCCTCCCAGGTGGCCTCGCGCAGCTCGCCGCCCCTGCGCACGAGGGGCGTGCGCAGCCGGTCGGGGTCGCCGTCGACCGCCCCGAAGGAGGCGCCCTTGGGGCAGACGAACCCCTTGCTGAACACGTCGTCGCGGTCGCCGCGGGCGCCGGTGACCCGGGTCCCGTCGATGGTGAGGGTCAACCCGCAGGTGGCCTCGCACAGGGGGCAGATTCGCAGGGCGGTGCGGGACACGGGTCCTCCCGGAAGGCGGCGGCTGTGGCGCTCTGGTGCCGCCGAGCATACCGACCGGTACGGACACTGGGGAGGCCCCGGCGGGAGGGAGCCGCCGGCCGAGGTGTCGGGGTGCGCCCGGCGCCGGATGACGCGCACCTGGCCCGGAATGCGCGATTCAACCGACAACGACCACCGTCCGGGCGGAGGGTGCGCCGCGGACCGGGCCGCCGACGCCGGAAACGCTCAGGTGGCGTCCAGGGTCACCGTGAAGGAGAAGCGGTCGCCCCGGTAGTGGATGACGGCCACGTCCAGCGGGCGGCCGCCGGCGTCGTACGTCACGCCCGTGTAGTGCAGGATCGGGCTCAGCAGCGGGACATGGAGCAGCCGGGCCGTCTCCGGGTCCGCCAGGCGGGCCTCGACCGTGTCCGTGATACGGCTGATGTCCGCGCCCACGACGTCCCGCAGCACCTTGGTCATCGGCCAGCGGACCAGGTCGTCGGGGTCGATCAGGGCGGCGAGTTCGGGACGGACGTAGTTGCGGGCGTGGTTGGTCGGCTCGCCCGTCTTCTCGTCGCCGCGCAGCCGGTGGTACGTCGCCACCTCCGCCAGGTCCGGGAAGTACTCGGCGAGTTCGGCCGGGGTCGCCACCGTGCCCCGGTCCAGCAGCTCCGTCGCCATGCCGGACTGCTGGGCCACGATCGCGTCCACCGAGCCCAGCAGGCGGACCGGCGCCCCCCGCTGGGCGGTCGGCTCGATGAACGTGCCCCGCCGGCGGTGCCGGGTGATCAGCCCCTCGTCCTCCAACTCCTTCAGCGCCTGCCGCATGGTCAGCACGCTCACCCCGTAGTGCCCCGCCAACTGCTCCTCGGTGGGCAGGCGCAGCGGGTCGCCGGGCGAGCGGCCGAGTATCGAGGCGCGCAGCGACTGCGACACCTGGTACCAGAGCGGCAGCTTGCGGTTGAGGACGATCGAGTCCGGGGCGAAGGAGGTCACGGGGCCATCCGTACCGGGCGGGAATCCTCAGTGCAAGGGGCGGAAATGCCGTTCGAGGCCCGACCACACGTCGTCGTACCGCTGTTGCAGATGGTCCGCGCGGGCCGCGTGCGGGCTGAGCGTGACCGGCCACCGTGTCTCGAACATGAACGCCAGCCCGTCGTCCAGCTTCTGCGGCTTCAGCTCGGCGGCGCTCGCCCTGTCGAACGTCTCCCGGTCGGGGCCGTGCGCCGACATCATGTTGTGCAGCGAGCCGCCGCCCGGCACGAAGCCCCCGGGACCGGCGGTCTTGGCGTCGTAGGCGCCCTCGATCAGCCCCATGTACTCGCTCATCACATTCCGGTGGAAGTACGGCGGCCGGAAGGTGTCCTCGCCCACCAGCCAGCGCGGCGCGAAGACCACGAAGTCCACGCCGGCGAGCCCCGGGGTGTCGGACGGCGACGTCAGCACCGTGAAGATCGACGGGTCCGGGTGGTCGTAGGAGATCGTCCCGAGGACGTTGAAGCGGCGCAGGTCGTAGACGTACGGGACGTGGTTGCCGTGCCAGGCGACGACATCCAGCGGGGAGTGGTCGTAGGTGGCCGTCCAGAGGTTGCCGCAGAACTTGTTCACCACCTCCACCGGGCCCTCCACGTCCTCGTACGCGGCGACGGGCGCGCGGAAGTCGCGGGCGTCGGCGAGGCCGTTGGCGCCGATCGGGCCGAGGTCGGGGAGGCTGAAGGGGGCGCCGTAGTTCTCGCAGACGTAGCCGCGGGCGGAGGCGTCGAGCAGCTCCACGCGGAAGCGGACGCCGCGCGGGATCAGCGCCACATGCCCGGGCTCGGCGTGCAAGAGGCCGAACTCCGTGTGCAACAGCAGCCCGCCGCGCTCCGGGACGATCAGCAGCTCGCCGTCGGCGTCGCTGAAGACGCGCTCCATCGATGTGTCGGCGTGGTAGAGGTGCACGGCCATGCCGGTGCGCTGGGTGGCGTCGCCGTTGCCGCCGAGGGTCCACAGGCCCGCCAGGAAGTCGGTGCCCGGCGCCGGTTCCGGCAGCGGGTTCCAGCGCAGGCGGTTGGGGTCGGGGACCGTCTCCGTGAAGGGGGCCGTGCGCAGCGCGCCGGGGGCCGTGCGGGTGAACGCCGGGTGGGCGGCCGACGGGCGGATCCGGTAGAGCCAGGAGCGGCGGTTGTGGGCGCGCGGCTCGGTGAAGGCCGTACCGCTGAGCTGCTCCGCGTACAGGCCGAGGGGGGCGCGCTGCGGCGAGTTGCGGCCCTCGGGCAGGGCACCGGGGAGGGCCTCCGAGGCGTGCTCGTTGCCGAACCCCGAGAGGTAGGTCAGCCCCTCGGCCGTCTTGCGTGCGTCCCCGCTGCTCATGCGTGCTCCCTTGCGCCGCCGATTCCTATGCAACACCGTAGGATTGCGTTTTCGCGGGCGCAAGAGGGGCCGGGCTCCTCCTCTGGAAGGACGATCACGGGGTGGCCGGAACCCGACTCCAGGGGGATTCGCGGGGTCGCACCGGTGTTCTACGCTCGCCCGCATGTCGTGGACACGAGGAAGCCTCCCCGCACTCGCGGTCTGTGTCCTGCTGCTGACCGGATCCGCGGGCTGCGGCTCCGGTGCTGCCCGCGAACCGGGGGACGGATCGAGCGTGGCGGTCTCGCCCTCGCCGGTGGGCAAGGTCCTCGAGGACACCGACGGCGAGGGGCGGCGCTACCGGGAGGTGGAGAAGAAGGGTGCGCCGGAGGTGGGTGTCGAGGTGGAACCCGGGGCCGACGGCGGCTGGGACGTGCGGCTGAAGGTGCGCAATTTCCGGTTCTCGCCGGCCGGGACGAAGGCGCGGGCCGTCAGCGGTCACGGCACCGCCCGGCTCTTCGTGGACGGCCGCCCCGTCGCCGACCTGCGCGGCCCCGACTGGGACCTCCCCGCCCGCTACCTCCCGCACGGCACCCACCAGGTCACCGCCCGCCTGTACGCCGACGACGGCACGGTGTGGGCGGTCGACGGCAAACCGGTCGAGAGCACGGCGGACATCACGGCGTCGGAGCCGGAGGCGTCCTCGGGGCCGGACGGGCCCTCCGCGCCGGTCGGGTCCGCCGAGCCGGAGACGTCCCCGGAGGGTGCGCCCTCCGTCTCGGCCTCCGTACTGAGTGCACCGGGCATCTTTCCCCGTACCGAGGGGCGAGGTTCACCCGACCGCGGCGGAAAGGCATCATGAAGCCCGTGCCCCACGCGACATCGCTCCGTCGTGCGCCCGTGCAGCGGCGCAGTGCCGAACGGCTGACCAGGATCCTCGACGCCTGCGCCGACCTCCTCGACGAGGTGGGCTACGACGCCCTGAGCACCCGCGCCGTCGCCCAGCGCGCCGGCGTCCCGATCGGCTCCGTCTACCGCTTCTTCGGCAACAAGAAGCAGATGGCCGACGCCCTCGCCCAGCGCAACCTGGAGCGCTACGCGGAGCGCGTCACCGAGCGGCTGAAGGACGCGCGCCGGGGTGACTGGCGGGCCGCCATGGACGCCGTGCTCGACGAGTACCTCGCCATGAAGCGCACCGCGCCCGGCTTCTCCCTCGTCGACTTCGGCAACCAGATCCCGGTCGGCGCCCGCGCCGAACCCAACCATCGCGTCGCCGACCGTCTCACCGACCTGCTCGCCGGCTACCTCGGCCGGGAGCCCGACGAGGATCTGCGCCGCACCTTCCTGATCGCCGTGGAGACCGCCGACACCCTCGTCCACCTGGCCTTCAGGATGGAGCCGGAGGGCGACGAGAAGGTGATCGAGGAGACCCGGGAGCTGCTGCGGGCCTATCTGGCGCGCGCGCTCGACTGACCCGCGTCGGAGGTCGTCGTACGATGCCCGGCGTGACGCACGACGACGCTCCGCCGCTGGCGGACCTCATGCCGTGGTCCGTCGCACCGCCACGGCTCGGCCGGGGGTGGCCGACGGCCGCCGACCCGGCTTCCCTGAAGGCCCGTTGGGACGCCCTGCTGAAGGCCGAGGGCCCGGAGCGCGAGGCGCTGTTCGAGCCGACGCGCTCACGCACCCTGCACACGGCGGTCGGCCGGCTGCCCGGCCGGACCGCCGGCACGGAGAAACTGATCCGCGCCTCGGGCCCCTGCCCCGAGCCCGTCCGCGTCCTCGCCGCCCCCTTCGACGAGCAGTGGCTCCTGCCCGACCATCGCCTGATCGACGCGGCCCGCCCCGAGCTGTGGCGGGTGGCGGACGAGCACCAGATCTTCGTGGTGGAGACACCGGACGCCCCCTTCCTGCTGGCGACCTCCCTGTTCCCGCTGCTGCGCACCGGCCGCGTCCGCCCGCTGCACCGCCGCCCGGGCGCCACGGAACCCAACCTGGCCCCCGGCCTGCTGGCCCACCTGGGCCACTCCGCCGATCCGCTGGACTTCCTGGCCTGGACCCTCGCCGCCGTCCGTCCCGACCTGACGGTCCCCCTCCCCCGGGACCCCGGCCTCTGGTCCCGGGGCGTCGAACTGGGCCACCGCATCCTCTGGCTGCTGCGCCGCGACGGCGACCGCCCCAAACTCCCCGGCGGCCGCCGCCCGTACGTCCGCGCCCCGCTCCCGTCCCGGCCCCTGACCCTCCACTACGACCGAGAGGAGGAGACCCTCCACCTCGACGAGGGGCGCATCTCCCCGGTCCCGCCCGAGGCCTGGGACTTCGAGGCGGGCGGAGTGCGGGTCCTGGAGCAGTGGTTCACGACGCGGACGGCCGAGCCGGAGCCGGGCACGCTGTCGGCGATCCGCCCGGCGACCTGGCCGCAGACGTGGACCTCGGAACTCCTGGAGCTGATCACGGTGTCGGCCCTGCTGGCGGAAGTACGCCCCCAGCAGGAGGAGTTGAAGGTGGCGGACCGGATCACGACGGCGGAGCTGCGCGAGGCGGGCGTCCTCCCGGTCCCGGACCGGGCCCGCCGCCCGGCTTCGATCCTCGACCACGACGAGGAGGGCCCGGAGGGCCAGCTCGCCCTTCTCTAGGGCCTGTTGCGAAAGCGGCGCCTGCCGCGCGACGCCCGGCACGCTCCCCCACTGCCTGAAGGGCGCGGGAGGTGCCCCCACTCGCCGCACCGCCCGCAAGCCCGAGTACGCCCACCCCGGCCTCTCGCCCTCCTCCAGCCCCTCGCCGTCCGCTAGCCCTCGGGTACGAAGCCGTCCAGCACCCTGTTGAGCGCCAGCTCGAACACCGCCTCCAGGTCGATCGGCCCCGGATCCTCGGCGAACGCCGCCGCCATCCGGGGAAACGCCCCGCTCGCCAGCTGCCCCCCGAGATAGGCGATCCGCACGGCGTTCTCCTCGTCCTCCGACCAGGGCAACGAGCGCGACCGCTCGGCAGTGGCCAGTTCGTTCGCGACGTACGTCGTGACCGTGCCGTTCAGCATGCCGACGAGCTGCAGTTTCATGCCGTACGTCAGGTCCAGCGGGTCCAGACAGGCCAGGCAGTGCTCCAGATAGCGCAGCGCGTTGGGACTGAACCCGTACACGGGTGACATCAGCCGGGGCAGCCAGGGATGCCGCCGCATCAGCTCGCGCGTCTGCCGCCCCACCCGCAGCATGTCCGCCCGCCAGTCCCCGCTCGGCTCCCACAGCTCGTGCTCGCCGCTGATCGCGTCGACCATCAGCTCGTACAGGTCCTCCTTGCGGGGGACGTAGTTGTACAGCGACATCGTGCCGCAGCCCAGCTCGGCGGCGACCCGGCGCATGGACACCGCGTCGAGCCCCTCGGCGTCGGCGATCAGCACGGCCGCCGCCGCGATCTCGGCGCGTGTGTGAGCCGGCTTCGGCCCGCGGCCCGTCCGCTCCGGACGGGCCCAGATCACTTCGGGTACGGCCGCTCGGCCCGCCATCGATCATCACCTCGGCCACCATCGTAGTTACGTACACCGTACGTAGTGCGCTATGGTCGGCCCATGACTTCTACGTACGCTGTACTTAGTGAAGGTCTGGAGAAGCGGTTCGGCGAGGTGCGCGCCCTGCGGGGCCTCGACCTCGCCGTCCCCGAGGGCACCGTCTGCGGAATCCTCGGGCCGAACGGGGCGGGCAAGACGACGGCCGTGCGCCTGCTGACGACGCTGCTGCGGCCGGACGCCGGCTCGGCCCGGGTCGCGGGGCACGACCTGGTCCGGCAGGCCGCCGCCGTCCGGCGAGTCATCGGCGTCACCGGGCAGTACGCGACCGTCGACGGCGACCTCACCGGCCGGCAGAACCTGCGTCTGTTCGCCCGTCTGCACCGGGTGCGCGGGCCGGCCGGGCGCGCCGACGAGCTCCTCGACCGCTTCGGCCTGACCGAGGCCGCCGACCGCCCCGCGTCGACCTGGTCGGGCGGCATGCGGCGCCGCCTCGACCTCGCGGCCAGCCTGATCCGCCGCCCGGACGTCCTCTTCCTCGACGAGCCGACGACCGGTCTCGACCCGGCGAGCCGGGGCGGCATCTGGGACGCCGTCCGCGAGCTGAGACAGGACGGCACGACGGTCCTGCTGACCACCCAGTACCTGGAGGAGGCCGACCGGCTCGCCGACGACATCGCCCTGGTGGACCGGGGCCGGGTCGCGCACACCGGTTCGCCCCGGCACCTCAAGGCGCTCATCGGCTCCTACGCGGAGGTGGTGGTCGCGGACGCCGGCGTCCTGACGAAGGCGGCGGGCGTCCTGGACCGGCTCACGGGCGCCGAGCCGACGTTCGACCACGCCCGGGGCGCCGTCGGCGCGGTCAGCCGCGACACCACGCTCACCCTGCCGCGCCTGGTCCGCGAACTCGACGCGGCGGGTGTGCCGTTGCTCGACGCGAGCCTCAAACCGCCCACGCTCGACGAGGTGTTCCTGCGCCTCACCGACGACAAGGAGATCGCCGCATGAGCACGCTCGCGTACGACGGCTCGGCCATGCTGGGCCGGCAGCTGCTGCGGATCCGGAACAACCCGGCGCTGGTGGTCCTCACGCAGACCATGCCGATCACCATGCTGCTCTTCTTCGGCTACGTCTTCGGCAGCGCGCTGGCGACGCCCGGCGCCGAGTACCGCTCCTTCCTCGTGCCGGGCCTGCTGGTGGCGACCGCCGCCAACGGGATCATGACCGGTATGTTCCAGGCGGCCCAGGACGTCCACCGGGGCGTGACGGACCGGCTGCGCACGCTGCCGGTGAGCCGGGCGGCGGTGCCGCTGGGGCAGGCGGTGGCCGACCTGGTCGTGACGGCGGTGGGGACCGTGCCGTTCCTGCTGGTGGGGCTCGCGGTCGGCTGGCGTGTGGAGGGCTCGGCGCCCGCGGCGGCCGGCGCGGTGGCGCTCCTGCTCCTGTTCCGGTTCGCCTGCACCTGGGTCGGCATCCACCTCGGACTGCTCTCCCGCAGCGAGGAGGCGGCCGGCCAGCTCGGCAGCGCGACGTTCACGCTGCCGCTGCTGTCCAACGCCTACATCCCCACGGACAACCTGCCGGGCTGGCTGCGCACGCTCGCCGAGTGGAACCCGCTCAGCGCCGTCGCCACGGCCCTGCGGGACCTGTTCGGCAACGCGCCCGTCCCGGAGGGCGCCGCCTGGCCGGTGGCGCATCCGGTCGCCGGTTCACTGGCCTGGTGCGCGCTGCTGATCGCGGTGTTCGCGCCGCTGGCGGTCCGCGCCTACGCGCACCCCCGCGCATGACAAACCCGCCGGTCGGGGGCGATGATCCACCCCATGGACCAGCTCCCCGCGCCCCTGGAGGGCGTCACCGTCGTCGCCGTCGAGCAGGCCGTCGCGGCCCCGTTCGCCACCCGGCAGCTCGCCGACCTGGGCGCCCGGGTGATCAAGGTGGAGCGGATCGACGGCGGTGACTTCGCCCGCGGCTACGACACCGCCGCCGGCGGCCTCGCCTCGCACTTCGTGTGGTGCAACCGCGGCAAGGAGTCCATCGCCCTCGACCTGAAGGACCCGCGCGGCCTCGACGTCGTACGCCGGCTGATCACGGACGCGGACGTGTTCGTGCAGAACCTCGCGCAGGGTGCGGCGGCCCGGCTGGGGCTGGACGCGGCCACGCTGTGCGGGGCGCACCCGCGCCTGGTCGCCGTCGACATCTCGGGGTACGGGGCGTCGGGGCCGTACGCGCGGAAGCGGGCGTACGACATGCTCGTGCAGTGCGAGGCGGGGCTGGTGTCGGTCACGGGCACGCCCGAGCAGCCGGTGAAGGCGGGAATCCCGGCGGCCGACATCGCGGCGGGCATGTACGCCTTCTCGGGGGTGCTGGCGGCGCTGGTGCGGCGGGGCGCGACCGGGCGGGGCGGGCCGGTGGAGGTGTCGATGCTGGAGGCGCTGGCCGAGTGGATGGGTCATCCGCTCCATCACTCGATGCACGGGGGGACGGCCCCGGCGCGCACCGGTCTCGCGCACGCCGTGATCGCGCCGTACGACGCCTATCCGACGGCGGACGGCGGTCGGGTGCTGCTGTCGGTGCAGAACGACCGGGAGTGGCGGCGGCTGGCCGAACAGGTGTTGCTGCGACCGGAGTTGGGGACGGACCCGGCGTATGCGACGAACGCGGCGCGGGTCGCGCGCCGGGAGCGTACGGACGCGCTGGTGGCGCGGGCGCTCGAGGTGCTGGACACCGACGAGGCGCTGGCGCGGCTGGAGGGCGCGGGCATCGCGTGCGCGCGCCTGCGGGATCTGCGGGAGCTCGCCGAGCATCCGCAGTTGGCGGCCCGCGAACGGTGGCGGGCGGTGGACTCGCCGGTCGGGCCGCTGCGGGCGCTGCTGCCTCCGATCACGCTGCCGGGCGGGGCGGAGGCACGGATGGGGGCCGTGCCCGCGCTCGGGGAGCACACCGGGGCCGTGCTGCGTGCCGTGGGGATGACGGACGACGAGATCGCAGCACTGCGCCGGGACGGTGTGGCCGCCTGAGCGCGGGCCCTCAGTGCTTGTTGCCGCCGAACAGCGAACGGCGCAGCCGGCGCAGCGGCGCGAAGAGCGAGACCCGGCTCACTCGGGCGCCCCTGGGGCTGCGGTGTGCGGGCTCACGCGCGGTCAGTTCCCGCATCAGCGAGGTCGCCTCGGCCGTCTCCCGCTGCGGGACGGCGGGACCCGCCAGCACCGAGAGATGGCGGTCGAGACGCGAACTGGTCGCGCTGTTCCCGCAGGTGATCGCAGGGACCCTCGCCCTGCTGCGCACTGTTATCTGTTCCATGTCACTCCCCACCCGTACGAGTCCACCCGGCCCGGGCAGGGTAACCCTATCGCCTGGGCGAGGCACGCGTGTATCGCGGTCACAGGATTCACCTTCCCCGTAAGGGTGTTGACGACCCCTTTCCTGTCACTCTCCGAATCCGACCGATTTCAGGGTGACTTGGACAACTGGCTGGGTGGTGGGCTGCGGTGACCCTCCGTCGGGTTCGACGGTCACGGCGAGTGACGCCGACGACTGATCGAGACCGGTCGCGACCAAGGGCGTGTCGCCGTCGAAGAGGCCGAGGGAGCGCGGCTGCGCGTCGGGGCGCATGACCCACAGCTGGTGCACCTGCCCGGTGGGCAGGCCGCCGTATCCGCTCAGCGTGACGATCGCCTCCCCCTCCGAAGCGGAGGCGATCACTCCGATGCTGCGGCCCCGGGCGTCCTTGCCGGTGCTCGCACGGGCGTCCGGAGCTGCGAGAACGTGGGCGATATCACGTGCCTGCGCCCGTTCGGCGTCCAGCCGTTCCTGGGTGCGGTCGGCCTGGACGGCGAAGAGGGCGGCGACGACGAGGGCGGCCGCCGCCGTCACCGTGGCGAACGGCACGAACAGGGGGCGGCGCGCACGGGGCGCACGGGTGCGCGCGGGCGGCGGCTGCATGCCCCAGACGTGCGGCGGCAGCTGAGTCGCCCGCTCCCGCACCGGCGCGGAGGCCGCGGGCTCCTGCGGCGTGGCCCGTACGGCGGCCAGCACCCGGTCGCGCATCGCGGCGGGCGGCGGGGCGGCCGCCGACCAGGCGAGCCGGACGGCGTCCTCGGACAGCTCCCGCACCTCGGCGGTGCAGCGGTCGCATTTCCTCAGGTGCCTCTCGAAGCGGTGACGCTCGTCGGGATCGAGGGCGTCGAGCGCGTAGGGAGCGGCCAGCGAGTGCAGATCCTCCCGGCGGAACAGGCTCACGCCGCACCTCCCAGGCAGTCGCGCAGCCGCGTGAGCCCGTCACGCATCCGGGTCTTCACGGTGCCCAGCGGCAGGGAGAGCCGCTCGGCCACCTCGCGGTAGGTGTATCCGTCGTAGTAGGCGAGGGTGACGGACTGACGCTGCAGGGCCGTCAGCCGGTCGAGGCAGCGGCGGACCAACTGGCGTTCCAGGCCCGCCTCGACCTCCTCGGACACCTGGTCGAAGGCGGGGTCGTGGTAGCGCCGGGCCTCACGCTGCTCGCGGTCACTGGCCGCGCGGGCGCTGCGCACCCGGTCGACCGCCCGGCGGTGGGCGAGGGTGAGGACCCACGACAGGGCACTGCCGCGACCGGGGTCGAACCGCGCGGCCGAACGCCAGAGTTCGAGCAGCACCTCCTGGGACACCTCCTCCGACTGCGCCGGATCCCGCACCACACGCCGGACCAGACCGAACACCGGTCCGGACACCAGTGTGTAGAGCTGTTCGAATGCCTTCTGGTCGCCTCGCGCGACGAGCAGCAGCAGCTCGTCCGCCTCCATCCGGTCCCCCTCCCTGCGGCCGCACCCGGGCCGTCCCGTCATACCAGGCATTCGCAACGCACACACCTCCGGAGGGGGTTATACGGATCCGAGGGCCCGAAACGCGGGTGAGCAGGAAAGAAAAAGTTTTTTGGTTTCGACCAATCCGATCACCCCCCTCGCTCCGTATCACTGTCCGTCAGGCAAGTTGGCACAGAGGACGGACGGCATGACAGCAGCTAACTCCAGGAGCGGATCCGGACGCAGGGGCGTCGCGACCCTCATATGCGGTGCGCTGGCCGCCGGGGGGCTCACGGCCGCCGGCGTCGCCGCGCTGGCGCCGGGGGAGGCTGCCGCCTCCAGCCACCGGGAGGCCCCGCTGATCTCGGGGACCCCGCAGTACGACAACACCGACGTGTACGCCTTCGTCAGCCCGGACCACCCGGACACGACGACGATCGTCGCGAACTGGGTCCCGTTCGAGGAGCCGGCGGGCGGCCCGAACTTCTTCCCGTTCGCCGAGGACGCCCAGTACGACCTGCACATCGACAACAACGGTGACGCGAAGGAGGACCTGACCTTCCGTTACACGTTCAAGACGCACACGAAGAACAAGAAGACGTTCCTCTACAACACCGGCGTGGTCGAGAGCCTGGACGACGCGGACCTGAACATCCTGCAGACGTACGACCTCGAACTCCTGAAGCTGAAGAAGGGGAAGGTCCAGCACCGCACGAAGCTCGCGGACGACGTGCCGGTGGCGCCGTCGAACGTGGGCAAGGCGTCCATGCCGAACTACAAGAAGCTGCGCGACCAGGCGATCTACAAGCTCTCCAACGGCGCGAAGACCTTCGCCGGCCAGGCCGACGACCCGTTCTTCCTGGACCTGCGCGTCTTCGACCTGCTGTACGGCGGGAACCTCTCCGAGGTCGGCAACGACACGCTCAAGGGCTACAACGTCAACTCGATCGCGCTGCAGGTCCCGAGCGACATGATCGCCGAGTCGAAGCACCAGCCGATCGTCGGTATCTGGTCCACCACCCAGCGCGAGAACGCGGAGGGCTACTACACCCAGGTCTCGCGCCTCGGCAGCCCGCTGGTGAACGAGGTCGTCAACCCGATCAAGGACAAGGACAAGTTCAACGCGTCCGAGCCGAAGGACGACGCCCAGTTCCTGAAGAACGTCACCAACCCCGAGCTGCCGAAGCTCATCGAGGCGATCTACAAGATCAAGGCGCCGGCCGAGCCGCGCAACGACCTCGTCGACGTGTTCCTCAAGGGCGTCAAGGGCCTCAACCAGCCGCCGTACGTGACCCCGTCGGAGGAGCTGCGCCTGAACACCTCGATCAAGCCGACCGCCAGCCCCAAGCGGCTCGGTGTCCTCGACGGCGACAACGCGGGCTTCCCGAACGGCCGTCGCCTCACCGACGACGTGATCGACGCCTCGCTGCAGGTCGTCGAGGGTGAACTGCTGGGCGCCAAGAACGACCTGGGCGACGCGGTCGACAAGAACGACAAGGAGTTCGAGAAGGCCTTCCCGTACGTCGCGCTGCCCACCGAGGGTTCGCGCGGCCCGCTCGCCAAGGGCACCGGCAGCGGCAACGAGGTCCGCAGCCAGCTCGGCGACGCCCTGAGCACCGAGGGCAACACCGGCCTGATCGCCGCCTCCGCGGGCGCCGGCGCGGCCGGAATCCTGCTCATCGGCGGCGGCCTGATGTGGTGGCGCCGGATGCGAGGCCGGGCGTACTGAGCCCTCGCCCGTGAACCGGGCCGGGGAGAATCCTGCGCTCCCCGGCCCACCCCACCGACTGGCGGGGGGGGGGCGGGGCCCGCCCCCCCCCCCCGGGCCCCCCCCCCCCCCCCCCCCCGGGGGGGGGGGGCGGGGGGGCCCCCCCCCCCCCCCCGGCCCCCCCCCCCACCCCCGCACCAGCAGGACGATCCACCCAGGCGACCGAGGAGAGGGCATGTCCCCGCGTACGAACGACGGCGAACCGGAGCGCGAGCACCCGGCCGACGGGCCGGGCCCCGAGCACCACGCCCGCCAGGACGGCGAGCCGGAGAGCGGGGCCGCCGCTGAGTCGTCGCAGGCGTCCGACAGGGCGGACACCACCCCGCAGGCCATCGCACCCCGCACCGTGGCCGACGCCGAGGCGCCGGGCGAGGCGCGGGGCGGGACGGACGCCCCGGCCGGCACCGAGAGCGCTGTGGCGACGCTCGGGACCGAGGACGCGCAGGCCGCTCCAGGAGCCGCCGAGGACGTCCAGGCAGCGGATGCGGGCGCCCCGGCCGCTCGGGACACCGAGGGTGCCGCGCGGGTCGACGCCTCGGCCCCGGCCTCGAAGAACACCGCCCCCGGTGCCGAAGAGGCCGGCGACCTCCGGGTCGACGCCGTCCGTCGGGTCGCGGCCGCCGGCCGTCGCTGGCGGTCCGTCCAGCTCGGGGCCTGTGCGGCCATGCTGGCCATCGGGCTCACCGCCGGGGCGATCGCGTTCGGGGCCGTGCGGGACGGCGGGGAGACGCCCGTCGCCGCGGCCGCTGCCGTGTCGCCGGGGCTGCTCGCGGGGGCCGACCTCGACACCGGGATCACCTCGCTGCAGGCCCATCTGCGCGCCCAGCCCAGGGACTTCGGTGGCTGGGCCACCCTCGGGCTCGCCTACGTCGAGCAGGCCCGGACCAAGGGCGACCCGTCCCGCTATCCGCAGGCCGAGCAGGCCCTGAAACGCTCGCTGAAGCTGCGGCCCGGCAACGACCAGGCCCTGTCCGGCCGCGCCGCCCTCGCCGCGGCCCGCCACGACTTCACCGACGCGCTGAAGTACGCCGACCAGGCGCTGAAGCAGAACCCCTACAGCGAACGCGCCCTGTGCTCCCGTATCGACGCGCTCGTCGAGCTCGGCCGGTACGAGGACGCCGAGCGGGCGGCCGAGACGGCCGACGAACGCCGGCCGGGCATACCGGTGTTCACGCGGTACGCGTACGTCCACGAGCTGCGCGGCGACGTCGCCACCGCCCGCCGGGTCCTGGACCGGGCCCTCGCGGCCTCGACCACGCCCGGGGACATCGCCTACGTCGCCACCCAGCTCGGCCAGCTCGCCTGGAGCCAGGGCGACGACGCCGGCGCGCTCACCTTCTACGCCCGCGCCCTCGCCGCCGACGACAACTACCTCCCGGCGCTCGAGGGCCGCGCCCGCGCCGAGGCGGCGAGCGGCCGGCAGGCGGAGGCCATCGCGGGGCTGGAGAACGTCGTCGCCCGCTTCCCGCTCCCCGGCCCGCTCGTCGAACTCGGCGAGCTGTACGAGGTCCGGGGCGGCGAGGGCGACGCGGCGAAGGCCGAGGACCAGTACACGCTCGTCGACGCCTGGACCGCCCTCGCCCGCGCCAACGGCGTCAACGCCGACCTCGACACCGCGCTCGCCGCCGCCGACCACGGCGACAAGGCGGCGGCGCTGCGCGCGGCCCGCGCCGAGTGGGCCCGCCGCCACACCGTGCACACCGCGGACGCCCTCGCCTGGGCGCTGCACGTCAACGGCAGGGACGAGGAAGCCCTGCCCTACGCCCGGCAGGCCACGGCCACCGGCTACCGCAACGCGACCTTCCTCTACCACCGCGGTCTGATCGAACGCGCCACGGGCCACACGAAGGACGCCCGCACCCACCTCACGGCGGCCCTGAAGCTGAACCCCGGGTTCTCGCCCCTGGGCGCCCGCGAGGCCCGTACCGCACTGAAGACGCTGGAGGCGGCCAAGTGAAAGCCCGTCGTGTGTTCGCCTCCTGCGCGGCCGTCCTGACGGCCGGCTGCGCGCTCGCGCTGATCCCTTCCGCCAGCGCGAGCGCGCACCCCCTCGGCAACTTCACCGTCAACCGCTACGACGGTCTCGTCGTCGCCCCCGGCCGGGTCAGCGTCGACCACGTCGAGGACCTCGCCGAGATCCCGGCGACCCAGGCGAAGCGCGACGTCGAACGGCTCGGCCTGACCGAGTGGGCCCGGCAGCGCTGCGCCACGGCCGCCGCGGACAGCAGGCTGACGGTCGACGGCCGCACGGTCGCCCTGACGGCCGGCGCCGCGAAGGCGGTCGTGCGGCCCGGGCAGGCCGGTCTCGACACCCTGCGGGTGGAGTGCCGGCTGACGGCCGCGCTGCCCGAGGACGAGACGGTCTCGCTCGGCTTCCGGGGCGCGGGCGCCTCCTCCGGGCCCGGCTGGCGGGAGATCACCGCGCGCGGCGACCGGATGACGCTCACCGACTCCGACGTGCCGGCCGAGTCCGTGTCGAACGAACTCACCGAATACCCCGAGGAGTTGCTCTCCTCCCCCGCCGACACCGCGACCGCGTCGCTGCGGGTGCGGCCCGGCGGCGCCGCCCTCGCCGAGGGGGATCGGGACGCGCCCGCCGCGTCCGTCCTGCCCCGCGGGGCCGACCGCTGGACGCGGGCCCTCGACAGTCTGGTCGCCCGTCAGGACCTCACCCTCGGCTTCGCCGCGCTGGCGCTGGTCATCGCGGTCGGCCTGGGCGCGATGCACGCGGTCGCCCCAGGCCACGGCAAGACCATCATGGCCGCGACCGCCGCCGCCCGGGGCGGCAAGGCCCGTATGAAGGACGTCCTGCCCCTGGCGGCGTCGGTCACGGTCACCCACACCCTGGGCGTGGTCGCCCTCGGGCTCCTGGTCACCGCCGGCTCGGCCGCGGCCCCCTCGGTGATCGGCTGGCTGGGTCTGGCCAGCGGCGCCCTGGTCCTGTTCGCGGGCGCGACGCTGGTCCGCCGGGCCTGGCACAACCGGGGACACGGGCACGGGCACACCCACAGCCATGGCGGTCACACCCACACCCATGGCCCGGACGGTCACGTCCCTTCACATGGCCCGGGCGGCCACACCCATGGCCCCGGCGACGATCACCCGCACGGCCACGACCACGACCCCGCGGACACCCCCGAGCGCCGGCTCGTCCTCGCCGGCGCGCACGCCGCGCAGCACGCCCCCGCGCCGGTGAAGGCCCCCACACGCCCCCACGACCACGACCACGCGCACAGCCACGACCACGACCACGACCACAGGCACCACCATCACGGTCACACCCACACCCACACCCACGGCGGCTCCACCCACACCCACGGCGGCTCCACCCACACCCACGGCGGCTCCACCCACACCCACTCCACCGCGCCCACGCTGCGCGGCACGATCCTCCTCGGCTTCGCCGGGGGGCTCGTCCCCAGTCCCTCCGCCGTCGTCGTGCTCGTCGGCGCGGCGGCTCTCGGGCACGCCTGGTTCGGACTGCTGCTCGTCGTCGCGTACGGCGTCGGGCTCGCGCTGACCCTCACCGCCGCCGGGTTCGCCGTGGTCAGGCTGGGTACGGGCGCCGCCCGCCTCCTGGACCGCGCCCCCCGCTGGACCACGCACCCGACCGTGGCGCTGGTCCGCCGGAACATGCCCCTGTGGTCCGCGCTCGTCGTCGTGGCCCTCGGGGTCGGACTGGTGCTCAAGGGGGCCGCATCCGTCCTCGCCTGAGCTACGTTTGTGGAGGTATTCACCCGGATGCGAACGGGGAATGGGGTGCGCGGTGTCCGAAGAACCGGGCAGTGAACGTCTGATCGCGGGCCGCTACCGCCTGCTGTCCCCGCTCGGCGAGGGCGGCATGGGCACGGTGTGGCGGGCCCGGGACGAGGTGCTGCACCGCGAGGTCGCCGTCAAGGAGGTGCGCGCCCCGGCCGGGCTGCCCGCGAGCGACGTCGAGCGGCTGTACGCCCGGCTGGAGCGCGAGGCCTGGGCCGCCGCCCGGGTCGCGAACCGCAACGTCGTGACGGTGTACGACGTGGCCACGCAGGACGGGCGGCCGTGGATCGTGATGGAGCTCGTCCGCGGCATCTCGCTGGCCGACCTCCTCGACACCGAGGGGCCGCTGGAGCCGGCCCGGGCCGCGCACATCGGCGCCGAGGTGCTGGCCGCGCTGCGGGCGGCGCACGAGGCGGGCGTCCTGCACCGGGACGTGAAGCCGGCCAACGTGCTGATGTCGAACGACGGCCGGGTCGTGCTCACCGACTTCGGTATCGCCACCGTCGAGGGCACCTCCGCGCTGACCATGACCGGCGAGGTCATCGGCTCCCCCGAGTTCCTGGCGCCGGAGCGCGCGCTGGGGCGCACACCGGGTCCCGAGTCGGACCTGTGGTCGCTGGGCGTGCTGCTGTACGCGGCGGTCGAGGGCAACTCCCCGTTCCGTCAGAACACCCCGCTGAGCACCCTGCGCGCCATCGTCGACGAGGAGCTGCCGCCGCCGCGCCGGGCGGGTCCGCTCGCCCCCGTGATCGAGGGCCTGCTGCGCAAGGACCCGGCCGAGCGGCTGCCGGCCGATCTCGCCGAGCGGGACCTGAGAGTCGTCGCCGCCGGGGGCACCCCCTCCGGGGGAGGCGCCCCGCACACCGGCACCGTCCGGACGACGCCGTACACGCCGACGGTCATGGGCCTGCCGGCGACAGGGGGCACGGAACCGTTCACCCGGCGGCAGCCGCCGGCGCCGCCGCCTCCGTGGACCGGGCCCGAGACGGCCACCGGGACCGGGCCGGACGGCAACCGGCGTACCGCCGGTGTGCTCATCGCCGGCGTGGTGGCGGTCGCGCTGGCGGTGGCCGGGCTGACGTACGCGCTGCTGAACCGGGGCGACGGGAACGACGGCGCGGACAAGGGCGTCACCAACAGCCAGTCGCAGGGGGTGAGTCCGTCCGCGTCGCCGGAGGCGAGCGCCACGCAGAGCAGTGAGGAGCCCTCGCCGAGTCCGAGTGCGAGCGAGAGCGCCACGAGTGAGGCTCCGCCGCAGTCCGTCGCGGTCGCCGTCACCGGGGCGCACACGGACTACGCGGGAGCCTGTCCGCCGTCCAACGAGGGGGCGCCCGCCTTCACGGCGACCATCACGGTGGGCCGGCTGCCCGCTCAGGTGTCCTACCGGTGGGTGACGAAGGACGGCGAGCTCGCGGACTCGGGCTGGAAGACGCTCGACTTCCCGGCGGGCGGCGGGAAGTCGCAGCAGGACAAGGTGATCGTGACGACGTACGCGCAGAGCGGGACGTACCGCAATTCCATCGGCGTCGAGGTGCGTGAGCCGCGGCGGACGACGTCCAACTCGGTGCCGTTCTCGGTGACGTGCGAGACGGAGGCCCCGTCGGGCGAGGCCTCCCCCTCCGTGTCCCCCTCGGAGTGAGGCCTCAGGCCACGCCGTTGAACACGCGCAGGTAGCCACCCGACTGGCCGGACGCGGTCGGGTGGTAGGACTCGCCGATGTCGAGCCAGTTGACGCTGTGCAGCCAGGAGCTGCCGGAGCAGATCTCGTGGCCGGTGAAGGTGGTGCGGACGTCACCGAAGACGAAGCCGTGGGCCGCGGCGCGCTTGGCGATGGCGGTGTTGAGGTGGTCGGCGGCGTTGTTGATGGCGGTGCGTTTGGTCCCGGACAGGCCGAGGCAGGCCGTGCCGAGCTGGTAGAAGCGGGGGTAGCCGATGACGACGACACGGGCGTTCGGCGCCTTGCCGCGGATCGCCGAGTAGACGCTGTCGAGTCTGCCGGGGAGTGTCGAGTCGACGTACGCGCGGGCGGTGTTGATGCGGTTGACGCAGGTGCTGTCGGAGCCGGTCACGCAGGTGGTCATGACGTCGGCGAAGCCCGCGTCGTTGCCGCCGATGGTGAGGGAGACCAGGCCGGTGGAGGAGTTGAGCGGGCCGAGCTGACCGGTGAGAACATCACCCGTTCGGGCGCCGGAGCAGGCGGTGAACGCGAAGGACGAGGGGGCGTGCGCGGCGTTCCACAGGTACGGGTAGGCCTTGGTGCTGCGCTTGCAGTCGCCGCTGGAGCTGAGGTAGCCGCCCGCGCCGACGCCGGAGGAGTAGGAGTCGCCGAGCGCCACGTAGCCGCCGGTCGCGGCGAGTTGGGCGCTCTGTGCCGAGGCGGCCCCGGTGAGGGCGGCGCCGGCGGCGAGGAGGAGAGAGCTGACGAATACGGCAATTCGGGAACGTCTCATGGAACCTCCCTTTAGCAGGATCTCTGCCACAACCGTCGTAGCAACTACGCGTGTTGACGGGAAGTGTCCATGCCAAGTCATTTCATGCCATAAGGCGGTCGATCACGCCCGCTTTGTTACGTGCCCATGTCAAGTGTGTTGACAACAGTTCAACTCCCTTTCACTACGCCCGTAGATGGCAGAAGCTTTGCCTCAGCCGAGAGCGGTACGCCGCGACGCTCGACGCCGTGTGCGCGACACCGCGCGCATCCCCCACATACGCGCGCCCATCCAGCGCGCGCCGCCTGGAGGAGGACTCCCTCGTCATGGCACGACTTCGCAGCAACAAGGTCCGCGTCACCGCCGCCGCCACCGTGGCGGCCACCGCCCTCGTCGGCGGCCTCACCGCGCTCCCCGCCCAGGCCGCCCCGGCCGAGGGCAAGGTGCTCGCAGCCGGCTCCCCCACCGCCGTCAAGGACAGCTACATCGTCACGCTGAAGAAGGACGCGGGCTTCAAGGCGTCCTCGGCGTCCGGCAAGGACCTCGTCAAGGAGTACGGCGGCACGGTGGACAAGACGTTCGGCGCCGCGCTGAACGGCTACACCGCCACCCTCTCCGCCACCGAGGCGAAGAGACTCGCCGCGGACCCGGCGGTCGCCGCCGTCGAGCAGAACCAGACGGTCCACGTGGCCGACACCACGCAGTCGAGCGCCCCGTGGGGCCTGGACCGCATCGACCAGACCTCGCTCCCGCTGTCCGGCACGTACACCTACCCCGACTCCGCCGGCAGCGGTGTCACGGCGTACGTCATCGACACCGGTGTGCGCATCACCCACTCCCAGATCAGCGGCCGGGCCTCCTACGGCTACGACGCCGTCGACGGCGACACCACCGCCTCCGACGGCAACGGCCACGGCACCCACGTCGCCACCACCATCGCGGGCTCCACCTACGGCGTCGCCAAGAAGGCGAAGATCGTGGCGGTCCGGGTGCTGAACAACTCCGGCTCCGGCACCACGGCCGGCGTGATCGCGGGCATCGACTGGGTCACCGCGAACCACTCCGGCCCCTCGGTCGCCAACATGTCCCTCGGCGGCGGCGTCTCCACCACCCTGGACACCGCCGTGCGCAACTCCATAGCCAGCGGCGTCACCTACGCCGTCGCGGCGGGCAACAGCAGCACCACCGCCTCCTCGTCCTCCCCGGCCCGCGTCACCGAGGCCATCACGGTCGGCGCCACCACCAGCACCGACGCCAAGGCGAGCTACTCCAACTACGGCTCGGTCCTGGACATCTTCGCCCCCGGCTCCTCCATCACGGCCGGCTGGTACACCAGCGACACCGCGACCAACACCATCTCCGGTACGTCGATGGCGACCCCGCACGTCGCGGGCGCGGCCGCGGTCTACCTGGCGAGCCACACCTCGGCCACCCCGGCCCAGGTCGCCACGGCGCTCGTCAACGGCTCGACCACCGGAAAGGTGACCAGCGCGGGCACCGGCTCCCCGAACCGTCTGCTGAAGATCGTCCCGTGAGGTCGCACCAGCCAACGCCGCTGAAGCGGCGGTGAGTTGACCTTGTTCCCCGGAGGCCCCCGGTCGCCTCCGGGGAACGCTTGTGTCAGGCCCCTGATCGCACTTGTCCGGGTTGACTACCGGACGACCCGTTGTGTAACGGTCAAACGAACAAAAAGGTGATGTCTCTTTCCAGGCCTTGCCATACGGGTGTAATCGTCAATACCGTCAGACATCTCACCCGCATCGGACCGTCAGCAAGCGGCTCTAGGGGAGGGCTCAAGGACCGCGACGGTTCCGGAGCGGGGCGCGGTAGGGGGGTGCCGTGCTCGGTGACCGCTCATGTGACCGAGCCGTGCCGCGCAGTCGGCTGCCGCTTTTCCGGGGGCCGACCAGCTTTGCCAGCTCACCCGGCGTGCGCGGAGAAGCCCTCCGCCATGCCGTGCCACGGGGCCGGCGGAGAGGTCTTCCGCCATGCCGTGCGGCCGTGGGTGACAACCAACCCCCCTTTCGAACCGGACGTGGATCCGGGCCGCCCAGGGGCGGGCGGTCCACCGGACGAGAGGGACCAGACTCATGAGTTCCGTTCTGCAGCCGGCGACATCGGGCCAGGATTTCGAGGCTCCGTCGACCGTCGGCAAGTACCGGCCCATCTCCTCTCACCTGGCCATCACACCGCCGGTGAGCGTCGTGATCCCCGCGATGAACGAGGCCGAGAACCTTCCGTACGTCTTCAAGACCCTGCCGGACTGGATCCACGAAGTGGTGCTGGTCGACGGCAACTCCACCGACGACACCGTCGAGGTCGCGCGTGAGCTGTGGCCCGGCGTCAAGGTCGTCGGGCAGCAGGGCCGGGGCAAGGGCGACGCCCTGATCACCGGCTTCGAGGCGTGCACCGGCGACATCATCGTGATGGTCGACGCGGACGGCTCGGCCGACGGCAACGAGATCGTGTCGTACGTCTCCGCCCTCGTCTCCGGCGCGGACTTCGCCAAGGGCTCCCGCTTCGCCAACGGCGGCGGCACCGACGACATGACCTTCATCCGCCGGCTGGGAAACCGGGTGCTGTGCGCCGTCGTCAACCGCAAGTTCGGCGCCCGGTACACCGACCTGTGCTACGGCTACAACGCGTTCTGGCGGCACTGCCTGGACAAGATCGAGCTGGACTGCACCGGCTTCGAGGTCGAGACCCTGATGAACATCCGGGTCGTCAAGGCCGGGCTGAAGGTGCAGGAGATCCCGAGCCACGAGTACCTGCGCATCCACGGCGTCAGCAACCTGCGGGCCGTGCGCGACGGACTGCGGGTGCTGCGGGTGATCCTCAACGAGCGGTCCAACCGGCGGGCGCTGCGCCGCCGCGGCCACCGCTCGCCGACGCTCGACACGGTCCGGGGAGAGGTGTCTTGAGCGCGAACGGCACCCCGGCCGGCGCCCCGGCCCGTCAGGCGAGCGGCATCTCCGTCGTCATCTGCGTCTACACCGAGGACCGCTGGGAGGACATCCTCGCGGCCGTCGCCTCGGTGCGGGCGCAGACCCGGCCGGCGCTGGAGACCCTGCTGGTCGTCGACCACAACCCGGCGCTCCTGGACCGGCTGACCAAGGAGTACAAGGAGGTCGACGAGGTCCGGGTGCTGCCCAACGCGGGTCCGCGCGGCCTGTCGGCCGGCCGCAACACCGGCGTCGCCGCCTCGCGCGGCGACATCATCGCCTTCCTCGACGACGACGCCGTCGCCGAACGGGACTGGCTGCGCCGCTTCGCCGACCCCTACAGCGATCCCCGGGTGATGGCGGTCGGCGGCCGGGCGGTGCCCGTCTGGTCCTCCGGCCGGCGGCCCGACTGGTTCCCCGAGGAGTTCGACTGGGTGGTGGGCTGCTCCTACCGGGGCCTGCCGCCCGGCCGGGTCCGGGTGCGCAACATCCTCGGCGGGAACGCCTCGTTCCGGCGGGAGGCCTTCGACATCGCGGGCGGCTTCGCCACCGGCATCGGACGCGACGGCGACAAGCGGCCGCTGGGGGGTGAGGAGACGGAGCTGTGCATCCGGCTCAGCCGTGCGAGACCCGACGCGATCCTGCTCGTCGACGACCGCGCGGTCATCCACCACAAGGTGCCCGCGGCCCGCGAGCACTTCGCCTACTTCCGCACCCGCACCTACGCCGAGGGCCTGTCCAAGGCACTGGTGGCCCGCAGCGTCGGCACCGACAAGGGCCTGGAGTCCGAGCGCCGCTACACCACCCGGGTGCTCCCCGCCGGTGTCGCCCGCGGCCTGCGCGACCAACTCCTCGGCCGCTCCGGCGGAGCCCGCCGAGCAGCCGCGATCATCACCGGCGTCCTCACCGCCGCCGGCGGCTACGTGGTGGGCAGCGTACGAGCACGGCGGAACGGAACGACGTTCTCGGTGGTCCAGATCAGCGAGACGGCCGACGGGACCGCCGAGGCCGGTTCGGGCGGGGGCCCGAGGACCGGCGAGGGCCGGGGTGTGGCTGGGGGGCAGGGGATGGCCGAATGCCCAGGGATGGCCGTAGGCCCGGGTGCGGCCGGAGACCCGGGGACGGCCGAAGGCCCGGGTGCGGCCGGAGACCCGGGGACGGCCGAAGGCCCGGGTGCGGCCGGAGACCCGGGGACGGCCGAAGGCCCGGTGATGGCCGACGGCCTGGCAACGACCGAAGGTCAGGACGTGGCCGGAGGCCAAGGGATGGCCGGAGGCCCGGGAACGGCCGAAGGCCCCGGAACGGCCGAAGGCCCCGGAACGGCCGAAGGCCCCGGAACGGCCGAAGGCCCGGGAACGGCCGAAGCTCAGGGTGTAGCCGAAGGCCCGGCAAGGGCCGGGGACCCGGGTGCGGCCGGGGGTCCGGCGGATGCGGGGGTGGGTCGCAGCGGCGTTGCCGTGACGGGCGGCGTGGTGGTCCGAGGGGACGTGCGGCCGGTGTCCGCCGGGGCGGCCGAGGAGGCCGGCTCGGCGGCGGGCGCCGGGACAGCCCCGGCAGAGGCCGTCCCGGACATCGGAGGCCCCGAGGCCGCCGCCCGTGCCGTCGGGACTGGGCCGAAGCCCCCTGCGGTGGAGGGGGCCGCGTGACGGAGGCTCGGGTTCCGATTCTGATGTACCACGCGGTCGCGGCGGAGCCGAACGATGCCACCCGGGCCCTTTCGGTGACGCCGGAGGCGTTCGGTGAGCAGATGGCGCTGGTCGCCGAGCGGGGGCTGACCCCGCTCACCACGGCCGACCTGGCGGCCCGCTGGCGGGCCGGGCGGGCGCTGCCCACCCGGCCCGTCCTGATCACCTTCGACGACGGCTACGAGGGCGTGCACCGCCACGCCCTCCCCGCCCTGGCCAAGCACGGCTTCCCGGCCACGCTGTTCGTGTCCACCGGCTGGATCCGGGGCGCGTACGACACCGGCGGCGGCCTGGACACCATGCTGGACTGGCGGCAGGTGCGCGAACTGGCGGACGCGGGCGTGGAGATCGGCGGCCACAGCCACACCCACCCGCAGCTCGACCAGATCGACGACACCACGCTGCGCGCCCAGCTGACCCGCTGCCGGGACATCGTCGCCGACGAACTGGGCGCCCTGCCCGTGTCGTTCGCCTACCCGTACGGCTACTCCAGCCGACGGGTGCGCACGGCGGTGCGCGAGAACGGGTTCGCCCAGGCGCTCGCCGTCGGCAACTCCCTCGCCCGCCGCGGGCAGGGTCCGTACGCCCTGCGGCGGGTGACCGTGCGGCGCAGCACGGGCGTCGAGGAGTTCGAACGGCTCCTCGACGGCCGGGCCATCGCCCGGACCTTCGCCCGCGACCGCGCCCTCACCAAGGGGTACGCGGTGGTCCGCAGGACCCGGCAGCTCCACCGCAGGGCGGTCGGCGCCCTGGTGTGAGCGGTGAGCGGCGGCCCCGGCGGAGGCGTCCGCCGGGGTCTTCCGTATACTCCGGAGCTTCTCGGCCCTTACCGGACACATCCGACACACCGGCGCGCAGCACGGAAACCGGGTGCACGCGGGCCCCCTGTGCCGGATCATGGCGTGCATGTCCGCGCACCCACACGACGCTCTGCCGATCCGGCTCACCGTCGACGACTCCGACTCCCCGTCCGACGTCGTCGACGCGCTGTTCCTCGGCCGCTTCGCGACGGGCGAGCAGCCGTACTCGCACGCGGCGAACATCGACCGCGTGCGCTCCGGCGCGAACCTGATCCCGCCGGGCGCGCGCGTGCTGCGCGTCGCCCGCGACGACGACCGCAGCGCGACGCTGGCCGAGGGCGACGGCTGGACGCTGCTGGTCTCCCGCTGGAACCGCGGCGCCGACGTCACGGTCACCGCGACCAGCGCCGAGCTGGCCGCGCAGGTGCTCAACGAGGCCACGGACGGTGCGGCGGACGAGCCCGAACCCCAGCCGGAGAACGTGACCATGGGCTTCTGGTACGTCTCTCCGAGGCGGGGCCCGCACCGCACCACCCGCCAGATCTCCGCGGGTACGTGGGACGAGGTCCGCCCCAACTACACGGCCCCGGTGGCCGAGGCGATGGACCGCCTGATGGGGACGACCCCCGAGGACATCGCCGGCCGGCTGCTGCTCCTGCACGGTCCGCCCGGCACCGGCAAGACCTCGGCGCTGCGCACACTGGCCCGCTCCTGGCGGGACTGGTGCCAGGTGGACTGCGTGCTGGACCCCGAGAGGCTCTTCAGTGACGTCGGCTATCTGATGGACATCGCGATCGGTGAGGAGGACGGCACCGGCAAGGGCCGCTGGCGGCTGCTGCTCCTGGAGGACTGCGACGAGCTGATCCGCGGCGAGGCGAAGCACACGGCCGGGCAGGCCCTCTCCCGTCTGCTCAATCTCACCGACGGCCTGCTCGGCCAGGGCCGCAACGTCCTGGTCGGCGTCACCACCAACGAGGACCTGGAGCGTCTCCACCCGGCCGTCGTGCGCCCCGGCCGCTGCCTGGCCCGGATCGAGGTCGGTCCGCTGACCCGCCGGGAGGCGGTGGACTGGCTCGGCACCGAGGAGGGGGTCGGCCGTGAGGGCGCGACCCTTGCGGAGCTGTACGCGCTGCGGCGGGGCACCTCCCCGACGTCGCTGCCGGAGCCGCGGGGCGGGGCGGACGCGGGGCTGTACCTGTAGTGCTTTGATGGGTCTATGACCCTGTTCGTCGGCACCTCGGGGTGGCAGTACAAGGACTGGAAGGGCGTCCTGTACCCGGCCGACGTCCCCGTGCGGCGGTGGCTGGAGGAGTACGCGGCGCAGTTCGCCACCGTCGAGATCAACAACGCGTTCTACCGGCTGCCGTCCCGGGAGACCTTCACGTCCTGGGGCGAGCGCGTCCCGCCGGACTTCGTGGTCGCGGTCAAGGCGAGCCGCTATCTGACCCACATCAAGCGGCTGAGGGACCCCGAGGAGCCGGTGCACCGTCTGATGAGCCACGCGGCCGGCCTCGGCGCCCGCCTCGGCCCGGTGCTCCTGCAGCTCCCGCCGAACCTGCGCGCCGACCCGGACCTGCTGGACACCTGCCTGGCCCGTTTCCCGTCCGGCACGCGCGTGGCGGTCGAACCGCGCCACGACTCCTGGTGGACGCCGGCGGTGCGCGAGGTCCTCCAGGCCCGGGGCGCGGCCCTGTGCTGGGCCGACGCCCGCTCCCGCCCGGTGACCCCGCTGTGGCGCACCACCGACTGGGGCTATGTCCGCTTCCACCAGGGCCGCGCGCACCCCTGGCCGCACTACGGCCGCCGCTCCCTGGAGACCTGGCTCGACCGCGTCGCGACGACCTGGCCGGCCGACGCCGACGTCTACGCGTACTTCAACAACGACCCGGGCGGCGCGGCGGTCCGGAACGCGGTGATGTTCGCGAGGACGGCGGAGCGGGCGGGCCTGAATCCCACCCGCGTCCCCGGCCGCGCCTCACTCGCCCGGCGCTGACGCCCGCGCCCCACGGCAGCGAAGGGTCACCGCTCGTAGGCCGCCCGCAGGGCATCCCGTACGGCGGCCAGCGCCTCCTCCTCCGTGAGCCCCAGCCGGCGCGCCCGCGCCGCGTAGCCCTGCGCGGCAGCAGCCAGCTCGCGTGCCTCCGAGCCGGCGGCGGCGACGTACGTGCCGTGCCGGCCCCGGGTCTCGATCACCCCGTCGGTCTCCAGCGCCCGGTACGCCTTGGCGACCGTGTTCGCCGCCAGCCCCAGCGCCTCGGCGAGGCCCCGTACGGTCGGCAGCCGGTAGCCGACGGGCAGCTCGCCCGACCGGGCCTGCTCGGCGATCTGCGCTCGCACCTGCTCGTAGGGCGCGGCACCCTCAACGATGTGGATCTTCAAGGTCACGGCCCGATTGTCCCCCACGCGCCGGAAAATGGGAGGCGTCCGCCCACCGCTGCCCCGTAGCGTGCGCTCACATGACCGTCATCGTGCGTGATCTGCGCCCCGACGTACCGGCCGACCTGGAGGGATTCGCCCGGGTCCGGGACCTCGCCCTGCCCTACATGATCTTCACTCCGGAGTCGGTGGCCTACGACGCGGCCCATGCTCATCCCGACGCCCACTCGCGCATGCTGGTCGCCGAGAAGGACGGCGAGATCGTCGGCACGGCCCAGGTCGGCCTCGCGCACGACAGCCCGGAGCCCGGCCAGGGCATGCTCAACGTGTACGTGGACCCGGCCCGCACCGGTCGTGGCGCCGGCGCGCTGCTGGTCCGCACCGCCGAGGAGCACCTGGCGGCCCGCGGGGCGACCCGTGTGCTGTCCTGGGTCCTGGACGAGCCCGGCAACCGCGCCTTCGCCGAGAAGCGCGGCTACCGGCAGAGCCGCTCCGCGCACTTCCTCACCCTCGACCTGGTGAACGCCACCCTGCCGCCGCTCCAGGACCCGCCGGCGGGCGTCGAACTGCGCACCGCGGCCGACTTCGCGGACGACCCCCGACCGCTGTTCCTGCTGGACGCGGAGACGGTGTCCGACGAGCCGAGCGACCTCGGGGCCGAACTCACGGACTACGAGGCCTGGCTCGAGGAGACCTGGCGGCACCCCCTGCTCGCCCCGGAGCTGACCTCGGTCGCCGTGGTGGACGGCCGCCCGGTCGCCTTCACCCTGGCCCACACCGACGGCCGTACCCGCTACCGCTCGGGTATGACCGGCACCGCCCGCGCCTTCCGCGGCCGGGGCCTGGCCAAGCTCGCCAAGAACGACTCCCTGCACCGCGCCCGCGCCGCCGGGTACACGCAGGCCCTGACCGGTAACGACACGGACAACGGCCCGATGCTCACCATCAACAAGTGGTTCGGGTACGAGATCCGCGCGACGGAGGTGCGGTATGTCCGCGAACTCGGCTGACGCCCCCGGCCCGACGGGCCGGGTGGACGTCGTCCTCGTCAAGGGCGGCCGGACGAAGATCCGCTACCCGGCCGAGCTGCTGTCCGACGACGGCACCCGCCTCGCCGTCCGCGCCCCCTGGGCCGGCGACGCCGTGCGCGACTTCGGCTTCGTACGCTTCGAGACGGGTGACGTCTTCACGGAGTACTACTGGCGCGACCGCTGGTACTCCGTCAAGGAGGTCCGAGACGCGGCGGGCGCGGTGAAGGGCTGGTACTGCGACATCACGCGCCCGGCCGTGGTCACCGGCGCCGAGCTGGTCGTCGAGGACCTCGACCTCGACCTGTGGCGCTCCGCCGACGGCACGGACGTACGGCGGCTGGACGAGGACGAGTTCGAGGAGAGCGGTCTGAGGGAGACGGATCCGCGGGCCGCGATGGCCGCCGTGGCCGCCCTCGACGAGCTCGAAGCGCTGGCGCGCGGGGGCGGCTTCGAGGAGCTGCTGGCCTGAGTCACCGGGGGCCCACGGTCGCCACCACCGCGTACCGCTCGTCCGCCACGGCTCTCCCCCACAGCCGCGCGTCGTCCGACAGCCGCTCCACGCGCGCGTGCTCGGTGAGCGGGGCGAGCAGGGCGGTGAGCCGGTCCGCGGGTATGCCGACGGGGCTGACGGTGCCCCACACGCCCTCGACCAGCACGAGCCGCCCTCCGGGACGCAGCAGGTCGCGCCAGTGCCGCAGGACGCGGGCGGGGTCGGGCAGGGTCCACAACACGTGCCGTACGAGGACGGTGTCGAAGCGCTGTTCCCCGACCGGGGGCGCGGCCGCGTCACCGAGCAGGAACACCGCGTCACGCCCGGCGAGTTTGGCGCGGGCCAGGCCGATCATGCCCGGGGAGAGGTCGACGCCCGTGACGCGGTGGCCCTGTTCGGCCGCGAGGAGCGACAGACTGCCGGTGCCGCAGCCGAGGTCGAGCAGGTCACAGGCCCGCTCCGGAAGCCAGCCGCGCAGCCGCGCAGCCCAGGCGGCGCGCACCTGCGGGTCTCGTAGCCCGTGGTCGGGCTCCTCGTCGAAGGCGTCGGCCGCCGCGTCCCAGTCGACACTCGCCGAAGTCGTCCCGTCACTGTGGTTTGCCATACGCCCAAGAGTGACACCCGCCACTGACAATCGAATCGTGACAGCCGCCACTGACAGACCGGGCGGCGATGAGGAACTCTCCCCGAAAGGGTCTGCCTCCGTGAAACCGCGGAACCCGGTAGTCCCTCTAGGAGGCAGCGATGCGCCGTACGACCGTGCAGAAGCCCCTGAAGAAGACGGACTCCCGCAGGATTCGCGAGGAGGCCGACGAACGCCCCGCCGGACGCCCCGAGGTGCGCAAGGACATCGCGCGCACCTGGTGGCCGGACGGATGACCGTGCCGAGTTCCCTCAGGCCTCTTCAGCCCAGCCGTTTGCGGTAGTGGACGCGGTCGTACGGACCGTCGACCCGGCGAGCCACGATCTCGTACCCGTACTTCGGATAGATCTTCTGGTTCTCCCACATCAGCGCGTTCGTGTAGAGCCTGACCTCGGGCAGGCCGAGCGCACGCGCGTGTGCCTCCACGAAGTGCAGCAGCCGCCGCCCCACGCCGGTGCCCCGCGCGTCGGGGTGGACGGCGACGCTGTCGAGGAACAGGTGGTCTGGGAACTCCTCGACCACCACGAGGCCGGTGACGGGGTCGCCGGTCACGAACACCTTCCCCGCGGCCACGTTCGCCGCGTGGTCCGCCTCCATGGGCTGGGGCACGACCCCGATGCGTTCGACGTAGTGCTCGTACGCCGCGTCGGTCACGGCTCGCACGGCCGGCACGTCGGCCGCCGTGGCGGGCCGGATCTCCTCGCTCGTCATGCGCGCACGCTACCTACCTGATCTCCGTCTCAGCACTTCCTTAAGGCGACCCTAAAGATCGTCTCCGACGGTCCACGGCCGGCGATTCCGCGGTTTCTTGGTTCCGGCACCCCGCACGCACCGGTTCCTAGGAGACCCGCATGCCCGCACGCCGCACGGCCGTCGCCGTCACCGCCCTGGGCCTGGCCCCGCTGGCCCTGACCGCGCTGTCCGCCGCCCCCGCGGCCGCGCACGGTTCGATGGGCGACCCGGTCAGCCGGGTGGCGCAGTGCTACGCGGAGGGACCCGAGAGTCCCAGGTCGCAGGCGTGCGCGGCGGCGGTCGCGGCCGGCGGGACGCAGGCGCTGTACGACTGGAACGGCGTCCGCATCGGTGACGCGGGCGGCCGCCACCAGGAGCTGATCCCGGACGGCAGGCTGTGCAGCGCGAACAACGAGGCGTTCAAGGGCCTCGACCTGGCCCGCGCCGACTGGCCGGCGACGAGCGTGCGCGGCGGCTCGTACACGTTCAGGTACCGCGTGACGGCCCCGCACAAGGGCACCTTCAAGGTGTACGTCACCAAGGCCGGTTACGACCCCACCCAGCCACTGGCCTGGTCCGACCTGGATCTGGCGCACCCCGTGGCGACGGCCACCGACCCGGTCGCGGCAGGCGGGTTCTCCACGTTCTCCGGCACGCTGCCCGAGCGTTCGGGCCGGCATCTGCTGTACGCGGTGTGGCAGCGCTCGGACAGCCCGGAGGCGTTCTACTCCTGCTCGGACGTCACGTTCGGCGGCTCCGACGCACCGACTGCCCCGGCCGCTCCGGCCGCCTCGGCTCCCTCCGAGGAGCAGATCGAGGACGGTGCCGACAAGTCGACGATCGAGCACGGCGGTCACGGCGACGACGATCCCGCCACGACCACGGACCCGGCCACCGCACCGGCCGCCCGACCGGCCACCGCCCCGTCGTCCGCGGCGCCGGTGGCCAACGAGCCGAAGGCGGCCGGGGCCGATGTCGGCGAGGACCTCGCGGAGACCGGTGGCGACGGCGGCACGCCGTACCTCGCCGTCGGCGGCGCGGCCGTGCTGGCGCTGGGCGCGGCGCTGCTGTTCGCGTCGGTGCGCCGGCGCGCGGTGGGCGGCCGGTCGGGCCGCTGACCCCACGACTCCGGGGCCTGACCGGCGGCTCAGGCCGGTCAGGCCCCGGCGGACACGCCACGGCGGTCAGCTGATGGCCGACGCGCAGGTGGTCGGGGTGGCGTGCGCCGGATCGAGCGCGTTGGCCACCTCGTGGAAGGCGATGCGGTCGGTCAGGCCGAGCAGCGCGTGCTCGGACAGGTCGAGCGGGCACAGGTCCTGGATGAGGACGTTGTCGACGTTCGCCCCGCTCAGGAACTGCGACCGGTACGGCGTCACGACCTCGTCGTACTTGGTGGCGATGACCGTGTAGCGGACGCCGGGGACGGTGTCGCCGCCCGCGTTGAGCTCGGTCATGAACTCCGAGCCGGCGATCTGCTGGGCGAGGGCCGGGGTTGCGGCGGTGAGGAGTTCCTCGGCGCCGGGGAAGAACGGGAGCAGGTGGGTGAGCCCGGCGAGGGTGGTGCCGTGGTTGTTGGGGGCGACGCCGACGAGGGCGTTCACCTTGGCCGCTCCGCCGAGGAACTTGAGGTAGTAGCGGGGCATCATGCCGCCCTGCGAGTGTCCGACGAGGTCGGCCTCGGCGGCGCCGGTCGCGGCGAGCACCTTGTCGACGAAGGCGGACAGTTGCCCGGCCGACTTGTCGATGGGACCGAGGGCGTGGAAGAAGGGGACGCCCGGGAGTTGACCGTAGTCGAGGGAGAAGACGCAGTAGCCGCGGTCCTCCAGGTAGGGCGCGAGGGCCAGCCAGTTGTCCACGGAGTTGGCGAGGGTGCCGTGGACCAGGACGACGGGGCGGGGGTGGGCGGCGGAGGGTTTGCAGTCGTAGTCGTTCCAGCCGCTCGACGGGGCGGCGACGGTGTCGGAGGCGTGGGCGGCGGTGGCGGGGAGGGTGGTGACCGAAGCGGCCAGCAGCAGCGCGGCCAGCGGTCTGAGCAGGCGTTTCCAGGGCAGCATCGCGTGATCTCCTTGCGGCTCAAGGGACGTTCGGCGGCCTTACGCCCTGTGATCCGGATCACGAGGATGCTGTTCACTCGCCAAGTTACGGGCGAGTAGGTGAGGTGTGAAGTTACGCGTCAGTAAAAAGTTCCGGTGACCAGCGGGGCAGCCGTTTTTCCTGACGTTCCGTCACCAGGTGGGCCGGAGGGGGCCATAGGGGGCGATGCGCGCCAACCGGTCGTACAGCCCGCGCACCTCACCCTCCCCGAGCACCGCCGCCCACTCCCGCACGGCGTCGGCGGCGGCCTCCTCCGCGGCCCGGGTGCACTCCCAGCCGCGCTCGGTGAGCACGATCAGCCGGGCCCGCGCGTCCTCGGGATGCGGCCGGCGCTCGACGTACCCCTTGCGCACGAGCTCCTCCACGAGCTGGCTAGCCGCCTGCTTGGTCACCCCGAGATGGGCGGCCAGCTCGGTGACCGTCGCGCCGTCCGGGGCGAGCCGCGTGAAGGCGAAGCCATGGGCGGGCCGCACCTCGAATCCGCGGGCCCCCACCCCGTCGTTGATGCGACGCGTGAGGTCGCCGGCGGCGGCGAGCAGGACGGCGGTCAGGGCGAGGGCTTCGGAGTTCTGCACGCCTGCATTGAAACACCCTTGACGGTTTGGTCAAGCTGCTTGACCTTCAGCCTCGAGAGATTGGTCAAGCAGCTTGACCAAACCGTCCGAGTCACCCGAGTCAGGAGTCATCCGTGCCCGTCATCCGCGCCTCCGACGCCGTCACCCACGAGATCCACGGCGCCCGCTTCGTCTCGTACGCCACTCCCCTCACCGGCAGCAGAGAACTGTGCGCCTGGAGGGGCGAGATCCCCGCCGGGACGAAGGCGCCCGCGCACACCGTCAACCGGGAGGAGATCCTGCACGTGCTCATCGGGGAACTGGACGTCACGCTCGACGGCCGCACCGAGCGGATCGGCGCGGGTGACACGCTCGTCGTCAACGCCGGCGCGACCCTGAGCGTCGAGAACCCGACCGGTCACACCGCGCTCACCTGGGTCACCACGTCCGTCGGACTGGAGGCGGAGCTGGCCGACGGCACGCGGATCACTCCTCCCTGGGCCAACTGACCTCAGGGTCGGGCGGGGTCACGCCGCCAATCCCCCGGGCATCACCGCCCTCGGCCCGAACTTCGCCCGCGCGCGGTCGGCGACCTCCTCGATACGCCGGGCCTTCTCGTCCACGGGGTCGAAGGTGAGCTGGTGGGAGGCCTGTTCGGCGGGCGTGAGTCCCTCGACGCGCAGGACGACGGCGCGGACACGGGCGCGTTGGAGACCGAGCGCCTCGTACAGGGCGTACGCCGTCCTCGTCAGGTCGGCCGAGTGCGCGGTGGGTTCCCTGAGGGTGCGGCTGCGGGTCGTCGCGGAACGGTCGGCGTAGCGGACGGTGAGGGTCAGGGTGCGGCAGACCTTCTTCACGGCGCGCAGCCGGGCGCCGAGTTCCTCGGCGGCCGACAGCAGCGCCCCGCGGTGCCGGACGGGGTCCAGCTCGTCGCGGGGGAAGGGGCGTTCGGTGGCGAGGGATCGAGAGACGGCGTTCGGGACGACCCGGCCCCGGTCGACGCCGTTCGCCTTCTCGTGCAGTTCCCGGCCCGCCTTCGCGCCGACCAGACGCTGGAGCGTGGACAGGGGCGCGGCGGCGACCCGGCCGAGGGTGTCGAGGCCGTACTCGCAGAGCGTGCGGGCGGTCGCGGTGCCGACGCCGGGCAGCGTGACGACGGGCTTCTCGGCGAGGAACTCCCGTACCGCGTCCTCGGGGTCCTCGGGCACGGCACACGTCACCCCGGGCCGGGCGTCCCGCAGCGCCATGCGGGCCAGCATCGGGCCCGGCCCGGCGCCGATCGCGCAGTCGACGCCGTACAGCGCGAGGGCCCGGACCCGGATCACGGACGCCAGCTCGGCCGCGCTGCGCCCGAAGTACCGTTCGGCGCCCCCCAGATCGGCCAGGGCCCCGTCCGGTGGCAGGGCCTCGACGACGGGCGTGAACTCCTCCAGCAACCCGAGCAGCCCCGGCAGGGCCGCCTCGTGCGCCGGCGGCAGCTGGAAACGTACACAGAGGATGGTCATCCCGCACTCCCCGGACTCCGGTGCCACAACTTCCGTGCTGTCGGGGGCCCTTGTGAGGCCTCCTGGCCCGCCGGCCGCAGATCGGCCCACGGGTGCAGTTCGTATCCGGTGGGCAGGTGGATGCGCCGGCCGTGGGTCGGATCACCGTCCGCCCCGTCCGGCGACGGCACCGGCTCCGCCAGTCGCGCCGCCACCTCGTCCAGCCCGCCCTCGGCGCGCAGTTCGACGAGCTCCGCGAGGTTCCACGCGGCGGAGCCCACCACGCTGAGGCTGCGCGGGCCGCGCCGCTGCACCACCCCGCGCACCAGCAGCAGCCAGGAGTGGAAGACGGTGTGGGCGCAGGCGTCGTGGGAGTCGTCGAAGAAGGCGAGGTCGACCAGGCCGGTGCCGTCGTCCAGGGTGGTGAAGATGACCCGCTTGCCGGACCGGATCGGCGGGGTCTGGGTGGCCGCCTTGGCGCCCGCGACCAGCACCGTCTCACCGTGCCGCGTCTCACGCAGCCGGCGCGCCGACACCACGCCCAGTTCGGCGAGGAACTCCCGGTGGTCGTCCATCAGGTTGCGCGAGGCGTCCATGGACAGCACACCCAGCTCGGCGCTGAGCCGCTCCTCCGAGGTGAGGTCGGGCAGCCCGGCCGGAGCCGTCCTCCGCCCACCCGCCAGCGGGAGTTGACCACCGCCCGCCCCGCGGGAGCCACGGTGCAGCTCGGTCAGGTGCAGTTGCAGATCACGCCGGTTGGCGCCGAAGCCGTCCAGGGCGCCCACCTGCGCGAGCCGCCCGGCCAGCGGCCTGCTCGGCCGTGCCCGCTCCCAGAAGTCGAGCAGCGAGGCGTACGGCTGCCCGTCCGCGATGCGCTTCGCCTCGGCCTCGCTGATGCCGTGCACATCGGAGAGGGCGAGGCGCAGTCCCCATCTCCCGCCGACACCAGGGGATTCAGACACCAGTTCGATCCGATGGGCGACGCCCGACCGGTTCACGTCCAACGGCAGGATCGGCACCCCGTGTCGCCGCGCGTCCGCCAGCAGCAGCCGCTTGGGGTACATCCCGGGATCGTGCGTGAGCAGTCCGGCGTAGAAGGCGGCCGGGTGATGCGCCTTCAGCCATGCCGACTGGTAGGTCGGCACGGCGAAGGCGACGGCGTGCGCCTTGCAGAAGCCGTACGACCCGAAGGCCTCGACGATCTCCCAGGTCCGCCGAATCGTTTCCGCGTCATACCCTCTCGCCGCAGCGTGCTGTGCGAACCACACCTTGATCCGCCCCTGCGACTCCGGGTCGGACAGCCCGCGCCGCACCCGGTCCGCCTCGCCGCGCCCGCAGCCGGTCATGACGGCCACGATGTCGATGACCTGCTCGTGAAAGACGACAACCCCGTACGTCTCCTTCAGCGCCCCCTCCAGATCCGGGTGCGGATACCTGACGGGCGCCCGCCCGTGCCGTGCCTCGATGAAGGGCCGCACCATGTCGGCGGCGACCGGGCCGGGCCGGAACAGCGAGATGTCGACGACCAGGTCGTGGAAGGTCGCCGGCTGAAGCCGCCCCACCAGGTCCCGCTGCCCGGGCGACTCGATCTGGAAGCAGCCCAGTGTCTCCGTCGACCGGATGAGCCGGTACGTCGCCGGGTCACCCGGCGCCAGAGCGTCGAGGTCGATCCGCTCCCCCGTCGCCCGCTGCACCTCCGCGACCGCGTGCGCCATCGCCGACTGCATCCGCACACCGAGCACGTCGAGCTTGAGCAGCCCGAGGTCCTCGACGTCGTCCTTGTCGAACTGCGACATGGGGAACCCCTCGCCGCTGGTCGGCATGACCGGCGTACGGGCCAGGAGGGAGGCGTCGGACAGGAGCACCCCACACGGATGCATGGCGACCCCACGCGGGAGGGCGTCGAGGGCCTCGACCAGCTCCCACAGCTTTCCGTATCTCTCCCGCTCCTGCGCGAGCTCCTTGAGTTCGGGCAGTTCGTCCAGGGCCGCGCGGGCGTCGCGGGCGCGGATGTGCGGGAAGGACTTGGCGACGCGGTCGATGTCCGCCGGGTCCATGGACAGCGCCGCACCCACGTCCCGGATCGCATGCCGCACCCGGTACGTCTCCGGCATCGCGACCGTCGCGACCCGCTCGGTGCCGAAGCGGCCGATGATCTCCCGGTAGACCTCCAGCCGGCGCGCGGACTCCACGTCGATGTCGATGTCGGGCAGCACGACCCGCTCCTTCGACAGGAAGCGCTCCATCAGCAGCCCGTGCTCGACGGGGTCGGCGTGGGCGATGCCGAGGAGGTGGTTGACGAGGGAACCCGCCCCGGAGCCCCGAGCGGCGACCCGGATCCCCATCTCCCTCACGTCGTCGACGACTTGAGCGACCGTCAGGAAGTAGGAGGCGAAGCCGTGGTGGGCGATGATGTCCAGCTCGCGGTGCATCCGCTCCCAGTACTCCCTCCGCCCGGCGTAGCCGCGCAGCACCATCCCCGCCGCCGCCCGTGAGGCCAGCGTCCGCTGGGCGGTGCGCCGGCCGGCGCCGACGAGGTGCGGCTCGGGGAAGTGGACGGTGCCGATGCCGAGGTCGTCCTCGGGGTCGACCAGGCACGCGGCGGCCGTCGCCCGGGTCTGCTCCAGCAGGCGGTGGGCGGTGTCGCGCCGGAAGCCCGCGGCCTCCACGATCCGCTCGGCGACCCGCAGCATGGCGCCCGCGTCCTTCAGCCAGGCCTCACCCGAGTCCAGCTCCTTGGTCGGGTCGATCGGCACCAGGCGCCGGGCGGCGTCCAGAACGTCGGCGACCGGGCCCAGGCCGGGATCGGCGTACCGGACGGCATTGCTGAGCACCGGACGGACGCGCTGCTCGGCGGCGAAGCCGACGGTACGGGCGGCCAGCCGCAGGGACCCCGGACCAGTACCTTTCCGCCCGTGCCAGACGGCCTCCAGACGCAGAGCGTCGCCGTAGATCTCCCGCCAGGGCCCCAGAAGCCCCGCCGCGCGATCCGGACGCCCCGCGGCGAGGGCGCGGCCGACGTCGGAGTCTGGCCCGAGGAGGACGATCAGCCCGTCTCCCCGATTGTCCGCCCAGGCCAGCAGGGGTGGACCCTCGCCACCCTTGCCGGCGTGCGCCGCCGTGACGATCCGGCACAGGTCGGCCCAGCCCCGAGCGCCGTCGCGGGCCAGGAAGGTGACGCGAGGCGTCGACTCGTCGACGAAGGCGCCTCCCCGCACAGGGGTACGTCGCCTCCCCTGCCGCACACCACCCCGTACCCGCTCGGGCGGCTCCACGGCCAGGTCGACCCCGAACAGCGGACGCACGCCCGCCCTGGCGCAGGCCTTGGCGAAGCGCACGGCGCCGGCGAGGGTGTCGCGGTCGGTGAGGGCGAGGGCGTCCATGCCGCGTTCGGAGGCGCGCTCGGCCAGCCGCTCCGGGTGCGAGGCGCCGTAGCGCAGGGAGAACCCGGAGACGGTGCGCAGATGCGTGAAACCTGGCACACGCACCTCCCGCGCTCACGATCCTCGAACATCAGTTCCCAACTCTCCCACCCCCACCATAGACCAATTCCCGAACATACGTACGACACCCTCCCGACCGCATCCCACCTGCAAAAACACCCGACGTGAGCACAGGGACCCACAACCCCAGCGGCACGACTGCCCACAGCTACGCACCGCAGCGGCCACCCGCGGGCGCACGGACCCGCAGTCGCGCACGGCGGGAAGGGGACGTGTCGGGGGGTGTCCGCCCGCAGCGGCTGCCGTGAACGCCGAGCACTCCCCAGGACACAGTGCGGCAGACCGAGGACGGACACCCCCCGGCGCGGCCCCCCCCCCCCCCCCCCCCCCCCGCGCCCCACCGGCCCCCCCCCCCCCCCCCCCCACCCGGGGGGGCCCCCGGCGCCCGCCCCCCCCCCGGCGCGGCCCCGACCCACCCCCCACGACCAGGCGCCACACGGGCCCCCACCGAACCCGCACAGGCCGCCGCAGGCACCGCACACGAAAGCCCCGCCCCTCGCGCACACAGCAGGGGCGGGGCTCACACGAGCCGTACGAATCGAGCCGTCAGCCGATCTGCGTACCGGTGGCCGACAGCGCCTCCGTCACCGGCTGGAAGAACGTCTCCCCGCCCGAGGTGCAGTCGCCGCTGCCGCCGGAGGTGAGGCCGATCGCGCTGCTGCCCGAGAACAGCGAACCGCCGCTGTCACCGGGCTCGGCGCAGACGTCGGTCTGGATGAGACCGTTCACGATGTCGCCGTTGCCGTAGTTCACGGTGGCGTCCAGACCGGTGACCGTGCCGGAGTGCACCTGGGTCGTCGAGCCGCTCCGGGTGACCTGCATGCCGACGGTGGCCTCGGCGGCGCCGGTGATCGTCTGCGCGGAGCCGTTGTAGAGGTTCACCTCGCTCGGGTGATCGACGTCGGCGGTGTACTTCACGAGGCCGTAGTCGTCGCCGGGGAAGCTGGAGGTCTCGTTCGTGCCGATCCGGGTGCCGGAGGAGTCCGACCAGGTCGAGATGGACTCGGTGCAGTGACCGGCGGTCAGGAAGTACGGCTCGCCGCCCTTGACCACGTTGAAGCCGAGCGAGCAGCGCCCGCCGCCCCCGGTGATGGCGTCGCCGCCCGCGATGAGGGGCTTGAACTCCCCCTTCGTACGCTGCAGTTCCGCCCTGGCGCCGAGGCCCTCGACGACCTTGGTGAGCTTGGCCCACTCGGCGTCGGAGACCGTGCGGTCGGCGGTGACGACGACCTTGTTGGCCGTCGGATCGGTCACCCAGGAGGTGCCGGGGATCGTCGCGTCGTTCTTGAGCACCCCACGGGCGCTCCTCAACTCGGCGAGGGAGTTCTCGACCAGTCTGGCCTTGGCGCCGGCCGCCTCGACGGTCTTCGCGGCGGCCTCGTCGAGCACGTTCACCACGAGGCTCTTGGCCTTGGCGTCGTAGTAGGCGCCCGCCGCGTCCGCGCCGAGGTCCTGACCGAGTGTCGAGGCGAGCTTTCCGGCCGCCAGGGCCGTGAGGAGCCGAGGCTCCGGAGCCTGCGGGGTCTCACTCGCGTTCGCAGTCTGGAAGGTGACTCCCGCGGCGACGAGGGCGGCGATGCCCGCTCCCGCCATGACGGCCCGCCGCCTGGATATGCGTCGGTGCTTCAACTCGCGTCCTCCTGTGGGGGGTCGGCCCGGACGGTTGTGGGGACCGTACAGGGCCGGAAGGCTGGTTGACGGGCGCCCACTCTTCCGAACCCCGAAGGGAGCACACAAGGTCGACTTCAGGACGCGCACACGGTGACCACCGCGCGCCCTCCACGCCTTCACCACCCCGTTCACGCCAGGAAAGTTCGCACTGCAAACGCTACGCGTGAGTAACCAAGCACGGGGCGGTGAGGTCTAGTCCTGACTCGATTTCACCTCCACGCAAGCCCCACCGCACTCACCGGCACCCCCCACCACCGCACCCCGCACCGGCACCACCGCAACCCACACCCCACCACCCGCGCCGGGCACTCACACCCGCACGCACACTCACCCCCCACCCACACGCACAACACCGAGCCCCCGCACGCAGACAGCGTGCGGGGGCTCGACAACCCTCAGGCCGATCAGAAGACGCTGACGCCGTACGCGTTCAGAGCCTCCACCACGGGCTGGAAGAAGGTCGTACCGCCGGAGGTGCAGTTGCCGCTGCCGCCGGAGGTCAGACCGTAGGCCACACCGTTGGTGCCGTAGAGCGAACCGCCGGAGTCGCCGGGCTCGGCGCAGACCGTGGTCTGGATCATGCCGTAGACGATGTCGCCGCCACCGTAGTTGACGGTCGCGTTCAGCGCGGTGACGCGGCCGCTGTGGATACCGGTGGTCGAACCGTCACGGGTCACCGTGGTGCCCACGCTCGGCGTGCCCGCGCTGGTGATGTCGGTGTTGCCGGCGGTGCCCGACTTGGTCACCGACGAGTTGGTGTACCGGACGATGCCGTAGTCGTTGGTCGGGAAGCTGGAGCCCGCCGTGGTGCCGAGCGTCGTGGTGTGGGACGAGTTGGACCACCACGTGCCGGCGCCGTCGGTGCAGTGACCGGCGGTCAGGAAGTAGTAGTTGCCCGCGCTGTCACGGACGTTGAAGCCGAGGGAGCAGCGCCAGCTACTCGCATAGATGGCGTCGCCGCCCGCGATGTACTTCTGGAACTTGCCCTCGGTCCGCTTGATCGTGAGGGCGTCGGCGTTGGCGCCGGCCTGCTGCTTGATCTTCGCGATCTCGGCCTGGGACACCGTGCTGTCGACGGTGACGACGACCCGGTTGGTCTTGCTGTCGACGGCCCAGGCGGTACCCGGGATGTCGGCCTTGAGCACCGAGCCGCTGGCGCTCTTGAGTTCGGCGGCGCTGAAGGGGGTGGCGTCGGCCGCGCTCGCGTGGGGGATGGCGATGGCGGCCGCGGCGACGAGGCCGGTGGCGACGGCGGTGAGCCGGGTCCGTCTCGTGATGCCGCTGGTGGGGGTGGTGCGCTTGATCCTCACTTTTCGTTCCCTCCCAGGGGAAGTCGGGGGCCCGCGTGGGGTCGGGGCCCGTGAGGCGCAGTCGAGGGCCACCGGCTGTCCGGATTCCGAACCCGCCGTGGCCCTGACAAGCGCTGAGGGGGAGTATTCGGCCGAACGGACGGTCGGCGCAAGGGTGCCTTTCGGCCGTCAACCTTTGAACGATCCGCGGAATGTGAGGCCCTTTCCGGGCCTGTCGCTCCCCTTGCCGGGCCCTCTCACCCCTTGACGGCTCCCTCTTCCCCTCTTGACGGCACCGTCGTCCCCTCCTTGCCCGGCCCCCTCCTCCCCCTCGACGGCCCCGTCATCCCCCTCCTTGCCCGACCTCAGACCAGGTTGCGCTCCCCCGCCCCGATCCCGACGGACAGCGTGTTCCCCGGCGGCGGGAAGGGGCAGACGAAGTGGTCGGCGAAGGCGCACGGCGGCAGTTGGGCGCGGTTGAAGTCCACGGTCGTGCGCCCCTCGGCGTCGGGCGCGACCGGGTACAGGAACCGGAACCGGTAACTGCCGTCCCCGCTGGTGGTGTCGGCGAACACCGCCCACAGCGAGCCGTCGCCCTGCACACTCACCTGGAGGGTGAGTTCCTGCCCGTCCAGCCGGAAGGCCACCTCCCCGCCGAGACCGAGCCCGCGCTCCCGCCCGTCGGCGTTCGGCACCCGCACGGTCCGGCCCTCGTCGTACGGAGTGAAGCGCCCCGGCACCGACCAGCGCGGGTCGTACGGGGTGGCCTCGATGCCCCGGAACCGGCGCCTGGCCTCGGCGTCCGGGTCGAAGTCCCGCACCCCCCACACGCCTTCGCGGACCAGCACGACCAGTCGCCGCTCACCGTGGGCGACCCGGGCCGCGCCGACCGGCCCGTGGTCGGCGGCGAGCCGCACCTCCCCGCCGAACGGTTTCCCGTCGACGGTCAGCCCGTCGGCCTCGACCGCGGTGAGCACCACTCCGTCCTCTTCGGCCACCCAGGTCCCGGGGATGTCCGGAAGTCGCCCGTCCGGATAGTCCTCCAGCCAGTGGGTGCCGGTGAGCGCGAGGGGCCCGTAGGGCTCCGACACGGTCTCGACACGGTGCTCGTGCCACTGCTTCCAGGCATCGGATGCGCCGGAGGGCCGTACGGTCATGGGGTGTCTCCTGTCATGGTGTGCGGGCGGGCGGGACGGGCCAGCCCCAGGTGCTCCCGGAGGGTGCTGCCCGGGTAGAAGGTGCGGAACAGTCCGCGGTGCTGGAGCAGCGCGACCGTGCCGTTGACCAGCCGTTCCAGGTCGCGGCGCGGTTCGACGGGCGTGAGGTGGAAGCCGTCGGCGGTGCCGTCCTGGTGCCAGGAGGTGATCAGCTCGGCGAGGTCGACGGGGCCGCCGCGATAGAGCGGGCCCTGCGCGCTCGGCCGGGGGCCGCCGCCACCGTGGCCGGGCTGGGCGGCGTGCTCCCCGTCGCCGAGGTCGACCAGGAGGCTCGCCAGAACCAGCAGGGAGTCCGGGTCCCGGCCGTGCTGTGCTGCCCCGGCGCGCAGTTGGTCGCGTGCGGCACGCGCCTGGTCGGAGCTCGCCGCCCGTACGAGCGCCACGTCGGCGTACCGGGCGGCGGTGGGACGGGCGTGGCGCGCGGTGGCGTCGACCACGCGCACGGGGTGGCCCTGCGGGGGCCGGGGCCCGATCGCGGGCCCCTTCACCGTGACGGCCGAGCCGGTGAAGTCGACGTGGTGCCGCTTGCCCCGGTCGACGAGGCGGCCGGTCGTCACGTCCCGGATCTCGACGTCGTCCTCCCCGCTGTCCCACAACTTTGCGGCCACGTCGGCGACTTCACCGGCCTGCTCCCACAGCGCGTCCAGCGGAGACGGGCGTCCCCCCGCCCCGGCGGGGCCGGGAGTGGGGAAGCTCCGGCGGCCGAAGAGGCGGGCCTCGCCCTCGGTGGTGGACACGTCGATCCGCCAGCCGGCCCGGCCCCGGCTGACCCGGTCGAGGGTGGCGACGGCGGCCTGGACGTGGAAGGGCTCGGTGTGCGTGGTGGTGATCGTGGGCACCAGGCCCACGCGGTGGGTGGCGGGCGCCACCCGGGCCAGCACGGACGGCGCGTCGAGCCCGGGGCGGGCGAAGCTGTCGTCCAGCGTGACGAAGTCGAGCCCGCCGCGCTCGGCGAGCCGCGCCAGCTCGACGTAGGGGCCGGCGTCGTACACCCCGGGCCGGTCGACGGCGGCGGCCAGGTGCAGCAGGCCCCGGCCGGGTGAGGAAGTCATCTGCGAAGAACCCTTTCTCCGGTTCACAGCGGCTGGGCGGCTCCGGTCACAACGGCCCGTGGGGAGTCGGTGGGCGGCGGTCACGCGACGGCGTGATCGGCCAGGTCGCGCAGGAAGACCAGGGCGGCCCGCGCGGTGGCGTCGTTCTGCCGGAAGGCGGGCCCGCCCGTGCGCGGCCGGGTGAACGCGCCCGGCGTACGGCCGTCGGTGTGCGGCCCGAGCGCGAAGCGCCGCGGGTGCGGCCGGCCGGCCCGGTCCAGGAGCCGCCCGTCGAGGCGGTCCACCCGCAGCAGCCCGTCCGCCGTCTCGGCGGCGCCGTCCTCGTGCAGCCCGCGCAGCAGCGGATCGCGGGCGCGCCGGACCGTCGGCTCGGGCAGCCGCGCCTCGACCAGCGCCCGCGCCGCCACGGAGAACCCCGGCACGGTGGCACTCGACGCCCGGAACACCCCGTCCTCGGCCCGTACGGCCATGTCGGCGCCGACGAACTTCAGCACCCCCGCCCGCGACAGCGCGAGCAGTTGCCGCAGCCGGGGCCCGGGCGGCCCGGACGCGAGGTGGCTGAAGAACCCGTGCCACCAGGACCCGATGTCCCCGAGCCGCACCAGCTGCCCGTAGACGGACAGCAACCCCAGGAAAACGGCCAGGTCGGCGCTGTACTCGGGGTCATGACGGCGTCCCAGGTCGTCCTCGACGTACCCGCGCAGCCCCTCCTGGAACTCCTCGAAGGATCCGTACCGCACCCCGTCCAGCGGACGGTCGAGCGCGGCCAGGTCGAGCCGGTCGCGCGGATCGGGCACGGCGGACGCGACGAGGGCCTCCCGCTCGACGGCCCCGTCGGCGGCGGCGTACTTCTCCTCGAAGTCGGTCCAGGCGATCGCGGTCCGCTCCGGGTGGGCCGTGAACAGCCGGTGGTAGTGGGCGAACCCCAGCTCCTTCTCCACCAGCGGCCACACATCGCGCCGGAAGTCGAAGCCCCCCGGCCGCGCGAGCAGCCCGTCGATCTCGGCCGGCCCCAGGAAGCGGGGCAACGGCGGCCGCTCCCCGCTCCAGTCGTACCCGATCTTGGAGTGGTACGGCACTCCGCGCCGCGAGCCGACGTACAGCACCGGCTCCCGTCCCGAGGGGACGTACGCGTCGCCCTCGTACCGTCCGCCGCGTCCCTCGGTGAGCAGCACCATCAGGTCGACGAAGGCGAGCCCGAAGCCCCGCACGAGGACGGGTTCGCCGGGCGGCAGCGCGGACAGGTCGCTGTCGGCGGTGAAGTCCGGTGGGAGGTGCGTGAGGCCGTGCTCGGTCGCGTACGCGGCCAACATCCGCTGCTCGTCGTCGAGTTCGGCGTCGAGGTGGCCGAGGGTGAGGACGACGAGGTCGGCGGGCAGGGGCCCGGGGCGGCCCTCCAGCCACACCTGCTGACGCCCCTCGCGCGGTCCGCCGATCCGCAGGGCGCGCCGGGGGTGGTGGTGGACGGCGACCTGCGGGGGCAGGGCGGCGACGGCCTGCTCGTGCACCCAGCTCAGGTAGGCGCCCTGGAGCTGCCGGTCGGCGAAGGTGCGGCCGTCGATGCCGGCCCACTCGTGCAGCGTGGGGCCGGGACGCACGGGTCCGGCCATGTCCACCGTCTCGTCGGTGAACATGGTGACGTCCTCAGCGTGCGAGTTCATCCACAGCAGCGGTGACTGGGCGGCGCGCCAGATGCGTCCGGCGCCCGGCGGATGGGGGTCGACGAGGTGGATGTCGAGGCCCGGACCGGCGTACAGCTCGGGCGCGTTGGCGGCGATCCGCTCGATGAGGCCGGTACCCCGCGGCCCGGCCCCGACGACGACGAGGGAGTGCCTCATGGAGCGACTCCCTCAGCCGGACGCGGAATCGGCCGCCGCGCGAATGGCCGCCCCCGGATCACTGTCCGGGCGGCGGCGACGGTGGTCGCCCACTGTCCGAGGCGGCGGTGCGGGACGGTCCGCGGGATGTCCGCGTGCTCCGGTGCGGCGGGGGCTGTGGCGAGGGTGTCGGAGGACATGCGAAGGCTCCGTGACATCGAGTCGAACACGGTTCGGGTGCCTTCACACCGGTGCGCCGCGCGGCGCGGTACGGCCGAGCCCCTCAGCAGGGCCGTCCACCGAGAGTACGGTGGCGTTTCCCCGCACTGTCAAGGCCGTCCACACTGTGAGCCGTACGTCTCAAGTCAGTTGACGCACAACCGGATGCCTGTTCCACTTGGCCCATGCATCCACAGCAGTGGCTGGTCACGCGCTCCCACATCGACTTCGGTCGAGTGTGGTCCTCTTCCTGTTGAGCCGACTGCCCTGCGTGCCCTGACTCCAGGGCGCCTTTCGCGTTCTCCCCTTCCCCAGCACGGCCTTCACACGCGCGCCCCTCCCCTCACCCAGCGCTTTCTCCCACCTCTTCGCTGTCTTGGAGACCGCACACGATGCGTACGTCCACGCGCTCCCGTAAGCGCATGCGCAACAGGCCCTAACAGTCGCAGCCGCAGCCGTCGCAGCAGCAGCCGTCACAGCAGTTCCCGCAGCAGTCGCAGCAGTCCGAGCAGTCGTCGCAGCGGTGGCAGAAGCCCTCCTTGCGCTCCCGCGTCCACGGGTCGTCGTACTCGCCGCAGCACATCTGGCACGTGCAGGCGAGTCCCGCCCAGACGAGGCACCCCGCGAGGAGGCCGCGCCGGTCGCGGTGCGGCGGCTGCGGGGGCGGGGGCGGGCCGCCGGGGCCGGACGGCGCGTACGGGTTGCCCGGCGGCGGCCCGTACTGCTCCGCCGGACGGTCGTGCCCGCACGAGGTGGTCCCGAAGGCGCGGTCGACGGAGGCCCGCAGTTCGTGCACGAGCAGCACATGGGCCAGCTTCGGATCGCTGAACTCGGCCTCGCGCAGCGCGAGCCGGATGCCGTGCACGGCGTCGTCGGCGAGCCGCCGCGTCTCCCGCAGGGAGGTACCGGTCGCGGTGAGCGGGTTCCACGCGCCCGACGCCGCGTCGGTCTCCCGGTCCTCCACGGCGTCCAGGAGGTGGGCGAGCCGGCCGAAGAGGCGCCCGGCCTCGGCGAGCGGCTCGGCGTTGCCCGGCCGCCCCGCCAGGACCGCGGTGTGCGCGAAGGCCGCCGCGGTGGCCGTCTCGGTCGGCTCGGTGACCGTCAGGATCGGCGTCCCGGGCCCGGCGAGCGTCTCGATGCCGACCTGCCGGTCCACCGCGTCGACGAGGACGGCGGTGTCGAACCCGACGGCGGATCCGGTACGGGCCCCCGCCGCGCCCCAGCTCGCGGCGACCCGGCGCGCGGCCAGGGCCACCGGCCGCCGGGCCAGCCAGCCGTCCCCGTCGGCGACGTGGTCGCGCACCTTGGCGGAGGCCAGCACCAGCGAGACGGCGGCCGCGAGCCGGGCGCCCTCACCGTGCGCGACGGACGCGCCGCGCATCCCGCGCAACGGACAGGGTCCGGCCGTACGCCGCCCCCCGCCCCGCCCGTCGGCCTGAGCCTCCGTCAGAACCGATATCAGCAGGCCGTCGTAATTGGTCACGACCCGAGCGAACTGCCCGTGGTCCCCGCGCAGCGCGAGGCACAGTCCGCACAGGTGCGCCATCCACTGGGCCTTCAGTCCTTCACCGAGCCGGTGACGGCACGGCCTGACGATTCCGAACACGACGATCCCCCGTGATCCATACGACGTCGAGCTGCCGCATCGTATCGACGGATTGTCATGCAGGAACGGTTCCTCCCGTTCACCCGTACGCTCCGGCCGTCACCCGTACGCCGCGAAGAATCATATTTCACTCACAGTCAGCAGCCGTATACACCAAGACCCTTGGGATACACGGACTCTCGACGGATCGGCTGTGCACCAGTACCGTCACAAACCCCCCGCGCGGCGTCTATCCACTTGGCGCGACATCCGCATCATGGACGACCATGGGGAATGCGGAAAGGAAGAAAGACCGCTGTGAGAGGAGGCGTCCATGGGATCGGTACGCAAGGCGAGTGCCTGGCTTGGCCTCGTCGACGACAACGATGACGAGCGTTACTACGACGACGACTATTCCGAAGGGACCGACTCCGGTGACGCCTGGGTCACCGACCCGCGGGTGAAGGTCGCCGCCGACACGGCCGAGGAAAAGGGCCGCCGGATCGGCACCGTGACCCCGGACAGCTTCCGGGACGCGCGAGCGATCGGCGAGCTGTTCCGCGAGGGGGTTCCGGTCATCATGAACCTCACGGCCATGGAGGCCGCCGACGCCAAGCGCGTCGTCGACTTCGCGGCCGGGCTCATCTTCGGCCTGCGCGGTTCGATCGAGCGGGTGTCGACCCGAGTGTTCCTGCTCACCCCCGCCCACACGGAGATCGTCAACGGGGACCCGGCCGCGCACCGCGCGGACGGCTTCTTCAACCAGAGCTGAGGCGGGGCCGCTCACCGGCCCTGCCTCAGGCGGGCTCCACCGCGAGGCGCCGAACCCGGTGAGCGCCCCGCCCGGCACGAGCTGACGCGTCTCGACGGTGTCCTCACGGTCCTCACGGGCCGGCACCGACCCGAGGTGGTCGACCCGAGGATGGTCGCGTGCCGCGTGACGGGAACAGACGGCCACGGGCGGCGGCGCGTGGCGGGAGATCCCCCGGCGTCAGGCCGAGACGCGGGACTCCGTGACCTCCCGAGGCCCGGGCAGCTCCACCGCACAGGGCTCGACCTCGCACTGCATGACCCGCGGCAGACGCAACGCCATCACCGCGCCCAGCAACAGCAGCCCCGCGCTCACCAGCAAGGTGACGTGCAGCCCGTGCACGAAACAGTCCCGGGCCGTCCGGCGCAGGACCGCCCCCGCCGGCCCCCCGAGCCGCCCGGCGACCTCGTAGGCCTCCCCCAGCGAATGCCCCGCCGCCGCCGACGCCGACGCCGGCACCCCGGGCACCGACGACAACCCGGGCGCGTACGCCGCGTTCATCACGCTGCCCAGCAGGGCGATCCCGATCCCGGCCCCCAGCTGGTACGACGTCTCCCCGATCGCCGCGGCCCCACCCGCCTGCTCCGGGGGAGCCTCGCTCAGCATCGACTCGTACGCCGCGAACAGGGTCGTCTCCAGCCCGAAGCCGAGCAGTACGAACCCGAACAGCAACAGCGCCGCGTTGTCCGCCTCGCCCATCGCGGTCAGCGTCAGCACCGCCGCGGCCGTGAGACAGAATCCCCCGCTCACCATCCGCCTGGGCCCGAACCGCCGCAGCAGCCGCGCCCCGGCCAGCCCCGCGGCCATCGCCGCGATGGTCAGCGGCAGCAGTCGCAGCCCCGTCTCCAGCGGGGACAGCCCCAGCACCAGTTGCAGGTACTGCGCCGCGATCAGCTCGAGCCCCACCAGCGCCAGCATCGCCAGCACGATGCACCCCACCGACGTGCTGAACGCCGGCCGGGCGAACATCCGCAGGTCCACCAGCGGATGCGCCCGCCGCCGCTGACGCCGTACGAAGACGACGATCAGCGCCAGGCCCGCCACCAGCGGCACCAGGGTGAACGCGCCCACCTCCCCGCCGCCCAGCCGCTTCACGCCCAGCACGGCGCCGAACAGCCCGACGGCGGCCATCAGCGCGCCGACGACGTCCCACGGCCCGTCCCCCGCACCCCGCGACTCCGGCAGCAGCAGCCGTCCGACCGGCAGGCTGACCAGCATGAGCGGGATGTTGACGAGGAAGACCGAGCCCCACCAGAAGTGCTCGAGCAGAAAGCCCCCGAGCAACGGCCCCACCGCCGCCCCGACCGCGGCCACCGCGCTCCAGATCCCGATGGCGAGCGCCCGCTCGCGTCGGTCGGGAAACACCTGCCGCAGGATCGACAACGTCGCCGGCATGATCATCGCGCCGCCGACACCGAGCAGCGCCCGCGCGACGATCAGCAGTTCGGCGCTTCCCGCGAACGCCGCCAGCGCGGAGGCGACACCGAACAGCGCGTAGCCGAGCAGCAGGACTCTCCGGCGGCCCACCTTGTCGCCGAGCGTGCCGAAGAGAATCAGCAGCGAGGCGCAGACCAGCGGGTAGGTGTCGACGATCCAGAGCAGCTCGATCGCGCCGGGCCGGAGGTCCTCGGTGACGGCGGGCACCGCGACGTGCAGCACGGTCGCGTCGACGGCGACCAGCAGCAGGCTGACGCACAGCACCACGAGCACGATCCAGCGGTTGGCACCGGCCCCGGCCGCCCGACGGCGCAGCCCGACGGCAGCCGTGGTCGTCCCGGACATGTACGTACCTCCCAGGTGTTCCTCGGGTTCGGCGGGCTCGCGGGGTGGGGACTCCCCGCGACTCGGCCGGAGAGGAGCGGTGGTCTCCGGCCCGCGCAGACGAACGGCGAGTGACACGCAGCGTACGCGAGTTCGCGGCGCGGCCACGTGGCGGACCTCTCACCGTCCCGGGGGAACGGTGTGGCGTACACCACTCTCCTCACGGCCCGTACACCCCGGCACACCCTCCGGGTGCGCCCGGCCGATAATCGAGCCCGTGACCGATCTTGAAACGCGCGCGGCGCCCGGCTCCGCGGCCCTGCGCCGGGCGGCCCCGGCCCTTCTCGGGTACGCGGCCGTCCGCGCCCTGGGCCTGCTCGGCCTCGCCCTGTGGAGCGCCGCGCGCGACAAGAGCGCGTACACGTTGCTGACGGCTCGCTGGGACTCGCTGTGGTACACGCGGGTCGCCGAGCTGGGATACGGCTACGAGGTGCGTCTGCCGAACGGCGACGTGCACTCCAACCTCGCCTTCTTCCCGCTGCTGCCGTGGCTGGAGCGGCTGCTGCACGCGACGACCCCGCTGTCGTACGCCGGCGCCGGTTTCACCGTCTCCCTGCTCGCCTCGCTCGCCGCGGCCTGGGGGATCTTCGCGGTGGCCGACCAGGTGTACGGGCGAAGAGAGGGAGGCGCGGAGCGCGGCCTCGGAAGGGTGGTGGCGGGAGACGGGCGGGCCGGGGTGTGCGCCGTTCTGCTGTGGGCGGTGCTGCCCGTCGGGATCGTGCAGTCGATGGCATACAGCGAGTCGCTGTTCACCGCGCTGGCCGCCTGGTCGCTGTACGCGGTGCTGACCGGCCGGTGGGTGACCGCGGGCGCGCTGGCGTCGCTGGCCGGTCTGACCCGGCCGGTGGGGCTCGCCGTGGTGGCGGCGGTGTGGGTGGCGGGTGTGGTCTCTTTCGTGCGAGACAGGAGCGCGGCCCGGGAAGGGAGCGCGCAGAGTGCCGTACGCGCCTCCCGGTCGTCCTCCGGCGCCCCTCCCCGGCGCGCACCGGACCCGGGGCGTGAACCGATCCCAGGGGGCGCAGGTGTCACCGAACGCGCCCTCGGTCTCCTTCTCGCGCCTCTCGGCGCCGCCGGCTATGTCCTCTGGGTCGGCCACCACACCGGCAAGGGCCCCCTCGGCTATCTCGACGTCCAGGCGGGCTGGCGCAACGGCTTCGACGGCGGCTACGCCTTCGCCCGCTTCATCATCGACAAGTTCACGTCAATTCCGTCGGCCTTCGCCGGACTCGGACTGCTCGTCGGCGTGGCACTGCTGCTCTGGCTGTATCTCGTCTGCGTACGACAGCGCCAGCCGCTCGCGCTGCTGGTGTACACGGGTGTCGTCCTCGCGCTCGCCCTGTGCGCGTCGAGCTACTTCGGCTCGAAACCGCGCCTGCTGCTGCCCGCGTTCCCGCTGCTGTTCCCCCTCACCCAAGCCCTCGCCCGACTGCGGACGCCGAGAGCCGCGCTGGTGGTGGCCGGTGTCGCCGTGGCATCGGCGGTGTACGGCGCCTGGTGGCTGAACGGCTCCGGTCCACCATGATCGTCTCCGTACTACCAGTGAGCGAGCCGGGAATGACCGGCCGAGGATCCGCTGAACTCATTCATAAGTCCCCTAAAACTATCCCTCGAAACGATCAAAGGAATTGAAGGGAAGCGTCTGGAACGATTGCGGATTCCTGAGGAATTCACGCCGTTCTGAGAGCAATCCCACATCACATCGTCATCACAAACCCGTGGATTCGGCCGAGAACTGAGCTCACTCGCTGTAACGTCGATTGGGTGCGTACCAAACGAAACCTCACCCGTCTGGACCGGGTGTTCGCCAGGCTCGACCGGGAGCCGGAACGGCCGACCCACATCGATGTGCCGAAGATGAGCCGGCACCGGGTCGCGCTGTTCGCCTCGACCCTGGCCTTCTACCTGGCGATCGTGTGGCTCGTGGTGATCACCTCGTGGCTGGTCCGCCTCGACTGGCAGGTGATGTTCTTCCGGCCGTACCAGCAGTGGTCCGAAATCCACTGGTTCGTCGACTACTACGTGGTTCTCGGCCAGCGCGGCCCCACCGCCGTGATGGTCGCCGCCTGGCTCGGCTGGAGATCCTGGCGCCAGCACACCCTGCGCCCGCTGCTCACGCTCGGCACCTCGCTACTGCTGCTGAACATCACCGTGGGCGCCGCGAAGATCGGCATGGGCCGTCTCGGACCGCACTACGCCACCACGATCGGCTCGAACGAGATGGGTCTGGGCGGCGATATATTCCCCAGCGGCCACACTGCCAACGCGGTCGTGACCTGGGGAATCCTGGCGTATCTGGCCTCCACCCCGAGAGCCCGCAGATGGCTGTCCGCCCTCTCCGCGGTCACCTCGCTCGGCGTCGGCATGGCCACGGTCTACCTCGGTACGCACTGGCTGAGCGACGTGGTCCTCGGCTGGGCCGCCGGCCTGCTGATCCTGCTGGCACTGCCCTGGTTCGAGCCGCTGATCGCCCGCGCCGAGGTCTGGATCCTCGACCTGCGCGACCGCTGGCGCGCCCGCCACGCCGGTGCCGTGCCCGCGCCCACCCCGGTCCCGGTGCCCGTGCCGCTCAAGCCGCGCCCGGCGACCCAGGACGAGGCCGCCGCGGCCCGTGCGCCCAGGGCGCCGGTCTACCTCGCTCCCGGTCCGCACACGGTCCGTTCGGAGCGCACCCCGGTCACCCCCGTCGGCAGCCGCCGTCCACCGCACTCCGACCGGCTGCCACGCGGTACGACCACCTCGACGGCCCGCCCCCTGACAGGCGGCTGACCGGCCACGGGGCCCTCGGTACGCACAGCCGGGCCCCGCACGCCAAGGCCCCGGTTCCTGGTCCAGGAGCCGGGGCCTTCGTCGTCGGCGCGGGGCGTCAGGGCCGGTGCCGGGGTCCGGAACGGGCCGTCCAGGCCGGGGCATGCCGCGGCGGGCGTTCGAGGCCGGCCTCAGCCCTTCCAGGCGCGGACCACGCGGCCGTCGCTCACCTCGAAGTTCAGCCGCCCCACGCGGTACTCCATGGTGATGATCGTTCCGGGCGCCAGTGCGCGCACCGTCGACCACCCCCGTTCCCGGGCGAGGTGCTCGGCCCGCGCGGCCTCGAGGCCGACGTACCCGTCCGGACTGTCCTGGGGCTCCGCTGGCGGAGTGGGAATCGGTGCCATACCGCCACGCTAGGCCGAGGGCGCCGTCGCGGGAACCCCGAACCGGAGATGTGGATCACCCCGGTCACACTTCTGTCACAGGATCACGACGCGCGTTTCGGTCGCCCCGACATGGGTTCTGACGCAGCGAACCGTCACACATACGAGCGGTTCGGTACGCCTTCTGCACGCATTCGAACGTAATTCCCGCGAGTGGTCCCGACCGCCCGAATAACCCGACGGAAAGTTGTCGGAGAACCGCCCCCGGACCCCGCTCCATTCCGATTCCGTGCGGCTCCGCCAGGGTGATTCCTCATAGGAAATACACGGCTCCCCCACACATCCCCCGTCCGCCCCCTACAGGTGCGGCGCGGCGGCGGGAGCCACAGGTGCGGCGGCGCGAGCACCATGGCGGCGGCTCACGGGGACTCGTGCGGCGCGGGCGCCCTCCCCCGCCCCCGCCACGGCAGCACGGCCCCACCCGGTGCGCGGACCGGGTGGGGCCGTGCCGGCTCGCCTCAGAAGGTCAGGCGGAGACCCGGCATGATCAGGTCGGGGTTGCCGCCGATGGCGGCCTTGTTGGCGGAGTAGATCCGCTGCCAGGTCGTCCCGTTCCGGGCGGCGATGGTGCTGAGCGTGTCGCCCTCGCGGACGGTGTAGTCGCCGCGGGAGCCGCTGCGGGAGCTGTGGGCCGTCGAGCGCTCGGAAGCCCGCGCCGAGGAGACCGAGGAGCCGTTCGTGGAGGAGTTCTTCTTCGACGAGCCCGACGTGCTCGAACCCGACTCGGTGGAGGCCGAGCCGGCCGCGCCGGCGTCGGGTGCGCTTCCGGAGGCCCCGGCACGCGCCGAGCAGGTGGGCCACGCACCCCACCCCTGGGCCCGCTGGACCTTGGCGGCGACGGCGATCTGCTGTGCCCTGGTGGCTCGGTCGGCGGTGGGCGCGTAGGCGGTACCGCCGTAGGCGCGCCAGGTGGAGGCGGAGAACTGCAGTCCGCCGTAGTAGCCGTTGCCGGTGTTGATGTGCCAGTTGCCGCCGCTCTCGCACTGGGCGATGCGGTCCCACACTCCGCCGTCCGCCGCAGCGGCGTTGCCGGTCGCGGCCAGCAGTCCGAGGGGGGCGAGGAGCGCCGCCCCGGCGAGGACCGCCGTCGTACGCGCCTTGCCGGCGCGAGCGTTGACGCGAGTGTTATCGGCACATTCGGACATGTAGATCCCTCTCTACGAACCCGGGCTTCCCCCTTGGCGAGGCACGCCGTCCGCGCGGGGCACGGTCGACGCGCTCCGCCCCGTCCGTCGGCGGTCGTGCTGCGCGGTGTCTGGCTCTGCGCGGCCGGCGGACGTACCCGAGCGGTGCTCGTTGCACACGGCGGAGCAATCTAGGGACCCTGACAAGCCGTTAGCAACCAACTCCCCGTTGTCGCAGGCCAGTTGGACGTTACCGGGGGTAGCAAGAGAATTCGGCCACCCGCTTCATTCGCCGATTTCGGGATTTGTCTGCGAACGATTCAAGGAAGCTGTGAGTCAGGTCACGGGACCAACTTCCGTGACCTTCCCGTTACTTGACTTGGAGTGCCCGGTTCCGTACGCATCGTGACCATCCGCGTTCGATGGTTCGATTCCGTTCGCCGTACAGCGTGACCCCCACCACAGATCGCCCGTTGTCTTCTTCATGAGCCGGGGAGTCACCCGGCCCCGCCAACGCACCGCATTCCGAGGGAGTCACCCGTGCCGCGCATGCTCGACGTCAGCGACGAGGTACGCGCCGAGATCGGCGACGAAGAAGCCAACCGGCTGCTCGCCGGAGAGAACGCCCCGGGCAGTTACGACTGCACGTCCTGCCGCACCCCGGGCGACTCCGAGCTCGAGCGCACCAGCACCGTCCTGTTCATCGGCGACGAGACCGCCGTCCTCGCCTTCGCCCACGCCACCTGCCTCCCCTCGCAGGTCGTCCAGGTGACCGAGGAGCAGCTGCGGGGCGCGGTCCGCTCCATCAGCGGCGACACCGTCGACCTGGAGCCCGAGAAGGTCGTACCCGAGCAGGCGATGCTCGGCGTCACCAGCGGACTCGTCCTGATCGCCGGGGAGTTGCACCCGGCGCTGGTCGTCGAGCCGACCGCGCCCATCGTGCGGCCCGGCAGCACCGGGACCGGAGACGACTTCCTGCCGCTGCTCATCGAGCAGGGCTTCATGCCGCTGACCGAGCTGTCCGAGGTCCCGCCGGTGCGGCACGGCTGGTCCGTGCTGCTGGCGATGGGGCAACTGCACGCGGTGCTGCAGCCCTCCCCGAACGGCGGGCAGCCGGTGGCCTGGTGGCAGGCCCACCAGCCGCTCCAGGTGACCGACGGGTGGCGGGCCGCCGCCAACAAGCACCAGCAGGTGCTGATGTACGCGGCGCCGGTCGGCTCCATCGGGCGCCAGCCCAGGGAGGACCTGCTGCGGGACGCGCTGGACAAGGCCGCGGCGAACGGAAAGCTGGTCGGTGCGGCCCTTCCGCTTGCCGGGACCTGAGCCCGCCCACGCAGCGGGAACCGCGGACCGTACGGCGACGGAGACGCCGTCGGTGGCCCCGGCGCCTGTCCAGCCGCATCTCTTCCAGTCCAACCTCGTTTGGACATACGTGCACACCTACGACGTTCCTCGCCGCCAGGCCTACCAGTCGATCCCGTCCGCGCGACCGGCTCAGGAACCCCAGGCAGGCCCATCGGCCACGCCGATCTACGACGCGCTCTACGCCGAGTACGTCAGGTCGTTCCGCTCGCTGCCGGGGGACCGCAGTGGGGAGGAGGACCTGGGGTTCACCGCCTTCGGGAACATCCCACACAGCACGGGGTCGTTCAGCAGCTCGTTCACCAGCTCCTACAGCGCCTACAGCGCGGGCGCGCAGAGTGCGCGCAGCGGTCTCGGGCAGCAGTCGCAGTGGCAGCGGGTCGGGCCACTGGGACAGACCGGACGGCAGCAGACAGGCCGGCAGCAGACGAACACGCAGCAGGCGAACACGGGGATGCACCCCGTCCCGGCGGCGCTCCCGCCAGCGCCCCGAAGGGGCCTGTGAGCCACGGAAGTCCGTGACACGGCTGGAGGGCGGCACCCCACACTCGGGTGCCGCCCTCCAGCCGTTGCGTCACTTCTTCTTGCCGCGCTTCTCGCGCACCCGCACGGAGATGTGGATCGGCGTGCCCTCGAAGCCGAACTCCTCACGCAGTCGGCGCTCGATGAAGCGCCGGTAGCCCGCCTCGATGAAGCCGGAGGCGAACAGGACGAACCGCGGCGGCTTGGTGCCGGCCTGGGTGCCGAAGAGGATGCGCGGCTGCTTGCCGCCCCGGATCGGGTGCGGGTGGGCCGAGACCAGCTCGCCGAGGAAGGCGTTCAGCCGGCCCGTGGGGACCCGGGTCTCCCAGCCGGCCAGCGCCGTCTCGATCGCGGGGACCAGCTTCTCCATGTGCCGTCCGGTACGCGCCGAGACGTTCACCCGGGGCGCCCACGACACCTGGGCGAGCTCGGTCTCGATCTCCCGCTCCAGGTAGTAGCGGCGCTCCTCGTCGAGGGTGTCCCACTTGTTGTACGCGATGACGAGCGCGCGGCCCGCCTCGACGGCCATGGTCACGATCCGCTGGTCCTGGACCGAGATGGACTCGGAGGCGTCGATGAGGACGACCGCCACCTCGGCCTTCTCGACGGCGGCCGCGGTGCGCAGCGAGGCGTAGTAGTCGGCGCCCTGCTGGAGGTGGACGCGCTTGCGGATGCCGGCCGTGTCGACGAACTTCCAGGTGACGCCGCCCAGGTCGATCAGCTCGTCGACCGGGTCACGGGTGGTGCCGGCCAGCTCGTTGACGACGACGCGCTCCTCGCCGGCCACCTTGTTCAGCAGCGAGGACTTGCCGACGTTCGGGCGGCCGATGAGCGCGATACGGCGCGGGCCGCCGATCGCCGTGCCGAAGGACTGCTCGGGCGCCTCCGGCAGGGCCTCCAGGACGGCGTCCAGCATGTCGCCGGTGCCGCGGCCGTGCAGCGCGGAGACCGGGTACGGCTCGCCCAGGCCGAGGGACCACAGGTAGGCCGCGTCGGCCTCGCCGCTCGGGCCGTCGACCTTGTTGGCGCACAGCACGACGGGCTTGCCGGCCTTGCGCAGCAGCCGCACGACCGCCTCGTCGGTGTCGGTGGCGCCGACCTTGGCGTCGACGACGAAGACGACGGCGTCGGCGGCCTCGATCGCGTACTCGGCCTGCGCGGCCACGGACGCGTCGATGCCGAGGACGTCCTGCTCCCAGCCGCCGGTGTCGACGACCTTGAAGCGGCGGCCCGCCCACTCGGCCTCGTAGGTGACGCGGTCCCGGGTCACACCCGGCTTGTCCTCGACGACGGCCTCGCGCCGCCCGATGATCCGGTTGACGAGAGTCGACTTGCCGACATTCGGCCGCCCGACGACGGCGAGGACGGGCAACGGCCCGTGTCCGGCCGCCTCGATGGCGCCCTCGACGTCCTCGAGGTCGAAGCCCTCTTCCGCGGCGAGCTCCATGAACTCCGCGTACTCGGCGTCGCCGAGCGCCCCGTGATCGTGCTCGAAACCGTCCGAGCCGTCGGGCTGGATGTGGTCGTTCATGAAGTCCGTACCTCGTTCATCGTGGTGATCGGTGGGCACTCCGGTTCAGCGGAGTGATCCACTACTCAGTGTCGCCCGGCGGCCGGTCAGCCGCCTCGCGTTTTCCAGGTGCGCGGCCAGCTGCTTCTGGATGCGCTCGGTCGCCTCGTCCAGCGCCTTGCGCGTACGCCGTCCGCTGCCGTCGCCCGCCTCGAAGGGGTCGCCGAAGACGACGTCGACGCGGGACCGCAGCGGGGGCAGCCCCTTCATCAACCGTCCGCGCCGCTCGGAACTTCCCAGCACCGCGACGGGGACGATCGGCGCCCCGCTGCGCACGGCGAAGTAGGCGAGGCCGGCCCGCAGGGAGGCGAAGTCGCCCTCGCCCCGGGTGCCCTCGGGGAAGATCCCGAGCACACCGCCGCTCTCCAGGACACCCAGCGCGCGGGTGATCGCGGTGCGGTCGGTGCTCGTGCGGTCGACCTTCAGCTGACCGATGCCGGTCAGGAAGGGGTCGAGAGGGCCGACGAACGCCTCCTTCTTGATCAGGAAGTGCGTCGGCCGGGGCGCCACGCCCATGACCATCGGCCCGTCGATGTTGTGGGAGTGGTTGACGGCGAAGATCACAGGACCGCTCGCCGGCACCTTCCAGGCGCCCAGCACCCGCGGTCTCCACAGCCCGTACATCAGGCCGACGCCGATGCGCCGCCCCACCTCGGCACCCCTCTCCGAGGGCAGCTCGCTCACCGGGCGGCCCGCTTCTCCTCGACGAGCGTGACGACGCACTCGATGACCTGGGCCAGCGTCAGCTCGGTGGTGTCGACCTCGACGGCGTCGGCCGCCTTGGCGAGCGGGGAGGTCTTGCGGGAGGAGTCGGCCGCGTCCCGCCTGATCAGCGCCGCCCGGGTGGCGTGGACGTCGGCGCCCTGCAGCTCACCGTTGCGGCGGGCGGCGCGGGCCTCCGCCGAGGCGGTGAGGAAGATCTTCACATCGGCGTCCGGCAGCACGGTCGTCCCGATGTCCCGCCCCTCCACGACGATCCCCTTCTCGGCGGAGGCGGCCAGCGACCGCTGCAGCTCCGTGATCCGCGCACGCACCTCCGGTACGGCGCTCACCGCGCTGACCTTGGAGGTGACCTCCTGGCCACGGATCGGGCCGGCCACGTCGGTGCCGTCGACCGTGATCGTCGGGTGGGCCGGGTCGGTGCCGGAAACGATCTCCGGCTTGCCCGCGACGGCGGCGATCGCCGTGGGGTCCTCGATGTCGATCCCGTTGTTCACCATCCACCACGTGATCGCCCGGTACTGCGCCCCGGTGTCCAGGTAGCTCAGGCCGAGCTGCCCGGCCACGGCCTTGGACGTGCTCGACTTGCCCGTGCCGGAGGGGCCGTCGATGGCGACAATCACGGGCTGGGCGGCGCCGTTTTCCACGGGGGGACACCTTCCTGGTGCGAGGCGGTGGGCTGCGGGGCGAGACTGTGCCCCGCACAAGGTTACTGGGTACGACTCACTCGTCCGGCCGCACATCCGGCCCACCGGCGCCTTCTCAGTGCCCGCCCGGGCGATCCAGCCCACCGGCGCCTCCTTGACGCCGGTCCAGGACTCCAGCCCGTCTGGGGGCACCCCCTCTGGGGGAGTTTGAGGACGAGGCCCGTTCAGGGCCGATGCGGGGGTCTGGGGGCGGAGCCCCCCAGCGAGGGCCACACCAGCGCGGGGCACCCGGCGAAGAGACGGCGCCCTACTGCCGGATAGCCCACCCCCGCTCCCGCAACGCCGCCGACAACACCGCCGCCGACTTCGGTTCAACCATCAACTGCACCAACCCGGCCTGCTGCCCCGTCGCATGCTCGATCCGCACGTCCTCGATGTTGACCCCCACCGCACCCGCGTCTGCGAAGATCCGCGCGAGCTGCCCGGGCTGGTCGTCGATCAGCACGGCGACGACCTCGTACACCCGCGGAGCGGACCCGTGCTTGCCTGGGACACGCACCTGCCCCGCGTTCCCACGGCGCAGGACGTCCTGGATGCCGCCCGCCCCCTCGCGGCGCTTGTCCTCGTCGGAGGACTGCAGCGCCCGCAGCGCCTGGACGGTCTCCTCCAGGTCGGCGGCGACGTCGGTGAGCAGGTCGGCGACCGGCCCCGGGTTCGCGGACAGGATGTCGATCCACATCCGGGGGTCGGAGGCGGCGATCCGGGTCACGTCCCGGATGCCCTGCCCGCACAGCCGTACGGCGGCCTCCTCGGCGTTCTCCAGGCGCGCGGCGACCATGCTGGAGACGAGGTGGGGCATGTGGGAGACCAGCGCGACCGCCCGGTCGTGGGCGTCCGCGTCCATCACCACGGGAACCGCCCGGCAGTGCGAGACCAGCTCCAGGGCGAGGTTCAGCACCTCGGTGTCGGTGTCCCGGGTGGGCGTGAGCACCCAGGGCCGGCCCTCGAACAGGTCGCCCGTCGCGGCCAGCGGACCGGACTTCTCACGGCCCGACATGGGGTGGGTGCCCAGGTAGGTCGACAGGTCGAGCCCGAGCGCCTCCAGCTCGCGCCGCGGCCCTCCCTTGACGCTGGCCACGTCGAGATAGCCGCGCGCCACGCCCCGGCGCATGGCGTCGGCGAGCACGGCGGCCACATGGGCGGGCGGGGCGGCGACGATGGCGACGTCGACCGGGCCGCCGGGGGCCTCGTCGGTGCCGGCGCCGAGCGCGGCCGCCGTACGGGCCTGCTCGGGGTCGTGGTCCTCCAGGTGGACGACGACGCCCCGCTGGGAGAGGGCCAGGGCCGCGGAGGTGCCGATGAGCCCGGTACCGATGACGAGCGCGGTCCTCACTGGGCGATGTCCTTGCGCAGGGCGGCGGCGGCGCCGAGGTAGACGTGGTTGATGCCGGCGCGGGGCCTGTCGGACTCGATGTGCGCGAGGACCCGGACGACCCGCGGCATGGCGCCCCGGACGTCGAGTTCCTGGGCACAGATCAGCGGCACGTCGACGATGCCGAGCTTGCGGGCGGCGGCCGCCGGGAAGTCGCTGTGCAGGTCGGGCGTCGCCGTGAACCAGATGCTGATCAGGTCGTCGGCGCTGAGGGAGTTCCGCTCCATGATGGCGGTCAGCAGGGCCCCGACCTGCTCGTCCATGTGCCCGGCCTCGTCCCTCTCCAGCTGGACGGCCCCCCGGACCGCTCGTACCGCCACGGCGCTGCTCCTCGCTCACGTTGGGTATCGGCTCTTCGCCCGTCCAGCCTAGTCAGCCCGGGTCCGCCGGGTGGGCCGCGCCCGCCCGCTGAGACGGGGCCCGGACTCTGCCGATGTCGTCGGTATCACCGTATTCGGCTACTTGGTGCGGTAACGCCCCCGTGCGCCTCTTTACGCCGGATGCGTCCTGCGCTCTCATGACCGTCTGACGACCTGTCGGCGAGTCCGGCGTCGGCGAGCCGCCTTCGACCTGGCCGGCTTCAGCGGCACGGGCGCGGTCAAGTCCTGGCTGGCGACCGCCGCGTTCGCCTTCGCCCTCGTCCAGGTCGTCCCGGCCCTGACGGTCTACGGCAGGCTGCCCGGCCCGGGCTGGTCGGGGGCGCTGCACCGCTGGTCGGGCCGCACCGCCTTCCTGCTGTCGGTCCCGGTCGCGGTGCACTGCCTGTACGCGCTGGGCTGTCAGACGTACGAAACACGCGTTTTGTGGCACTCTCTCCTGGGTTGCTTCTTCTTCGGTGCCTTCAGTGCCAGGATGCTGTTGCTCCGTTCGGAGCGACTTCCTTCCTGGCTGCTGCCGGTCGTCGGCGGACTCGTCCTCGCCGTGTTCACGATCGTCTGGCCGACCTCCGCCCTCTGGTTCTTCCGCATCTTCGGAGTGACGACATGACCCACCCCGCCACGCGCCGGACGGTTCTCCTCGCGACGGGCGCGGCGGCACTCGCCGTCGGCTGCAGCGAGTACGAGGGCAACGGCGACTCCTCGCCCAAGAGCGCGCCGCCGGCCGCCTCCAAAGGCCGGCAACTGACGACGACGGCCGAGATCCCCGTCGGCGGCGGCAAGATCTTCGAGGACGAGAAGATCGTCGTCACCCAGCCGACGAAGGGTGACTTCAAGGCGTTCTCCGCGGTCTGCACCCATCAGGGCTGCACGGTCGCCACCGTCGCCGACGGCACCATCAACTGCCCCTGCCACAAGAGCAGCTTCCGCATCACCGACGGCTCGGTGACCGGCGGCCCGGCGACCAGACCGCTGCCCGCCGAGCAGATCACGGTGGAGGGCGGCTCCATCAAGCTGACCTGATCCGCCGGTGTGGTCCCCGGCGGTGTGATCACAGATCCCAGAGCGCCCCGAGCGTGACCAGTTCCCCCTGGTACTCGATCCGGTCCGCCCACTCCGTGGGCCATGCCTCGGCCCCGGCGTACGCGCCCGCGAAGGCGCCCGTCAGGCAGGCGATGGAGTCGGAGTCGCCGGACGAGCAGGCGGCCCGGCGCAGCGCGGTCACCGGCTCGTCGGGGAAGAGCAGGAAGCAGAGCAGCCCGGTCGCCAGGGCCTCCTCGGCGATCCACCCCGCCCCCGTGGCCAGGCACGGGTCGGTCTCGGGCGAGGGGTCGCGCAGCGCCGCCCGGAGGCGGTCCAGGACGGCCAGGCACTCGTCCCAGCCGCGCGCGATGAAGTGCTCCGGGCTCGGGTCCTGACTGCGGGTCCACAGGTCCCCGAGCCAGCGCTCGTGGTAGCGGCTGCGGTGGTCGAGGGCGTACGAGCGCAGCTGCCCGACCAGCCCCGCCGGCTCGGCGCCCTGCGCGAGCAGCCGTACGGCGTGGGCGGTGAGGTCGGAGGCGGCGAGGGCGGTGGGGTGGCCGTGGGTGAGGGCGGCCTGGAGCTGGGCGGCGCCGGCCCGCTGCTCGTCGCTGAGGCCGGGCGCGAGACCGAGGGGGGCGACGCGCATGTTGGCGCCGCAGCCCTTGGAGCCGATCTGACTGGCGTCCTGCCAGAGGCGCCTGTCGTCCTTCAGGAGGTTGCAGGCGGTCAGGCAGGTCCGGCCCGGGGCCCGGTTGTTCTCGGGCGACTGGTACCAGTCGACGAACTCCTCGCGCAGCGGCCGCTCGAGACGCGAGGGCACGAGCAGCCCTCGGTCCATGGCCGTACGCAGGGCCCGTCCCACCGCGAGCGTCATCTGGGTGTCGTCGGAGACGAAGGCGCGCTGCGGCAGCTGCATCCCGCGCCAGGGGCCGCACTTGGCGAGGATCGACGGGACGTCGTTGAACTCGGTCGGGAATCCGAGCGCGTCCCCCAGTGCGAGGCCGACGAGGGCCCCGGTGGCGGCGCGCTTCCTGACGGTGGTGGTGGTCATGCGGAACGTCCTTCCCGGGGCGGTCGCAGCAGCGGTGGGTGGAGGGTGGTGGCGGAGCCCGCGCGGTAGAGGGCGGCCGGTTTGCCGCGGCCGCCGGTCAGCCGCGCGGCGCCCCCGGGGACGGGCTCGACGAAGCCCGGGGTGGCGAGCACCTTGCGGCGGAAGTTGGGCCGGTCCAGTCCCGTGCCCCACACCGTCTCGTAGACCTGCTGGAGCTCGCCGAGGGTGAACTCGGGCGGGCAGAAGGCGGTCGCGAGGCAGGTGTACTCGAACTTGGCGCCGACCCGTTCGTGGGCGTCGGCAAGGATCCGGTCGTGGTCGAAGGCGAGCGGCCTGGCGTCGTCGTACGGCAGCCAGCGGGCCTGGGCCGCGTCGCCGCCGCCGTGCGGTTCGGGCGCGTCGGGCAGCAGCGCGGCGAAGGCGACGGAGACGACCCGCATCCGGGGGTCGCGGTCGGGTTCGCTGTAGGTGCGCAGCTGCTCCAGGTGCAGCCCGGAGACGTCCTCCAGGCCGGTCTCCTCGGCGAGTTCACGCCGGGCGGCGGTCTCGGCGGACTCGTCCGGCAGCACGAAGCCACCGGGCAGCGCCCACCGTCCGGCGTACGGCTCCTGGCCGCGCTCGACGAGCAGGACGTGCAGTGCGCCCTCGCGGAGGGTGAGGACCGCGAGGTCGACGGTGACGGCGAAGGGCTCGTAGGCGTACTTGTCGTAGCCCTGCATGACTCGCACCCCCTTTTATAGTCGTCACGACTATAAAAGGGGGTGCGAGTCGGTCACAAGCCCTTGAGGCCGATCCTTGGCCGGTTCTTCGAAGACCGGCGGTCGAGCCCTAGAGGTCGACCTCCTTCATCAGCATCCCGACCTCGGTGTTCGACAGCCGCCGCAGCCATCCCGACTTCTGGTCGCCGAGGGTGATCGGGCCGAAGGCCACCCGCACCAGCTTGTCGACCGGGAAGCCGGCCTCCGCCAGCATGCGGCGCACGATGTGCTTGCGGCCCTCGTGGAGGGTGACCTCGACGAGGTAGTTCTTGCCGGTCTGCTCGACGACCCGGAAGTGGTCCGCGCGCGCGTACCCGTCCTCCAGCTGGATGCCGTCCTTGAGCTTCTTGCCGAGGTCGCGCGGGATCGGGCCGACGATGTGCGCGAGGTAGGTCTTCTTCACGCCGTACTTGGGGTGGGTCAGCCGGTGCGCCAGCTCGCCGTGGTTGGTCAGCAGGATGACGCCCTCGGTCTCGGTGTCGAGCCGCCCGACGTGGAAGAGCCGGGTCTCGCGGTTGGTGACGTAGTCACCGAGGCACTGCCGCCCCTCCGGGTCCTCCATGGTCGACACGACACCAGCGGGCTTGTTCAGCGAGAAGAACTGGTACGACTGCGTCGCGACCGTCAGCCCGTCGACCTTGACCTCGTCCCTCTCCGGGTCGACCCGCTTGCCCTGCTCCAGGACGATCTCGCCGTTGACCTCGACCCGGGCCTGCTCGATCAGCTCCTCGCAGGCGCGCCGGGAGCCGTAGCCCGCGCGCGCGAGGACCTTCTGCAGCCGCTCGCCCTCCTGCTCGGCGCCCGGGAAGGTCTTCGGCAGCTTGATGTCCTTCTTCCCGGCGTACCGCTCGCGGTTGCGCTCCTCGGCCCGCGTCTCGTACTCACGGGAGCGGGAAGGAGTCGTACGGCCGCCGCCCTGCTGGGGTTTCCTCGGGCCGCCCTTGGCGCCGCCGCGGGCCGCGCCGCCGCGCCCCGACTTCGGGCCCTCCGGGGAGGCGCCGGGGCCCACGTCGTAGCGGCGCTCCTCGGGACGGGGCTTGCGCGGACGCCCCTGACCCTGGCCCTGCTTCTGGTCCCTGTTGTTGCCGGCCCCGCGGTAGTTACCGCGCCCGCCGCTCTTGCCGCTACCGCTGCCGCTGCTTCGCATCAAAGTTCCGTCGTCGTCGTGTTCGTCGTAGGACCGTCGTCCGTGGCCGGAGCCTCCGTGTCCGGGGCGTCCGGATCGAACGACGGTACGCCTTCCTGGGTCTCGGCCTCGATCGCCTCCGCCTCCGGGAGGAAGGGCGCGAGCTCCGGGAGCTCGTCCAGACCGCGCAGGCCCATCCGCTCCAGGAAGTAGTTCGTCGTCCTGTACAGGATCGCACCTGTTTCGGGTTCCGTGCCCGCCTCCTCGACCAGCCCGCGCTGCAGCAGGGTGCGCATGACGCCGTCGCAGTTCACTCCGCGGACGGCGGAGACCCGGCTGCGGCTGACCGGCTGGCGGTAGGCGACGACCGCCAGGGTCTCCAGCGCGGCCTGGGTGAGGCGGGCCTGCTGCCCGTCCAGGACGAAGCGCTCGACGGCCGGGGCGTACTCGGCGCGGGTGTAGAACCGCCAGCCGCCCGCGACGAACCGCAGCTCGAAGCCGCGCCCCTGCACGGCGTACTCGTCGGCCAGCTCCCGCAGCGCGTCCGCGACCTGCCGCCGCGGCCGCTCCACGATCTTCGCGAGGTGCTCCTCGGTCGCGGGCTCGTCCACGACCATCAGGACGGCCTCCAGGGCGGGCTTGAGGTCGAGGCCGGCGACGGCGCGCAGCCCGGCCGGGACCTCGGTGGTCTCCTCGCTCACGGCTTCTTCTCCTCCTTGGGCTCCTCGGGCGGCCGGTCGAACTCGTCGGTCACGCGCGGCGTCTCGTCCCCGTCCCCGCCCGTCCAGCGCACCAGCAGCTCCCCGAGCGCGGTCTCCTGGTCGAGGGCGACGGCCTTCTCCCGGTACAGCTCCAGCAGCGCCAGGAACCTCGCCACGACGGTGAGGGTGTCGTCGGTGTCCTCCACGAGCGTGCGGAAGCTGGCCTCCCCGAGCTCCCGCAGCCGCGCGACCACGATTCCGGCCTGCTCCTGCACACTCACCAGCGGCGCGTGGATGTGGTCGACGTACACCTGCGGCTTGGGCCTGGGCTGCATCGCCTTGACCGCGAGCTTCGCGAACCCCTCCGCGCCGATGCTGATGACCACCTCGGGCAGCAGCTCGGCGTGGTGCGGTTCGAGGCCGACGGTACGGGGGTAACGGCGGGCCTCGTCGAGGAGCTTGCCGTTGAAGATGTCGGCGATCTGTTTGTACGCGCGGTACTGCAGCAGCCGCGCGAACAGCAGGTCACGGGCCTCCAGCAGGGCGAGGTCCGCCTCGTCCTCGACCTCGGCGGCGGGCAGCAGCCGGGCCGCCTTCAGATCGAGCAGCGTCGCGGCCACGACCAGGAACTCGGTCGTCTGGTCCAGGTCCCAGTCCGGCCCCATCGCCCGGATGTGCGCCATGAACTCGTCGGTCACCTTCGACAACGCGACCTCGGTGACGTCCAGCTTGTGCTTGGAGATCAGCTGGAGGAGCAGGTCGAAGGGGCCCTCGAAGTTGGCGAGCCGAACCTTGAAGACACCGTCGGAGGGCGCCGAGCCCTCGGACACCGAAGGCTCCCCGGGGGCTTCCGGTCCGGCGCCCGGTTCCGGTTCCGCCACGACGGGCTCTTCCGCCTCCGGCTCCGGTTCCGGTACGACGGGCTGAGGCCCCGGTACGGCGGGCTCGGGCTCACGCTCCGGCAGCGCATCGGGAACCGGTGGCTCCACCGGTACCGCGGGCGGAACGACCGGCGAGGCCCCCGGCCCCCGCCCCAGCGCACGCCGACGGCCGCCGGTGGGTGCGCCGGGGCCGGGGGCGGGAACGTCGTTCGAGGTCATGGCCTCCGCAGGCTACCGCTACCGCCCACGCAGCCGACGTACGAGGATGCTGGCGTCCCCCCGGCTCTCCAGGTCGGCGAGGACGACCGCGACCGCCTCCCGGACGATCCGGCCCCGGTCGACCGCGAGGCCGTGCTCACCGCGCAGCACCAGTCGCGCGTGCTCGAGGTCCATCAGTTCCTCGGCGGACACGTACACCGTGATCTTCTCGTCGTGCCGCTCCCGGCCGCTGGGGCGGCGCGTCGACGACCGCCCGCGCTTGCGCGGCTGGGCAGCGGCGGCACCGGCGCCGGGCGCGGCAGAACCTTCCTGCGCCCCCTGGCGGCGCGTCGAGCCCTCCGCTCCGGCGGCCCGGCTGCGCGACTCGCCGGCGTCGGCCGGTTCCGCGTCGGCCGCCACGTGCTCGGCGCCCTCGCCGTCACCGCCCTGCGCGGGAACGGCCTGCGGCGCGTCGTCGGCGGTCGCGGCCGCCACCCCGTCGCTCTCCCCCGCCGGAGCGGGTACCCGGGCCTCGCCATTGGCCTGGCGCCGGGGTGCGGACGGCTGCAGCGCCGTTCCCCCTGTCGTACGGAAGAGTTCGTCGGCCCCCGGCAGACTCACTCGGCGTGACACCGGGCGAGCACCTCCCTGGCGAGCTGGCGGTAGGCGGCGGCGCCGACGGAGTTGGAGGCGTACGTGGTGATCGGCTCACCGGCGACCGTGGTCTCCGGGAAGCGGACCGTGCGCCCGATGACCGTGTGGTAGACGTGGTCGTCGAACGCCTCGACGACACGCGCGAGCACCTCACGGCTGTGCACGGTGCGCGAGTCGTACATGGTCGCGAGAATCCCGTCGAGCTCCAGCTCCGGGTTGAGCCGCTCCTGGACCTTCTCGATGGTCTCGGTCAGCAGCGCCACACCGCGCAGGGCGAAGAACTCGCACTCCAGCGGCACGATCACCTTGTGCGCGGCGGTCAGCGCGTTGACCGTGAGCAGGCCGAGCGAGGGCTGACAGTCGATGACGATGTAGTCGTAGTCGTCCATCAGCGGCTTCAGCGCCCGCTGCAGCGTCGACTCGCGAGCCACCTCGGAGACCAGCTGGACCTCGGCGGCGGACAGGTCGATGTTGCTCGGCAGCAGGTCCATGTTGGGGACCGCCGTCTTCAGGAGCACCTCGTCGGCCGACATGCCCCGCTCCATGAGCAGGTTGTAGACCGTGAGGTCGAGCTCCATCGGGTTGACACCGAGACCGACCGACAGCGCGCCCTGCGGGTCGAAGTCCACGAGCAGCACCCGGCGTCCGTACTCCGCGAGCGCGGCACCCAGGTTGATGGTCGACGTCGTCTTGCCCACGCCGCCCTTCTGGTTGCACATCGCGATGATCGTCGCGGGACCGTGGTTGGTCAGTGGTCCCGGGATCGGGAAGTACGGCAGCGGGCGACCAGTCGGGCCGATGCGCTCGCGACGCTGGCGGGCAGCGTCGGGCGCGAGCGTGGCCGCGTACTCGGGGTCGGGCTCGTACTCGGCGTCGGGGTCGTAGAAGTGCCCGTCGGGCAGTTCGTCGTAGTCGGCGAAGTGGTTGTGGGGCGCGCCACTTCCGTCGCCGGCCATGGCGTTCACGTGATGGCCATCCATGCTCTGGTGTGCTGACAGAGCCGTCTGGGGGCTTCTCTGGCTCTGGTGGGCTGCGAAGGTTCGGACAGCGACGGAGCCGACAGCCTCGAGCCCCGTGGAGCCCTGGCCCCGCGTAGGCATTCCTGGTTGACCACCCCCGGGAGCAAATGTCGACTCATTCACAAGTCGTCTTACCTCCTTGGTGACCAGGAAACTTCTAGACAGGTCAGCGTGGCACCATGCCGACGATTGGCGACTCTATGGCGTGTCGGCGGTCCGCAGCAACACAATCCGCCGGACCCGGCTCGATGTGTCGGCAATGAAACATCCCGCTGTCAAGGGCGTACGGCCGTCGCACGGCAGGTTTCGCCGGTGTGCGAATCGGTCGAAGAGTTACGTTCGAGGCGAGTTGACCGAGAGCCGCAAAGTGACCATACACACATCCGGCCGGACCTTGTCGGGCAAGGTCCGGCCGGGCTCGCGAGGTTGACGACCTCTGTTGACGAATCGCCTTTTACACGATGGTGACTTGGCGACTTACCAGGTCGGGGGGCGCTTGGGGGCTCAGCCGAGCAGCGAGTCGAGCTCCACGTGCTCCAGGCCGTGCGCCTCGGCGACCTCCTTGTAAACCACCTTGCCGTCATGGGTGTTGAGGCCCTTGGCGAGCGCGGGGTCGCGGCGCAGCGCCTCCACCCAGCCCCGGTCGGCGAGTTCGACGATGTAGGGCAGCGTCGCGTTGGTGAGCGCGTAGGTGGAGGTGTTGGGGACCGCGCCAGGCATGTTGGCGACGCAGTAGAAGACCGAGTTGTGCACCTGGAAGGTCGGCTCGGCGTGGGTGGTGGGACGGGAGTCCTCGAAGCAGCCGCCCTGGTCGATCGCGATGTCGACAAGGACACTCCCCGGCTTCATCCGGGAGACCAGTTCGTTGGTGACCAGCTTCGGGGCCTTGGCGCCCGGGATGAGGACGGCGCCGATGACGAGGTCGGCCTCGAGGCAGGCCTTCTCCAGCTCGAAGGCGTTGGAGACGACCGTCTGGATCTTCGTGCCGAAGACCTTGTCCGCTTCCTTGAGCTTGTTGATGTCCTTGTCGAGCAGGGTCACGTGGAAGCCCATGCCGATGGCGATCTGCGCGGCGTTCCAGCCGGAGACGCCACCGCCGATGACCACGGCCCGGCCGGCCAGCACACCGGGAACGCCGCCGGGCAGCACTCCGCGGCCGCCGTTGGCGCGCATCAGGTGGTAGGCGCCGACCTGGGGGGCGAGCCGGCCCGCGACCTCGGACATCGGGGCGAGCAGCGGCAGCGCGCGGCTGGGCAGCTCGACCGTCTCGTAGGCGATCGCCGTGGTGCCGGACTCCAGCAGGGCGTTCGTGCACTCCTTGGAGGCGGCCAGGTGCAGGTAGGTGAAGAGGGTCTGGTCCTTGCGGAGGCGGTGGTACTCCTCGGCGATGGGCTCCTTGACCTTCAGCAGCAGGTCGGCGGTGGCCCACACCTCGTCGGCGGTCTCCAGGATCTCGGCCCCGGCGGCGACGTACTCGTCGTCCGTGATCGACGAGCCGAGACCGGCGTTGCGTTCGACGACGACCTGGTGGCCGTGGCGCACCAGCTCGTGCACGCCGGCCGGGGTGATGGCCACGCGGAACTCGTTGTTCTTGACCTCGCGGGGGATGCCGACCTTCACGTCGATCACGGTCCTTGGCTCAGAGGGTGTGGGGCATAGCAAGACAAACCCGTATGCAAGGGGCACACCGGGATACACCGCAGGAGAACGCGGCAGAGCCAGTCTAATGAAGGTGTTCCCGCTGTCTAGCCTTCCAATGCATCAATCTTCAGCGGATGCACTGCGGATTTCGCAGGCGTTAGCGTCGTGTTCCAGCTGCTCGGGCTCCGGATCACGGTCCGGGAGCTCCTCTCCCAGGATGCGCTCGGCCGCGCCGCGGTGCAGGCGGGCGGCCGCCGGGTCGCCGAGATGGTCCAGGGTGTCGGCCAGCCGCAGCTGCAGCGCGGCCTGCAGGCGCCGGTCCTCCGCCCGGCGTGCCCACTCCACCGCCTCCTGGCAGGTGTGCAGTGACTCCTCGGGCCGGCCCGCGTACTCCTGGACCCGCGCCAGCTCGCTCAACGCCCGCGCGTGTGCGGCGACATCGCCGTTCCTGCGGTGCCCGGCCGCCGCGGCCCGCCAGCCGCGCTGCGCCTCGCCGTAGCGGCCCGCGTAGGTGTGCGCGGTGGCGATCCGGCCGTACAGGCGAGCGGCGTCCTCCCGCTCGTCGCGGGCGAGCCGCTGGGCGAGGGCCCGGCCGAACCAGTCGGCGGCCCGCTCGTAGTCCCCGAGCTCCAGGTGCGCCCCGCCTACGGATTCCATCGCGCGGCCGGTCGCATACGGATCGTTCGCCTCACGTCCGGCGTCCAGCGCGGCCCGGTAGCGCACCAGCGCCTCCGCCGTCCGTCCGGTCCGGGCGTCCACGTCGGCCAGGTTCAGCAGCGCGGCGGCCTTCTCGCGGGGCAGGTGCCGGCGCTCGGCCACGTCCAGCACGAGCTGGTGGACGCCGTACAGGTCGGGGGCGGCGCCCTGGGTGCCGAAGTGCGCGACCATCGCCCTGACCAGCTGGGACATCAGACGCCTGGCCAGGGTGTCCAGCTCTCCGTCGGCGACGGCGAGGCGGGCCGAGGCGAGCAGGGCGGGGCGGCGCAGGCGCAGCCAGTCGGCGGCCGCGCGCGGGGTGGGGAAGCGCAGGGCGCGGGGCATGCCCTGGAGCTTCTCGCGGGCCTGCGGGCTGTCCGTCTCGGTGATCGCCCGGCAGGACTGCAGCAGCCGGACCGTCCGCTCCAGCATGCGGGCACGGGCCAGCTGGAGCTCGGCCGGGCGCTCGTGGGCCTCGGCGGCGGCGCTCAGCAGGGGGTGCAGACAGCCGGGGACCTCGTACTCGGGCAGGGCCGAGTCGGCGGCCCGCAGCAGGCCGAGGGCGAGGAAGTCGTCCAGGGTGGCGCGGGCGGCGCCGAGCGAGCAGCCGGCGAGCGCTGAGGCGGTGTGAGGGTCGACGAGTCCGGCCGGGGCGAGGGAGAGCAGTCGCAGTATCCGTGCGGCGGCCGGCGGCAGGGTGGCGTGCACGAGCCGGAACACACGGCCGAGGGGCGTCCCCTCGTCGCCCTCGGCGTGCAGGTGTTTGGCGAGGTCGGCGACGGCCGCCTTGGGGCGGGCGGCGAGCCAGCCGCCGGCGAGGATCAGCGCGGCGGGCTGGCCCTGGCAGACCTCGACGAGGCCCTCGGCGGCGCGTGGGTCGACGGTGATGCGGACCGAGCCGGTGTAGCGGGTCAGCAGGTCGAGGGCGGACTTGGTGTCCAGGCCGCCCAGCGTGCAGGGGCGCACGTCCGCGATGCCGGTGAGGGGGCCCGCTGAGACGGCGACGACGAGGCACTCGGGGGTGTCCGGGAGCAGCGCGTCGACCTGTTCGGCGCCGGCCGCGTCGTCGAGGAGGAGCAGCGCGCGCCGCTCGGCGAGGGCCTCGCGGAGGGAGGCCGAAAGGTCGTCCTCGGAGGCGCCCGGCGGGATCGGCAGGTCCAGGGCGGCGAGCAGCTCGCGGGCGGCGCGCTCGGTGGGCACGGGGGTGCCGTCCGGCTCGCTGAGACGGGCACGCAGCACGCCGTCCTGGTATCGGCCGGCGATCCGCCGGACGAGTTCCTCGGCGAGCGAGGTGCGCCCCGAGCCGGGCCGGCCGGCGATGAGGAGCACGCGCGCGCGTGGGGCCTTTCGCCCGGAGATGGTGTCCAGTCCGGCGCGCTCGATGTCGGCGCGCAGCTCCTTCAACTCCCGGGATCGGCCCAGGAAATGGCCCTCTGGCGCGGCGTGTCCCGACAGCTGCACGCCGCCTGTGTCCACTGCCTGTTCCGTCACGGGCCACACTCCCGTCCCACCGCACACGCAAGCCCGCCGGGACTCCGGATCGGGCGATTCCAGAGCCTAGTTCACGCTCTGCGACGTTCCGGGAGGAGCACGGCGACGACGTCGCCCGATCGGATCAGGCGATCGTCATATCGGCAGGGGTGTTCGCCCGGTCACGGTTTTCCGGGAACGGCCTCCGGTTTCCCGGTGTACGGCTTCCGGATTCCCGGGTACCGCTTCCGGATCACGCCTGGAAAGGACGCGCCGGCCACGGCGCCTGAGCCGGCCGCAGCGCGTCGAGTCCGTCGCCGTTCCTCGCGGCCACCAGCGAGAGGACACCCACGACGAGGCAGTTGTTGTGCAGCTCGCCCGCGAGCACGCCCCGGACGAGTTCGTCGACCGGCACGCGCGCGTGCTCCATGTCGGCCTCCTCGTCCTCCACCTCGAAGCGCTCGCCGTCGGCCTCGGACAGATCGCGGGCCAGGAAGATCCGCACCGCCTCGTCACAGCCGCCGGGGGTGGTGTACACGTCGGTGAGGACCCGCCAGTCCTCGGCCTTGACGTGCGCCTCCTCGTACAGCTCGCGCTGGGCGGCGTGCAGCGGGTTCTCGCCGGGCACGTCGAGCAGGCCGGCCGGGATCTCCCACAGCTTCTGCCGTACGGGGTGGCGGTACTGCTTGATGAGCAGGACGCGGTCCTCCTCGTCGAGGGCGAGGACGGCCACGGACCCGGGATGGACCTGGTAGTCGCGGTGGACCACGGACCCGTCGGGCATGACCACGTCGTCCGTGCGGACGGAGGTCTTGTTGCCCGTGAAGGGGGTCTCCGTGGCCCGGATCTCCCACGCCTGCGGGGTGTCCTTGATCGTCATGCCCTGTCCTTCCACACGTGCGAGGGCCGGCCGCCGCGCACACAGGAGACCGGCCGAAAGAAAACCGGGGTGCCCACCTTTGAAGGTATGCACCCCGGCCACCGTACAACTGGTGTGTTACTTCGAATTCTCCCGCGTGTCCTCGCCCCGGCGGCGCTCGACGGCGGCCTTCACGAGGCCGGCGAACAGCGGGTGCGGACGCGTCGGGCGCGAGCGCAGCTCGGGGTGCGCCTGCGTGGCGACCAGGTAGGGGTGGACGTCACGCGGGTACTCGACGTACTCGACGAGCTTGCCGTCCGGGGAGGTGCCGGAGAACAGGATGCCCGCCTTCTTCTCCAGCTCCGCGCGGTAGGCGTTGTTGACCTCGTACCGGTGACGGTGCCGCTCCTCGACGTACTCCTTGCCGTCGTACACCTCGCGGACGATGGAGCCCTCGGCCAGCTTGGCCGGGTACATGCCGAGGCGCATCGTGCCGCCCATGTCGCCCTCACCGGCGACGATGTCGAGCTGCTCGGCCATGGTGGAGATGACCGGGTGGGCGGTGGCCGGGTCGAACTCGGTGGAGTTGGCGTCCGAGATGTCGGCGAGGTTGCGGGCCGCCTCGATCACGATGCACTGCAGGCCGAGGCAGAGACCGAGCAGCGGGATCTTGTTCTCACGGGCGTAGCGGATCGCGCCGACCTTGCCGAGCACACCGCGGTCGCCGAAGCCGCCCGGGATGCAGATGCCGTCGACGTCGGCCAGCTGGGCCTTGGCGCCTGCCGGGGTCTTGCAGTCGTCGGAGGTGACCCACTTGATCTTCACCCGGGCCTTGTTGGCGAAGCCTCCCGCCCGCAGGGCCTCGGTGACCGAGAGATAGGCGTCGGGCAGGTCGATGTACTTGCCCACCAGGGCGAGGGTGATCTCGTGGTCGGGGTTGTGGACGCGGTCCAGCAGGTCGTCCCAGGTCGTCCAGTCCACGTCGCGGAACGGCAGGTCCAGCTTGCGGACGACATAGGCGTCCAGGCCCTCGCCGTGCACGGTCTTCGGGATGTCGTAGATCGAGCGGGCGTCGGGGCAGGCGACCACCGCTGCCTCGTCGACGTCGCACATCAGCGAGATCTTGCGCTTGATGGCGGTGGGGACCTCGCGGTCGCAGCGCAGCACGATGGCGTCCGGCTGGATACCGATGTTGCGCAGGGCGGCCACGCTGTGCTGGGTGGGCTTGGTCTTCAGCTCACCGGAGGGGCCGATGTAGGGAAGAAGAGAGATATGGACCACGAAGACGTTGTCCCGGCCGACCTCGTGGCGGACCTGGCGGACGGTCTCCAGGAACGGCAGCGACTCGATGTCGCCGACGGTGCCGCCGACCTCCGTGATCACGACGTCCACCTCGTCCGTCGCCATGCGGCGGATGCGGTGCTTGATCTCGTTGGTGATGTGCGGGATGACCTGCACGGTGTCGCCCAGGTACTCGCCGCGGCGCTCCTTGGCGATCACCGTCGAGTAGACCTGACCGGTGGTGACGTTGGCGGAGCCGTCCAGATCCCGGTCGAGGAAGCGCTCGTAGTGGCCGATGTCCAGGTCGGTCTCGGCGCCGTCGTTGGTGACGAACACCTCACCGTGCTGGAACGGGTTCATGGTGCCAGGGTCGACATTGAGGTAGGGGTCGAGCTTCTGCATCACGACGCGCAGGCCCCGGGCCTTGAGCAGCATGCCGAGGCTGGAGGCCGTCAGACCCTTGCCGAGAGAGGAGGCGACACCCCCGGTGACGAAGATGTGCTTGGTCGTCGTTGTGCTGTTTCGAAAAGCAGCGGGCGGCATGGCCAAGAGGGGGCTCCCGTGGTCGCGGTCTGGGGGTGCGGTGCGGCTCCTGGAGGCTTTCACCAGCGGTTCGTGCCGGAGGTTTCCGGGGGAGCCGTCGCTGCGGTTCGGGGGTTTCGAGCCCACCGGTCCACGGGCTACCAGGGTATCAGCGCCTCAGGGAGATGGCTTCCGGCCACGCTCCGCGCACGCACCGACACGGGGCTGCGCACATGCGTGGTTTCTCACCCGGTGCTCACCCGTTCGGCCCACCCGCGTTGCCCGGAGCGGCACGCAGATCATCTACGTGCGTCGTATCCTGCTCGGACACTCGCTGCCGAGCCCGGCCGGCCGAACACGGCACCACCCCCGTCCGTATCCACCGGAACAACGAGAGCTCGTCAGTTCGTTGAGCAGGAATTGGCGTTTTGCCAACACGGCTGAGCGACTGCTTTCCTTCACAGCTCAACGACGCATGACAAAGACCCCTTGACCGCACTAGCGACAACCCCTTTTTGTTGGGGTGACGTGGCCGTTCGACTGGAGTTGCACGTGGCCGGGCGCATCGAAGACTACGCACTCATCGGAGACATGCAGACCGCTGCCCTGGTCTGCCGTGACGGGACAGTGGACTGGCTGTGCCTGCCCCGCTTCGACTCGCACGCGATCTTCGCCGGTCTGCTGGGCACCGAGGAACACGGCTTCTGGCGGCTCGGCCCCGCCTACGCCTCCGACCAGCAGCCCCCCACCGCCGCCCGGCGCTCCTACCGGGGCGACTCGCTGATCCTGGAGTCCGAGTGGGACACCCCGCGCGGCACGGTCCGGGTGACCGACTTCATGCCCCCGCGTGACGGCGCCCCGCAGCTGATCCGCATCGTCGAGGGCGTCTCGGGCCGTGTCCCCATGCGCTCCACCCTGCGCATGCGCTTCTCCTACGGCCGGGTCGTGCCGTGGGTCCACAAGCACGAGGGGCGCACGGTCGCCGTCGCGGGCCCGGACTCCGTGTGGTTCGACACCGACTGCGAGACCTACGGCAAGTCCCTGACGACGTACGCCGACTTCACGGTCGCTCCCGGCGACCGCATCGCCTTCACCATCTCCTGGCAGGCCTCGCACAAGGAGCCGCCGCCGCTGCCGGAGCCCGAGCAGTCGCTGGAGGCGACGGAGGAGTTCTGGCGCGAGTGGGTCGAGCACTGTACGTACCACGGGCCCTACCGCGAGGCCGTGATCCGCTCCCTGATCACGCTGAAGGCGCTGACGTACGCGCCCACCGGTGGGATCGTGGCGGCCCCCACGACCTCCCTCCCCGAGGACATCGGGGGCGTGCGCAACTGGGACTACCGCTACACCTGGCTGCGGGACGCGGCGATCACCCTGTCCTCGCTGCTGCGCACCGGCTACCGCGAGGAGGCCCGCGCGTGGCGCGAGTGGCTGCTGCGGGCGGTCGCGGGCGACCCCGAGAACCTGCAGATCATGTACGGCATCGCGGGCGAGCGCGAGCTGGGCGAGGCGGAGCTGGACTGGCTGCCCGGCTACGAGAACTCCGCGCCGGTGCGGGTCGGCAACGGCGCCGCGCACCAGCTCCAGCTGGACGTGTACGGCGAGGTCACCGAGGCCCTGCACCTGGGCCACATGACCGGCCTCGCCCGCAACGACTACGCCTCCCTGCTCCAGCTGAAGCTGATCCGCTACCTGGAGGACCACTGGGACGAGCCGGACGAGGGCATCTGGGAGGTGCGCGGCCCGCGCCGCCACTTCGTGCACTCCAAGGTCATGGCCTGGGTGGCGGTGGACCGCACGATCAAGCTCATCGAGTCCGGCGACGCGGACGGCCCGCTGGAGAAGTGGCGCGAGCTGCGCGACGACATCCACCGGGACGTGTGCGAGAAGGGCTACGACAAGGAACGCAACACCTTCACGCAGTCCTACGGCTCGAAGGAGCTGGACGCGTCCCTGCTGCTCATCCCGCAGATGGGCTTCCTGCCCCCGGACGACAAGCGCGTGATCGGCACCATCGAGGCGATCCAGCGGGAGCTGTCCACGCCGGACGGCTTCATCCTGCGCTACCCGACGCAGGGGGACCACGAGGGCGTCGACGGCCTCCCCGGTGACGAGGGCGCCTTCCTGGCCTGCTCGTTCTGGATGGCGGACGACCTCGCGATGATCGGCCGCGTCGACGAGGCCCGCAAGCTCTTCGAGAAGCTGCTGTCCCTGCGCAACGACCTGGGCCTCCTCGCCGAGGAGTGGGACCCGCGCCTGCAACGCCAGGTCGGCAACTTCCCGCAGGCCTTCAGCCACGTGCCGCTGATCGACACGGCCCTGCGGCTGACGGCGTCGGGGGCCTACGGCGGCTGAGGCCGGCCGTCCCAGAAGCCGCGGTCTCCCGGTACCGCTCGGCGCGGACCGCCGGGTCGCGCCCCGGACAGGACGGTCGGGTCGCGCGCGCCCAGGGCCTGTTGCGAAAGTGGCGTCGTCGCCCGAAGGGCGGCCGCGCGCCCGCCGCGGAGCGGCTGATGTCGCCGTCGGTGCGTGCTCTCGGCGTGCCGCCCGGAAGCCCTCGTACTGGGCGTACTCGGGCTTTCGGGCGGTGCGGCGAGAGTACGTGCCGGGCGTCGCGCGGCAGGCGCCACTTTCGCAACAGGCCCTAGGCTGGAAGCCATCAGCCCCTGCACGAAGGGGGGCCGGCCCCATGGCTTCCCGGTCGAAGGCGGGCGCGGCCCTTGCCGCGCTGCGTGAGGATCTCTCCGGCGATGTGTTCGCCCCGGCGGATCCGGGCTACGACGAGGCCCGGGCGGTCCACAACGGCATGATCGACCGGCGTCCGGCCGTGATCGCGCAGTGCGTGGACGAGGCCGACGTCGTGCGCTCCGTGCGCTTCGCCCGGGACCTCGATCTGCACATCGCGGTGCGCGGCGGCGGGCACAGCGTGGCGGGGATGGCGCTCAACGACAACGGTCTGGTGGTCGATCTGCGCCATATGCGCGCGGTCACGGTCGATCCCGCCGCCGAGGCGGTACGGGTCGCGGGCGGCGCCACGATGAGCGACCTGGACCGGGCCACCCAGCCCTACGGTCTCGCCACCACCGGTGGGCGGGCGTCGACCACCGGCGTGGGCGGTTTCGTCCTGGGCGGCGGCACCGGCTGGCTGGACCGCTGCTGCGGTCTCGCCGTCGACAATCTGCTCGGTGTGGAACTGGTCACCGCCGACGGCGACCGGATCCACGCGAACGCCGACGAGAACCCGGACCTGTTCTGGGCCCTGCACGGCGGGGGCGGCAACTTCGGCATCGCCACCGCGCTCACCCTGAAGCTGCACGAGCTGCCCGAGTTCTCGATCGCGTTGGTGCTGTACCTCCCGGAGTCGGCCCCCGAGGCCGTCCGGACCTACCGTGAACTGATCAGGGTCGGCCCGGTGGAGGCGGCGGGCGGTGTCATCTATCTCACCGGCCCGCCGGAGGAGTTCGTGCCTCCGCACCTGGTGGGCACACTGCTGTGCGCGGTGCTGCTGACGTACGCCGGGTCCGAGGACGACCTGCGCAAACTGGCCGAGCCGCTGCTGGCGCTGCCGCACGAGGCGGAGGTCGTCGGGGCGCTGCCGTACGCCGAGGTCCAGCGCATGTTCGACGATCCGCCCGGCCTGCGGAACTACTGGTCGGCGGAGTACCTGGCGGACGCGCCCGACGACTTCGTGGACGCCTTCTGCGCCCGCGCGGACTCGGTGCTCGTGCCGTCCAACACCCAGCACGTGCTGTTCCCGCAGGGCGGTGCGATCGCCGACGGGCCGCACGAGTTCCCGGTGCCGTACCGGGACGCGCCGTGGACGGTGCACCCCTTCGCCGTGTGGGAGGACCCGGCCGACGACGAGCGGTGCGTCCAGTGGGTGAAGGACGTCCGCGCGGACGTCCGCCCGTGGAGCACCGGCGTGGTCTACCTCAACTTCATCGGCGACGAGGGCGCGGAGCGGGTGGTGGCGGGCCTGGGCGCGGAGAACACCCTCCGTCTGGCGGAGCTGAAGCGGCGATACGACCCGGACAACGTCTTCCGCTTCAACCACAACATCAAGCCGGCCTGACCACCGCGGCGTCCGCGCCCCGCCACGACGAGAGCGAAACTCACCGCGCGCCGCCCTCGGGCCGCGGAGAACCCGCGGAGAAACCCCGTCACGACCGAGCCGGCGTCACCCCGGCCTGAGCGCCGTCAGCGTCCGCTCCCCCGCCGGATCGCCCGCCGTCGCCGGAACGAGGGCGATCTCGTCGAGGCCCGCCTCGGCGTAGGCGTAGACACGGGCGCGTACGGTGCCGGCGTCGCCCACCAGGCCGACCGTGGCCGCCGCCTCGGCGGGCAGGGCGCGGACCAGGGTGGCGCGGTCGGCGCCGGAGGCGGCCAGTTCGACGGCCTCGCCGAAACCGGCCTCGGTGAAGACCTCGGCGTACCCCGGGACGGTCAGGTAGCCCGCGATGCTGCCCAGCATCTGCGCGAGCGACTCGGGGTCCGGGTCGACGGCGGCCGGCAGCCAGGCGGCGAGCGTGGGCGGTGTACGGCCCGCCTTCTCGGCTGCGGTGAGCAGTTTGGCGCGCAGGTCGCGCACCTGCTCCGGGGATACGAGGTCGAGCAGCATGCGGTCGGCGTGCGCGGCGGCCGCGGCGATCGCACGGTCCCCGAACGCGGCGACGGTGAGCGGTCCGCCGGGCGGTGGCAGGCGGCGCGGGAAGGTGCTCCCGGGCACGATCGGCTCGCCCGGTGCCCCGTGCACCAGGTCGCGTACGGCCGCCGCCGTCTCCGTCAGGACGGTGGCGGGCCGGGTCCGCGGCCTGCCGTGCACGCCCTCGACGACCCGCTTGCTGGAGGTGCCCCGCGCCACCCCGACCGCCCGTCCGGTGACGGCCGCGACCGACGCGGCGCCCCGGGCGATGGTGAGCGGGTCGCGCACGGACACCGGGACGGGCCCGGCCGTCAGCGCGGCCCGCTCGGTGACCCGCGCCAGCGCGGCCGCGAGGACGAACGCGTCCCAGGTCGGCCCTTCCCCCGCCCACACCTCCCGGTAGCCGAGCCGGTCGGCGAGCGCCGCGACCCGCAGCGGCTCGTCGACCGGGCTGTCGTCCTCACGTGCCACAGCGACCACACTCATCTCCATGGCCCGCCGCTACCCGACCGCCGGCGCCCTAACCCAGCGCGAGTCCTCGACAGCAGGGGCAAGATCGTCGCCGTGACCGCGCGGATGTCGCGGGAACGTCTGCGCAGGTAGCGTCCGCTGCATGGACAGCCGTACGGACCATCGATTCGACAGCCAGGCCGCCGGCATCACCGTGCAGCGCGCGCTGGAGCTGCCCGGCCTGCGCAGCGGGCTGCCCGAGGTCCTCGCGGGCGCGGACCGGCTGGGCCGCACCGTGCGCTGGGTGCACGCGGGCGAGGTCCCGAACATCGCCTCCCTGCTGAAGGGCGGCGAGCTGCTGCTGACCACGGGCTACGGCCTCGGCGCCCGGCCGGCCGAACAGCGGGCGTTCGTCCGCACCCTGGCCGAGCGGGGCATCGCGGCCCTGGTGATCGAACTGGGCACGCGTTTCACGCGCCTGCCCTCGGCCCTGGTGGAGACGGCACGGGCGACCGGGCTCCCCCTGGTCCAGCTGCACCGCGAGGTGCCGTTCGTGACGGTGACGGAGGAGGTCCACACCGAGATCGTCAACGGGCACTACGCGCTGCTCCAGCGGGCGGAGGAGGTGCACCGCCGCTGCACGGAGGCCCTGCTGGGCGGGGGCGGGATCCCGCAGGTGCTGGGGATCCTGGCGGACTTCAGCGGCAACCCGGTGTTCCTGGAGACGACCGACGGGCAGCTGCTGTACGCCGCCGGGGCCGGTCCGGAGGGGGCGGATCCGCTCCAGGTGTGGGAGGGGCTGCGGGGCCCGCACAAGGACGCTCCGCCGCCCGCCGGTTCGGTGCTCGTGGACGTGCCCGGCGGTGGGCCGGGGGCGGGTGCCGTGCGCGCCCGGCTCGTGCTGCTGCCGGTGCGCGCCCCCCTCGCTCCGGTGCACCGGATCGCCGCTGAGCGGGCGGCCGGGATCCTGGCGGTGGTGCTGATGCAGGCGCGCCAGGAGGAGGAGCTGGCGGCGCGCGGCCGGGGCGACTTCCTGACCGACCTCGCCGAGGGGCGGATCGCGGCGGAGGACGCCCCGGCGCAGGCGCGTGTCCTCGGCTTCAAGCCCGGCAACAGTCCGCTGCTGCCGGTCGTCATGCGCCTCGGTGACGCGCTGTCCCCCGGGGGAGGATGGGCGGTGCTGGCCCGCGCGGTCGCGGAGGAGCTGGCGTCGCTGGGCGTGCCGGTCCTGCTGGGCGTACGGCCCGTGGAGGGCCGCGTTCCGCTGCTGCTGGGCCTGCGCTCGGAGTCGGACCGGTCGGCGGTGGCGGATCGGGTGGCGACGGCGCTGCGGGCCGGGGTGGAGCGGGCCGGGATGCAGCGGCCGGGCGCCCAGCCGCCGGTCGTGGTCGTCGGCGTCGCGGGCGGCTGGGCGGCTGCCTCGGCTGGTCTCCGGCACGCGGCGGAGACGGCGACCGCCGCCCAGGGGCTGTCGGACCGGCCGTGGTACGACGCCCGCCGGCTGGACATCGACCTGCTGCTGTGGCGACTGCGCGACCACCCTGACCTGTCGGCTTTCGTGGACCGTGCGATCGGCCCGGTCCGTGACCACGACCTGCGTTCCAAGCCGCCGCTGCTGCCCACCCTGGAGACCTATCTGGCCCACGCGGGCCGCAAGGCGGAGACGGCCCGCGAGCTGCACCTCAACCGCCAGACGCTGTACAACCGCCTCGCCCGCATCGGTGAGTTGCTGGGCACCGACCTCGACGACCCGCAGACCGTCCTGGCGTTGAGTCTGGCCCTGCGGGCGCGGCGGCTGGTGTCGTGAGCGGCACCACGCGGGGCGGCATGCTCGCGCCGCTGTGCCGGAAACGGCCGCGTCGCTCAGATCATCGGCAGGGGTTGCGTCAACTCGTCGTAGACGCTGAGGACCTGGGCGACGGTCTCGTCCTCGCTGGGCCAGGTGCCGGCCTGACGGGTGCCCAACTCCCGGAGGAGATCGCACCGTTCGGGGTCGTCCAGGAGCCGGACGACGGCCTCGGAGAGGGCCCCCGCGTCTTCGTGCGGCACGAGTTCGGCCGCGTCGCCGACGAGTTCGCGGATACCGCCGGCCAGGGCGGCGACAAGCGGCACGCGCGCGTGGAGGGCCTCCTGCGCCAGGACCGACCGTGACTCCTCGCCGCCGGGCAGCAGGGCGAGGTCGGCGGCGGCCAGCAGGTCACCGACGTCGTCCCGGCGCCCGATGAGCCGGACGGGCAGCCCCTCGTCCTCGATGCGGCGCTGCAGCTCCGCCCGCAAGGGTCCCTCGCCCGCGATCATCAGCAGGGGCGCGGGGTCCCGTCGGCGCCACGCGCGCGAGGCGTCCAGCAGGACGTCGTAGCCGCGGTGACGCTCCAGGGAGCCGACGGCCAGCAGCAACGGGCGGCCGATGGCGCCGAGTTCGGCCAGCATCTTGGGGCGCGGCCGGTCGGGGTCCTCCGTGGCCGGCCGGGGCCCGGGAAGCGCCACGGCGGCGAGCCGGGCGTCGCGCGCGCCCGTCCGGCGCGCCCGGTCCACGAGATCGGAGGTCGTGCCGAGCACCACGGCGGCCGCCTTCGCGACCCGCCGTTCCAGCAGGCGCAGCAGATGGGCGCGCGCGCCCTCGGCGTACGCCCGGTTGTGCCAGGTGACGACGAGCGGCGTGCGGCGCCCGCTCAGCGCCAGCACGGCGCGGAAGGAGGCGTGCAGCCCGTGCGCGTGGACGAGGTCGGCGTCCGTGCAGGCCGCCCGCAGCGCCGCCACGGAGGCGGGGTCGCTGCTGCGCGGGACGGGGACGTGTTCGGCGCCGGCGCCCCTGAAGTCGTAGGCGTGGTCGGCCTCGACGGGGGCGCACACCGTCACCCGCACGCCCCGCGCGACGAGCCCCGCGGCCAGGGAGCGCACATGCGCGCTGCTGCCGGCGTTGCCGCCGCCCAGCACCTGCACGGTGCGCAGCGGCGACTGGCCGTGCGGTGAGTGGCTGCTCACGTGGCCGGGGCTCCTGGTTCGGCGTCGGACGGTCACGAAGAAACGTACAGAAGGGGCCGGCGGAGGGGTGACCGCTCCCATTCCTCCACGTACTACGCCAAGGATGCCAGCACGTACGGGTGTTCCGTGCCGCCGAGCGCCCGGAGGCCCGGCAACACGGCCCCGCACATCACCCACACGAGTGAAGGAGGTCGGGGTTCCGTTCGATTGCCGTCACATCGGCGCGTTGAGCTGCGGTCGCCCCGCCGCACGTGCCACCTCGCTCACCCGCTCCCCGCAGACAGCCGCACCCACCAGGGCGACGGCGTGCGCGAGCAGCCCTCCGCGCGTGTTGCCCGCGACGACCGCCGCACCGAGCAAGGCGCCCAGCGCGTGCGCCCCGGCGTCCCCCAGCATCGCGCGCTCCCCGAGGTCGTCGGGCAGAACGGCCGCGGCCGCCCCCGCCGACACGGCGGACAGATCGCCGGCCGCCCCCGCCCGCAGCAGCCCCGGCGCGCTCAGCGCGAGCACGGCCCCGGCCGCCCTGCCGGGGCGTACGTCCACGAGGTTGACGAAGTGCGCGGCCCCGGCGATCACCACACCCGCCAGCACCTTGTCGAGGGGCCGTTCCTTCAGCAGCGCCCCGGCCACCAGCCCGGCCGCCGAGATCCCGAACAGCTTGACCGTCCCGCTGGTGACCTCGCCCTCGCGCAGCGCCCCCAGGTGCGCCCGGAACCCGCGCCGCGCGTCACCGGCGCCGACGACGTCGTCGTACGCCCCACAGGCCCCGGCGGCCAGCACGGCCCCCGCGACGGCCGGCCGCACCCGGGCCGCTCCCACCGCGCCCGCGACCACCGCGGCGGGCCCGGCGTACAACTCCACGGTCCGCCCGGCGAAGTTCGCCCGCTCCCACCGCTCCCGCCCACCCGGCGCCACCTTGCGCAGTACGGCCACTCCCACCCACGTGAGCCCGGCCGCGACGGCGAACGCGGTGCTCCTGCCCTTCCCTGCGATCATGCGAGCACCCTAAGCGGAAGGGCGCGCGGGACCGGCCATGTGGCCTTGTGGGAAGGCCGAGGCAGAACCGACCACGGGCCCCTGAGAAAGCGAGGGACGGCCCGACCACACGGATCCGGCGTGCCGCTGTGCGGCGCTCCGGCCGCCCGTGCGCGCCCCCGAGCCATCCCGCACGCCGACACCGGCCCGGACGCCAGGACGCAATCCCCACAGCCACCTCGGGCGGGACCCACCTCCCAGGAGGTCTCGTCCCGCCCCGCGCCCGGCAGTGGCGCGCTACGCGTCCGCGCGGGCCGTGGCCAGCAGTTCCTCCGCGTGCGCCCGGGCCGTCTCCGAGTCCTCCTGGCCGGCGAGCATCCGGGACAGCTCCCGGATGCGCTCCTCGCCTTCGAGGACCTTCACGCCGGACCGGGTCACCGACCCGTCGTTCGTCTTCTCGACGAGCAGCTGCCGGTCGGCGAAGGCGGCGACCTGCGGAAGATGTGTGACCACGACGACCTGCGCGGTCTTCGCGAGCCGCGCCAGCCGCCGCCCGATCTCGACCGCGGCCTTGCCGCCCACACCCGCGTCGACCTCGTCGAAGAGATACGTCGGCACGGGATCCGTCCCTGCGAACACGACCTCGACGGCCAGCATCACGCGCGAGAGCTCACCGCCGGACGCGCCCTTGGCGATGGGCCGGGGCGGCGCGCCCGGGTGCGGGGCGAGCAGCAGCTCGACCTCGTCGACACCGGACGGCCCGTAGGCGACCGTGCGTCCGCCGACCTCCACGCCCTCCGGATCCTCGGTCTGCCGGATCTCGAACGACACGCGCGCGTGCGGCATCGCCAGCGAGGCCAGCTCGGCGGTCACGGCGGCGGCGAACCGCTCGGCGGCCTCCGTGCGCGCGTCGGTCAGCGCCTGCGCCAGCCCGCCCAGTTCGCTCCGCAGCGCGTCCCGCTCGGCGGTCAGCTCGTCGATCCGCTCGTCGTCGCCGTCCAGTTCCGTCAGCCGCGCGGCACCCCGCTCGGCCCACGCGAGCACCGCGTCGACGTTTTCGCCGTACTTCCGCGTCAGCGCGGTGAGCGCGGCCCGCCGCTCCTCGACGGCCGCCAGCCGCAGCGGATCGGCGTCGAGGTCGTCGGCGTACCCCGCGAGCTCCCCCGCCACGTCACCGAGCAGGATCCCGATCTCGCCGATCCGGTCGGCGAGCGCGGCCAGCGCCGGATCGTGCGACCGGACGGCCTCCAGGGCCCGCTGAGCGCCCGCGACGAGCGTGGCCGCGTCGATGCCCTCGGGGTCCTCGGGATTGCCCGCCAGAGCGGCGTGAGCGGCCGTGGCGGCCGAGGACAGCGCCTCCGCGTGCCCGAGCCGCTCCGCCTCCTCCGCGAGCTCCCCGTCCTCCCCGGCGCGCGGTTCCACGCCCGCGATCTCTTCGAGGCCGTAGCGCAGCATGTCGGCCTCCTGGGCCCGCTCACGCGCGCGCGTGGTGATCTCGTCGAGCTCGGCGGACACGGCCCGCAGCCGCCGGTACGCCTCCGTGTACTTGGCGAGCGGCACGGTGACGGCGTCTCCGGCGTACCGGTCGAGCGCCTGCCGCTGCCGGGACAGCTTCAGCAGCCCCTGCTGGTCGGTCTGCCCGTGCACGGCCACCAGCTCGTCGGCGAGGTCGGCCAGCACGCCCACCGGCACACTCCGCCCCCCGACATGCGCCCGCGACCGCCCCTCGGCGGAAACGGTACGGCTGATCAGCAGCGCCCCGTCGTCGAGCTCGGCCCCGGCCTCCTCGGCCCGTACGACCACCGAGGCGTCGGCGGGCACGGCGATCCGCCCCTCCACGACCGCCCGGCCGGCGCCGATCCGCACGAGGGCGGGATCGGCGCGGCCGCCCAGCAGCAGCCCGAGGCTGGTGACCACCATGGTCTTGCCCGCACCCGTCTCACCCGTGACGGCGGTGAATCCGGGCGACAGCTCGACGACCGCGTCGTCGATGACTCCGAGCGACCGTATCCGCATCTCCTCCAACACGGACATGACCATACGAGGTCCGGCCACCCGAGTGCGAGGCACCCTGTCACCCGGGCGAGTGGACGTGCCTCCCCCGCACCCCCGCGACCGGCTCGGCCTCTCGGTCAACACACCTAGTGCCGGGCCCCGCGCCACCCGGCGACGGGCAGGGCGAACTTGGCCACCAGCCGATCGGTGAACGACGCGTGGTGCAGGCGAGCCAGCCGCACGGGCACAGCCCCGCGCCGCACCTCGACCCGGGCTCCCGGGGGCAGTTCGAAGGTCCGCCGACCGTCGCACCACAGGACGCCCGGCGGAATGTGCGGCAGCAACTCGACGGCGAGGACCGAGTTCGGCGAGGTGACCAGCGGCTTGGCGAACAGGGCGTGCGCGCTGATCGGCACCATCAGCAACGCCTCGACCTCGGGCCACACCACGGGCCCGCCCGCCGAGAACGCGTAAGCCGTCGACCCGGTGGGCGTGGACAGCACGATCCCGTCACACCCGAACCCCGTCACCGGCCGCCCGTCGATCTCCAGCACGACTTCCAGCAGCTTCTCGGCGCCGGCCTTCTGCACCGCCGCCTCGTTCAGCGCCCAGTCCGTGTGCACGATGTCCCCGTTGCGATGCACGACGACATCGACGGTCATCCGCTCCTCGACCTCGTACGCCTTCGTCACCACCCGGTCGACGACCTTGTCGAGGTCGTCGCGCTCGGCCTCGGCCAGGAACCCGACGCTCCCGAGGTTCACGCCGAGCATCGGCACCCCGGACGCCCGCGCGAACTCCGCGCCGCGCAGCAGGGTGCCGTCGCCGCCGAGGACGATGAGCAGCTCACAGCCCTCCAGGCACTGCGGGGTGGCCTCGGCGACCAGCTCCACCTCGTCCGGCAGGGGCAGGTCGCGCGCCTCGTACTCCAGGACGCGCACTCCGATGCCCTCGCGCAGCAGCCCCTTCACCACCAGCTCCGCGCTGCGGATCGCGGCGGGCCGCCCCGTGTGGGCCAGCAGGAAAACAGTACGAGCTCGGTTCTGTGTCAACGCGGCCCCTCCGCCACTGCACGGTCAACATCGGCCGGGTCCAGAGCGGACGCCCCGGCCCGGAGCCACAGAAAGTACTCGACGTTCCCGGAGGGCCCGGGCAGCGGACTGGCGGTGACACCCTTCACCCCGAGTCCGAGATCCCACGCCTTCTCGGCCACGCCCCGCACGGCCTCGGCCCGCAGCTGCGGGCTGCGTACGACGCCCCCGCTGCCCAGCCGTTCCTTCCCCACCTCGAACTGCGGCTTGACCATCATCACCAGGTCGGCGTCCGGCTTGGTGCACCGTGCCAGGGCCGGCAGCACCAGCCCGAGCGGAATGAAGGACAAGTCCCCCACGACAAGATCCACTGGCTCCCCATCGATCGCTTCGAGCGTCAACTCGCGTACGTTCGTACGGTCCTTGACGGTGACGCGTTCATCACTTCGGAGAGACCAGGCGAGTTGCCCGTATCCGACGTCGACGGCGACGACATGCGCGGCCCCCGCGCGCAGCAGTACGTCGGTGAAACCCCCGGTGGACGCGCCGGCGTCCAGCGCCCGCCGCCCCGCGACGACGAGCCCCCGCGGCACGAACACCTCGAGCGCGCCGGCGAGCTTGTGCCCGCCCCGCGACACGTAGTCGGGATCGCTGTCGTCGGCCGCGACGACGATGGCCGCCGCGGTCTCCACCTGCGTGGCCGGCTTGGTCGCGACGGTCTTGCCGACGGTGACCCGCCCCGCGGCGATCAGCTGGCCGGCGTGCTCACGCGACCGCGCGAGCTTGCGGCGCACCAGCTCCGCGTCCAGACGACGACGTGCGACTCCTGCCACGTTCGGTTCAGCTCCTGCTTCCGTACGGCGAATCAAAGGGGGCGACCCGAAGGGTCTCATTGAGGGGTGGTGGTCGGGTGACGGGTGGGCGCCGGAGGTCCCGGGCGGGCGTCGAGCGCGGTGAGCGCGTCGCGCAGCCCCCGATGTACATCCTCGTACACCTCGAGGTGGCCGTCGGCGGCGAGGTGGTCGGCGTCGGCCAGCCGCTCCAGGTGGGCGTCCACCTCGGCGTTGCCGGTGGGTGTGCGGGGCACCCGCAGCGGCGCGGGGGCGGCGGGGTCGTCGTCGGGCCCGCCGGGGGCCTCCGCCTCCGGCAACGCCGCCTCTTGGGCCTCTTCCACCTCGGGCACGGAGTCGCTCATGCCCAGACGCTACCGCGAACCGCTGGGGTACCGTCGAGCGCGATGGCCACGATCGAGGAGTGCCGCGCCGCACTGGAGAAGCTCTCGGAGAACATGCGGGACGCCGAGGGCGACGTCCGCGCTGCCGCGGCCATGGAACGCTCGGTGAGCTGCCGCATCACCGACCTGGACGTCACCTTCGTCGGCCGCCTCACCGGTGGCGGCATAGAGGTCGACGAGACCCTCCGAGGTCTGCCGCACGAGAAGGCGCAGATACGGCTGACGATGACCGGCGACGACCTGGTGGCGATGGTCGACGGCGAGCTGAACTTCGCGAAGGCCTGGGGCTCGGGCCGGGTGCGGCTGGAGGCGGGCCTGCGCGACCTGTTCCGGCTGCGGAAGCTGCTCTGAGCGCCGGAGAGCCCCCGGAGGCCGGTCGGTCTCAGGAGACTTCCGTGGCAGCCACCTTCTCGACGTCCTTCCCGGCATCGGCCTTCGCACCCGTACGCGCCTTGCGCGCCGCCGGCACCACCAGCGGCGTCCCCGTCTCCGGGTCGTCGACGACCTGGCAGCGCAGCCCGAAGACCTCCTCCACCAGCCCGGCCGTGACGACGTCGTTCGGCGCGCCCTGCGCGATGACCTCGCCGCCCTTCAGCGCGATGAGATGGGTGGCGTACCGGGCGGCGTGATTGAGGTCGTGCAGCACGGCGACGAGCGTGCGGCCCTGCTCCTCGTGCAGCTCGGCACAGAGGTCGAGGACATCGATCTGGTGCTGGATGTCGAGGTACGTCGTCGGCTCGTCGAGCAGCAGCAGCGGGGTCTGCTGGGCGAGGGCCATCGCGATCCACACGCGCTGACGCTGACCGCCGGACAGCTCGTCGACGTACCGGTCGGCGAGTTCGGCGACGCCGGTCTGTGCCATGGACTCCTGGACGACCCGCTCGTCCTCGGTCGACCACTGGCGCAGGATGCCCTGGTGCGGGTAGCGGCCGCGGCCCACCAGGTCGGCGACGGTGATGCCGTCGGGCGCGATGGAGGACTGCGGCAGCAGGCCCAGCGTCCGCGCGACCTTCTTCGCGGGCATCGACTGGATGACCTGCCCGTCGAGGAGCACCCGGCCCTCGCTCGGCTTCAGCATCCGCGACAGCGCCCGCAGGAGCGTCGACTTGCCGCAGGCGTTGGGGCCGACGATCACGGTGAAGGAGTTGTCGGGGATCTCCACCGACAGCTGTTCGGCGATGACCCGCTGGTCGTAGGCGAGGGTGACGTTCTCGGCGGACAGGCGGTTCACGATGCTCCTTTGATTGTTCAGCCCGTGGCTCACACGGGTGGTGACGCTCATGTCCGGCCCCGCTCGGCACCCGGCTCGCCGGGCTTCATATCCGGCCCGCCCTGCGCTCGGTGACGAGCAGCCACAGCAGGTAGACACCGCCGAGCACGCCGGTGACCACGCCCACGGGCAGCTGACCCTCGCCGAAGAGCCGCTGCGAGGCCCAGTCGGCGGTGACCAGGAGGGCGGCACCCATGCACAGGGAGGGCACGAGGTTCGGCCCGGGCGAGCGGGTCAGGCGACGGGCGAGTTGCGGCGCGGTGAGCGCCACGAAGGCGACGGGGCCGGCGGCGGCGGTGGCAGCCGCGGTGAGCAGCACGGCGCAGACCATCAGCAGCAGCCGTACGCGCTCCACTCGTACCCCGAGGGCGTGGGAGACGTCGTCGCCCATCTCCATCATCCGCAGCCCGCGCGCGTTGGCGAGGACCAGCGGGACGAGCAGACAGCACAGCCACAGCAGCGGCCAGACCTGCTTCCAGTCGCGGCCGTCGAGCGAGCCGGTCATCCACACCACCGCGCGGGCCGCGTCGACGAGGTCGGCCTTGGTCAGGAGATAGCCGTTGACCGCGGTCGCGATGGCCGACATGCCGATACCGACCAGCACGAGCCGGTAACCGTGCACGCCCCGCTTCCAGGCGAGCAGATAGATGGCGGCGCCGGTCACCAGCCCGCCCACGAGCGCCCCGACTGCGACCTGGTTGGCGGTGCCGGACATCAGCACGATCACCACGAGCGCGCCGGCCGTCGCCCCCTGCCCGAGCCCCAGCACGTCCGGGCTGCCCAGCGGGTTGCGGGAGACGGCCTGGAACACCGCGCCCCCGAGCCCCAGCGCGGCACCGACCAGCAGCCCGACGAGGACGCGCGGCAGCCGCAGGTCCTTGACGATGAACTCCTGGGCGACGGTGCCGTCGCCCGCCAGCGTCTTCAGCACGTCCCCGGCCGGGATCGGGAAGTCGCCGGTGCCGATCAGCACCACACTCGCGGCGAGCGCGGCGACGACCAGCAGGGCGACGACGACCAGCGCCCGCAGGTCCAGGCGGAGAGAGAGCCCGCCGGGCAGGCGCAGGGCACGCGGGCCGCCGGCCGTACGCGTCCCGTGCCGCACGGCCGGCGCGCTCTGCGTGGTCCTCTGCGGTGCGGTCCTGGATGCGGTCCTCACAGCTGCGCCGTCCTTCGCCGTCGTACGAGAAAGATGAAGACCGGGCCGCCGATGATCGCGGTGATGATGCCGACCTGGACCTCCGACGGCCGGGCGACGACCCGGCCGATCACATCGGAGCCGAGCAGCAGCACCGGCGACAGGATCGCCGCGTACGGCATGATCCAGCGCAGGTCGGGGCCGGTGAACGAGCGGACGACGTGCGGGACCATCAGCCCGACGAACACGATCGGCCCGCAGGCGGCGGTCGCGGCACCGCACAGCACGGTGGCGGCGAGCATGGACAGCGCCCGGGTGCGGTTGAGATGGGCGCCGAGGGCCTTGGCGGTGTCGTCGCCCATGGCCATCGCGTTCAGCGGCCGGGCGAGGAGGAAGGCCAGGAGCGTGCCCGCCACGAGGAAGGGCAGCACCTGCCAGATCGTCTCGTCGGTCGCCGAGGTCAGCGAACCGACCGTCCAGAAGCGCATCTTGGCGAGCGCCGCCTTGTCCAGGATCATCACGGCCTGGACGTAGCCGAAGAGCGCGGCGGCGATCGCGGTACCGGCGAGCGCGAGCCGCACCGGGGTCGCGCCCCGGCTGCCACCGAGGAACCACACCAGCGCGCCGACCACGGCCGCTCCGAAGAACGCGAACCACACATACCCGCTCAGGCTCGTGACGCCGAGGTAGGTGATGGCGGTGACGACAGCGGCCGAGGCGCCCGCGTTGATACCGAGCAGTCCGGGGTCGGCCAGCGGGTTGCGCGTGAGGGCCTGCAGCACGGCTCCGGACAGTCCCAGCGCGGCACCGACGAGCAGCCCGAGCACGGTCCGCGACAGCCGCTCCCCCACGACCACGTCACCGTAGGTCCCCGTGTCCTCGAACAGGCCGTGCCAGACCTGCGCGAGGGACAGTTCCTTGGCCCCGATGGCGATGCTCGCCACCGCCACCAGCAGCAGGACCGCGACGGAGACGAGCAGCCCAACGGAACGGGCCACCCGGCGGGTTGGGGGCGCGGGGGCGGTATCCGCGCGCTGTTCGGGAACACTGTCGACCAACACGCAGTTAGGTTAGCCTACCCTGCCAAGCCGACTCGATCCCTGGTCACGGGCCACCGCCGGGTTCACAGGTTCACGGCCCGCTGCGCCCGTGACGACCGGCGGCCTCACAACCCCAGCCGAGCGAGCGCCTTCCCCCCGTCCAGCCCGCACGAACCCTCACCCGCCGCCGTCCACGCGGCCGCGCACAACGCCCGCAGCCCGTCCAAGGCATCACCGTCCCCGTCGAGCTCCAGCCTCCCCCGCTCTCGGCTTCGCTCGAGCGGGGGGACCCCCATGCCGCCCACCGTCGCCGTCCAGCCCCCGCACCGGAAGCCGCCTCCGTCCGCCGTGACCTCCGGCTGCCCGGTGAGCATGCCGCGCAGATCGGCGTCGACATACGTCGGCCGGTGCCGCGGCGGCGCCGCGAGCAGCTGCGCGCCGTCGGTCACGCCGGTCAGCACCAGCAGCGAGTCGACGTCCCCGTTGAACGCCCCCTCGATGTCGGTGTCCAGCCGGTCGCCGACCACCAACGGCCGCCGGGCGCCGGTGCGCAGGATCGTCTCCCGGTGCATGGGCGGCAACGGCTTGCCCGCGACCTGCGGCTCGGCCCCGGTCGCGATCCGCACGACCTCCACCGCGGCCCCGTTGCCCGGAGCGATCCCGCGCCCACTGGGAATCGTCAGATCGGTGTTGGACGCGAACCACGGCACCCCCCGCGCGACGGCGTAGGACGCCTCGGCGAACCGCCCCCACGGCAGGTCAGGCCCGCCGTACCCCTGCACGACGGCCGCCGGATCGTCGTCCGCCGACTCCACCGGCACGAGCCCCCGCTCGCGCAGCGCGACCCGCAGCCCCTCCCCGCCGATCACCAGCACCCGCGCCCCCGCCGGCACCTGCTCACTGATCAGCCGGGCCACCGCCTGCGCCGAGGTGATGACCTCGTCCGCCCCGGTCGGTATGCCCAGCTCGGTGAGGTGCCCGGCCACGGTGTCGGGCGTCCGCAGCGCGTTGTTGGTGACGTACGCGAGCCGCATCCCGCCGGCGCGGGCCGTGGCCAGCGACTCGACGGCGTGCACGATCGCGCTCCCGCCCGCGTACACCACCCCGTCGAGATCGAGCAGCGCCGTGTCGTACGCCTCGCTCAGGGCCTGCCCACTGCCCTCGGGCCTCGTCCTGACGCCCTGGCTCATTCCGCATCGCTCCTCGTTCGCTCCGCTTTCCCCCGATCATCCCGCATGCCACTGACACACGTACGATGCCGGGATGAACACAGCAGGTCACTCGGAAGCAACGGCGCCCCGAGGCCTGGAACTCACCCCGTTCCGAGGCCTGCGCTACGACCCCGACCGGGTCGGCAGCCTCGCCGCCGTCACCTCCCCGCCGTACGACGTCGTCGTCCGCCCCGACGGCCTGCACCAGCTCCAGGACGCGGACCCGTACAACATCGTCCGCCTCATCCTCCCCCAGGCCACCACCGCCGGCGCCCGCAACGAACAGGCCGCCGCCACCCTCCGCCGCTGGCTCTCCGAAGGCGTCCTCACGGCCGACCCCGAACCGGCCCTGTACGTCTACGAGCAGCGGCACCCCGACGGCATACTCCAGCGCGGCCTCATCGGCACCCTGCGCGTCTCGGAACCCTCGGCGGGCATCGTCCTGCCCCATGAGGACGTCATGCCGCACATCGTCGCCGACCGCGCGGCCCTGATGCGCGCCACCTACGCGAACCTCGAGCCGCTCCTGCTGACCTACCGGGGCGACGGCACCGCCGCCGACGTCGTAGAGCGCACCGCCGAACAACCCCCGCTCCTGTCGACGACCACGGAGGACGGCTTCAGCCACCGCCTCTGGTCGATCACCGACCCCGCCGAGGTGGCCCGCGTCCAGACCGACCTCGCCCACCACCAGGCCCTGATCGCCGACGGCCACCACCGCTGGGCGACGTACCGACGTCTACGCGCGGAGCACCCCTCCCCGAGCCCCTGGGACCACGGCCTGGTCCTCCTCGTCGACACGGCCCGCTATCCACTGCGCGTCCGCGCCATCCACCGCCTTCTGCACGGCCTGCCCGTCTCCGAGGCCCTGGCCGCCGTCGAGAACCTGTTCCGCGTCCGCCGCCTGGACGTGCCGCTGCCGGAGGCGCTCGCCGCCCTGGCGGACGCGGCCTGCGCGTGCAACGCCTTCCTGCTGGCCGGCGACGGCGCCTTTCACCTCCTGGACCGCCCCGACCCGGCCCTCCTCGCCCGCACGGTCCCCACCGACCGCCCTCCGACCTGGCGCACCCTCGACGCGACGGTCCTGCACGCCACGCTCCTCGACCACGTATGGCACATCCCCGAGGACGACCCCACCCGCATCGCCTACATCCACGACACGGCCGCCACGGTCGAGAAGGCGGAACGCGACGGCGGTACGGCGGTCCTGCTGCACCCGGTCCGCGAGGAGGTCGTCCGCGACCTCGCCCGCCAGGGCGTCACGATGCCCCGCAAGTCGACGTCGTTCGGTCCGAAACCGGCCTCCGGCCTGGTCCTGCGCTCCCTGGACTTCTGAACAGGCGCACGGAAAAGGGGCGGGACTCCGACCGCACCGGAATCCCGCCCCTTCACTCACCCCCGTCAGTCCTGACCGTCGGCCTTGTCCTCATCCGGCTCGCTGCCGGCCGCGTCCTCATCCAGCGCGTCGACGAACTCCACACCGTCCATCTCGGCCAGCCGGTCCGACGCGTCGGTGCTGCCGTCCCGGTCGGCCTCGACAGCCTTCGCGAACCACTCCCGCGCCTCGCGCTCCCGCCCGGCGGCCAGCAGCGCGTCCGCATACGCGTACCGCAACCGCGCGGTCCACGGCTGCACGGAGCTGGAGGCCAGCTCGGGGCTCTGCAGCGTCACGATGGCCGCGTCCAGCTGCCCCATGTCACGCCGGGCGCCGGCCGCGACGAGCCGCATCTCGACCTGCCCGGCCTTGTCGAGCTTGTGCACCTCGGGCGCACCGGCCATGTCCAGCGCCTTCTCCGGCCGCCCGAGCCCACGCTCACAGTCGGCCATGACGGGCCACAGGTCCACGGTCCCCGTCATCCGCCGCGCGGCCCGGAACTCGGCAAGCGCCTCGCTGTACTTCTGGTTGGCGTACGCGGCGAACCCGGCCGCCTCCCGCACAGCGGCGACCCTCGACGCCAGCCGCAGGGCGACCCTCGAGTACCCGTAGGCCCCCTCGGGGTCCTCGTCGATGAGCCGCGCGACCATCACCAGGTTCCTCGCGACGTCATCGGCGAGCGTCTTGGGCAGACTCTGCAGCTCCTGCCGTACGTCCTTGTCGATCTCGTCCCCGGTGACGTCCTCGGGGATCGGCAGCCGCTTGATCGGCTCGCGGTCCCGGTCACGGTCCCGCTCGTCACGGAACCGCCCGCCGCGCCTGTCGTCACGTCCGCCACGGTCGTCACGGCCCCGGAAACCACCGGGCCGCCCGCCACGGTCATCACGCCGGGGCCCGCGTCCACCACGGTCGTCCCGCCCGCCGCGGTACCCGGCACGCTCGCCGCTGCGGCTGTCCTCGCGCCGGAAACCGCCGCGGTCCCCACGGTCGTCGCCCCGCCGGTCGTCCCGCCGGCCATCGCGGCGGTCGTCACGGCGGTCGTCCCTACGGAACCCACCCCGGTCACCGCCGCGGTCGTCGCGCCGGAAACCACCGCGCTCACCACGGTCGTCACCCCGCCGGTCGTCGCGCCGCTCGTCACGGCGGTCGTCGCGGCGGAACCCGCCCCGGTCACCGCCGCGGTCGTCGCGCCGGAAACCACCGCGCTCACCACGGTCGTCACCCCGCCGGTCGTCGCGCCGCTCGTCACGGTGGTCACCGCCGCGGTCGTCGCGCCGGAAACCACCGCGCTCACCACGGTCGTCGCGATGGCCGTATCCACCACGGTGGTCGTCCCGACGGTCATCACGACGGTCGTCCCGCCGATCGTCACGGCGGAATCCGCCGCGCTCACCGCGGTCCCCGCGGTCGCGGTCGTCGCGGCGATCATCACGACGACCGTAACCACCACGATGGTCGTCCCGCCGGCCATGACCGCCGCGGTCGTCGTCACGCCGGAAGGCGGGTCGGTCGCCACGGTCGCCCCGGTCGTCCCGACGGAACCCGCGATCGCGGTCGTCCCGCTGGAACGCCGGACGGGAACCCCGATCTCCTTCACGACGGTCGTCGCGACGGCCGTAGCCACCACCACGGTTGTCACCGCGACGGTCGTCCCGACGGAACCCGCCGCGATCACCCCGGTCACCGCGGTCACGGTCTCCGCGGTCACGGTCGTCTCGGCGGTCGTCCCGCCGACCGTAGCCACCACGATGGTCGTCACGACGACCGTAGCCACCACGGTCGTTGTCGCGGCGGAAGCCGCCACGATCGCCGCGATCCCCACTGTCCCGGCGCCGCTGGTCGCGCTCCGGTCGGTCGTCGGGAGAGTTGGTGGACATGGTGACTCCTGTCTTCGGTACCGCAAGTCATTCTCGCGCAGCCGGGTACCCGGTGCGCCCCTGAAAAACGAAAAGGACCCCTGGTCCCAGCTGAACGCTGGTGACCAGGGGTCCTTCCCAAAGATTGTTCGGCGGCGTCCTACTCTCCCACAGGGTCCCCCCTGCAGTACCATCGGCGCTGTAAGGCTTAGCTTCCGGGTTCGGAATGTAACCGGGCGTTTCCCTCACGCTATAACCACCGAAACCCTAATGGTTTCGAGCGAACAAGCACACTCTTCACTTGTTTTCACTCAAAGCCGGCAACGGTCGTTGCCTCAGAACTAACACAGTGGACGCGAGCAACTGAGGACAAGCCCTCGGCCTATTAGTACCGGTCACCTCCACACGTTACCGTGCTTCCAGATCCGGCCTATCAACCCAGTCGTCTACTGGGAGCCTTACCCCATCAAGTGGGTGGGAGTCCTCATCTCGAAGCAGGCTTCCCGCTTAGATGCTTTCAGCGGTTATCCCTCCCGAACGTAGCCAACCAGCCATGCCCTTGGCAGAACAACTGGCACACCAGAGGTTCGTCCGTCCCGGTCCTCTCGTACTAGGGACAGCCCTTCTCAAGACTCCTACGCGCACAGCGGATAGGGACCGAACTGTCTCACGACGTTCTAAACCCAGCTCGCGTACCGCTTTAATGGGCGAACAGCCCAACCCTTGGGACCGACTCCAGCCCCAGGATGCGACGAGCCGACATCGAGGTGCCAAACCATCCCGTCGATATGGACTCTTGGGGAAGATCAGCCTGTTATCCCCGGGGTACCTTTTATCCGTTGAGCGACGGCGCTTCCACAAGCCACCGCCGGATCACTAGTCCCGACTTTCGTCCCTGCTCGACCCGTCGGTCTCACAGTCAAGCTCCCTTGTGCACTTACACTCAACACCTGATTGCCAACCAGGCTGAGGGAACCTTTGGGCGCCTCCGTTACCCTTTAGGAGGCAACCGCCCCAGTTAAACTACCCATCAGACACTGTCCCTGATCCGGATCACGGACCCAGGTTAGACATCCAGCACGACCAGACTGGTATTTCAACGACGACTCCACCCCAACTGGCGTTGGGACTTCACAGTCTCCCAGCTATCCTACACAAGCCGAACCGAACACCAATATCAAACTGTAGTAAAGGTCCCGGGGTCTTTCCGTCCTGCTGCGCGAAACGAGCATCTTTACTCGTAGTGCAATTTCACCGGGCCTATGGTTGAGACAGTCGAGAAGTCGTTACGCCATTCGTGCAGGTCGGAACTTACCCGACAAGGAATTTCGCTACCTTAGGATGGTTATAGTTACCACCGCCGTTTACTGGCGCTTAAGTTCTCAGCTTCGCCGAGACGAATCTCGACTAACCGGTCCCCTTAACGTTCCAGCACCGGGCAGGCGTCAGTCCGTATACATCGCCTTACGGCTTCGCACGGACCTGTGTTTTTAGTAAACAGTCGCTTCTCGCTGGTCTCTGCGGCCACCCCCAGCTCAGGACGTAAAGCCCATCACCAGGTGTGGCCCCCCTTCTCCCGAAGTTACGGGGGCATTTTGCCGAGTTCCTTAACCATAGTTCACCCGAACGCCTCGGTATTCTCTACCTGACCACCTGAGTCGGTTTAGGGTACGGGCCGCCATGAAACTCGCTAGAGGCTTTTCTCGACAGCATAGGATCATCCACTTCACCACAATCGGCTCGGCATCAGGTCTCAGCCTTATGTGCGACGGATTTACCTATCGCACGGCCTACACCCTTACCCCGGGACAACCACCGCCCGGGATGGACTACCTTCCTGCGTCACCCCATCACTCACCTACTGCAAGTCTGGTCCGTCGGCTCCACCACTTCCCTTTGCCCGAAGGCTCCGGGACGGCTTCACGGACTTAGCATCGCCTGGTTCGATGTTTGACGCTTCACAGCGGGTACCGGAATATCAACCGGTTATCCATCGACTACGCCTGTCGGCCTCGCCTTAGGTCCCGACTTACCCTGGGCAGATCAGCTTGACCCAGGAACCCTTAGTCAATCGGCGCACACGTTTCTCACGTGTGAATCGCTACTCATGCCTGCATTCTCACTCGTCAACCGTCCACAACTACCTTCCGGTGCTGCTTCACCCGGCAGACGACGCTCCCCTACCCATCACGATCCCCGTTGGGGGTATATATCGCAATGACACGACTTCGGCGGTACGCTTGAGCCCCGCTACATTGTCGGCGCGGAATCACTAGACCAGTGAGCTATTACGCACTCTTTCAAGGGTGGCTGCTTCTAAGCCAACCTCCTGGTTGTCTGTGCGACTCCACATCCTTTCCCACTTAGCGTACGCTTAGGGGCCTTAGTCGATGCTCTGGGCTGTTTCCCTCTCGACCATGGAGCTTATCCCCCACAGTCTCACTGCCGCGCTCTCACTTACCGGCATTCGGAGTTTGGCTAAGGTCAGTAACCCGGTAGGGCCCATCGCCTATCCAGTGCTCTACCTCCGGCAAGAAACACACGACGCTGCACCTAAATGCATTTCGGGGAGAACCAGCTATCACGGAGTTTGATTGGCCTTTCACCCCTAACCACAGGTCATCCCCCAGGTTTTCAACCCTGGTGGGTTCGGTCCTCCACGAAGTCTTACCTCCGCTTCAACCTGCCCATGGCTAGATCACTCCGCTTCGGGTCTTGAGCGTGCTACTGAAACGCCCTCTTCGGACTCGCTTTCGCTACGGCTACCCCACCCGGGTTAACCTCGCAACACACCGCAAACTCGCAGGCTCATTCTTCAAAAGGCACGCAGTCACGAGAACAAGGCAAGCCTTGTTCCGACGCTCCCACGGCTTGTAGGCACACGGTTTCAGGTACTATTTCACTCCCCTCCCGGGGTACTTTTCACCATTCCCTCACGGTACTATCCGCTATCGGTCACCAGGGAATATTTAGGCTTAGCGGGTGGTCCCGCCAGATTCACACGGGATTTCTCGGGCCCCGTGCTACTTGGGTGTCTCTCAAACGAGCCGCTGACGTTTCGACTACGGGGGTCTTACCCTCTACGCCGGACCTTTCGCATGTCCTTCGCCTACATCAACGGTTTCTGACTCGTCCTGCCGCCGGCAGACGACAGAAGAGAGATCCCACAACCCCGCATGCGCAACCCCTGCCGGGTCTCACACGCATACGGTTTGGCCTCATCCAGTTTCGCTCGCCACTACTCCCGGAATCACGGTTGTTTTCTCTTCCTGCGGGTACTGAGATGTTTCACTTCCCCGCGTTCCCTCCACACTGCCTATGTGTTCAGCAGTGGGTGACAGCCCATGACGACTGCCGGGTTTCCCCATTCGGAAACCCCCGGATCAAAGCCTGGTTGACGACTCCCCGGGGACTATCGCGGCCTCCCACGTCCTTCATCGGTTCCTGGTGCCAAGGCATCCACCGTGCGCCCTTAAAAACTTGGCCACAGATGCTCGCGTCCACTGTGCAGTTCTCAAACAACGACCAGCCACCCATCACCCCCAACCGAAGCTGGAGTTCACTGGGGCCGGCATCCGAAGACAGACCGTT